>NZ_CAUQWC010000071.1:0-14913 GCF_963521695.1 uncultured Microbacterium sp. | reverse complement strand
GATCAGGCGCGCAGCGTCGGGCGACGCGGCCGCGGCGCTGATCGCCTGCGCCTCCGCGTCGAGGTGGCGACGGAACTCCTGCGGGTCCGCGCCGCGGAACAGGGCGCGCGATGCGGCCATGTGAGTCTGCGGACGCGCGGCGAGCCGGGTGGCCATCGCCCACACGGCGTCGTCGAGATCGGCCGACGGCGTGACGGCGTGCACCAGACCGATGTCGTGGGCCGCCGCGGCATCCAGTCGAAGACCGACCGCGCTCATGGCGCGCGCGCGGGAGGCGCCGATGACCCGGGGGAGGAGGTACGACGCACCGCTGTCGGGGCTCAGCCCGATGGCCTCGTAGGCGGTGAGGAAGAGGGCGCGATCGGAGGCGAGGACCACATCGGCGCAGAGCGCGAGCCCGAGCCCGCCGCCTGCCGCGACACCGTCGACCGCCGCGATGATGACCGCGTCGATGTCAGCCAGGTTCGCGAGCGCTCCGTGGAAGGTCGTCGCGAGTTCGTACACGAAGTCGCCGAGGTCGTCGGCTGCGGCCATCTCGACCACGTCGCCACCCGAGCAGAAGGTGCCCCCGTCGCCCGTGAGCACCACGACTCGCGGTGCGATGTCGGCGATGCGCGCCACGACGCGACGGAGAGCCCGCGCGAGGTCGAGGCTGATCGCGTTGCCGTTGTCGGGTCGGTTCAGGGTGACCCGGGCCACGCCGTCGGAAATATGCAGTCGTACGGGTTCAGTCATGAATCCAGCCAGTCGTCGGTGCGCCCCACCGGCAGCTCGTGCTTTCCGCACCGCCGCCACATGATCTTCGGAGCCCGCGGGGCGGCGGATTGCCGGACGCGGGGGCGGATGTCCCCTGCACGGCCGACCGGGAGCTCTGGCACACTGTGCCGCATGCGCTTCGAAACGACTCTCTTCCAGATGGGGAACAACACCGGCATCGAGGTGCCGCCCGCCGTCGTCGATGAGCTCCGCGGCGGAAAGCGCGCCGCCGTCATGGTCGACGTCAACGGCTACGGCTACGCCAGCACGATCGGCGTGAGGGGCGGGCGTTTCCTCATCCCGTTCTCGTCCGACAAGCGGGCGGCCACGGGTTTGTCGGGTGGGGATGCCATCACCGTCACGCTGACGCTCGACACGACGCCGCGGACGGTCGAGGTCCCCAACGACCTCGCCGCCGCGCTGGCGGAGTCGGGTGCGCGCCCGTCGTTCGACGCCCTGTCGCCGAGTGCTCGGAAGGCGCACGTCACCAGCGTCGTGTCCGCGAAGGCGGCGGACACCCGCGCGCGACGCATCGCGGCCGTGGTCGACAAGCTCATCTGAGTGCGGCGCCCCCCGCGGACGATAGCCTGGGACGGGAGGTTCCGTGGGGCGCACGAATGAGGCCATCGCCGAGGGGCTGTCGATCGCGACAGCGGCGGCGCGGCTCGCCGTGCGCAATCGCATCCTCGTCGAGACGATCGCCCGCGGCGGTCAGTTCGAGAGCGATGTCTTCGCCGAATTCGCCCGCGCCGTCCTCAGCTCGCTCGCCGACGAGCAGGACCAGGCTGCCGACCGGGTGACGCACCAGCGCAAGCGTGCGTGGGGGCGGTTCTCGGACTCCTCGGGTACGCACGACTATCGCGACCGCGACACCCGTAATCTGCGCCGGCGTGCCAAGCAGTCGCGGGGAGTGGCGAAAGAACTCCGCACGTTCGCGGGTGACGCGGATCGGGTGGCCGGTCTGGTCGCCGACGCGCGGATCGCAGCCTGGGGCGACGTCGAGGCGAACCTCAGCCAGAGACTCGACGTCGAGGGCATGACGGCAGACGCTGATCCCGAGTACGCCCAGATGCGCAAGGCCCGCATGGATGCCCTGCGCATGGTCGATCTCGCCCGCCTCGCCTCGCAGGCGAAACGACGGGCGAAAGACAGGACCGTCGCAGACAAGGCGGCGGTCGACGCGGCCCCTCCGCCCACGACGGGCGGCGGCAAGACCGGCAAGAAGAAGAAGTCGGCCGCGCGCTGACGGGTGTCACGCGCCGGCCGCGGTAATCTCGGCCGCGACGGAAGGTGGATGCCATGGCGGAGCGACGGTTCGGTCGAAAGGCGCGGGTGCCGCGTCCCGGTTACGCGCTGGTGTCGGTGAGCGCGCGGGATGCCAACGGCTTCGTGCACCACTACGACGACATCGAGGCGCCGCTCGGCTCGCTCCGCGAGTCGCTGGCGATCCTGCACCTGCACTCGGAGGAGATGGACGCCGCCCATCGCGGCGAGGCGTCCGCCTCGGGCTGAGTCGCCTCCCGCGTGAGGTGTCGAGAAGTGTCGCGCCGACGGCTCTCGAGGCGACGGTTCTGGCGCCTCACGCGCCCGGAGTGCGGGCGCCGGGGACGAAAAAAGCCCCGGCCGGAGTTTCCTCACGGCCGGGGCTGATCACTGTCTCAACACAGTGTGCGCCCGAAGGGACTCGAACCCCTAACCTTCTGATCCGTAGTCAGATGCTCTATCCATTGAGCTACGGGCGCAGGGCCTCCGCGCGAAACGGCGCGCAGGCCGTGGTCCAGCATAGCCGGGACCGTGGGGGACGTCTAATCGGCCCCGAACGTCACGCATCCCGGGCGTGGCGCGGGGGTAACCGGCCGGTGTCGGGAGGGCGACGTACGCTGACGGGATGAGCGCATACACCTCCGCGTTCGAGCTGTTCTCCATCGGGATCGGACCCTCGAGCTCCCACACCGTCGGCCCCATGAAGGCCGCTGTCGATTTCGTCACACGGCTGCGGGGCGACGACGCCCTCGAGCGGGTGGCATCCGTCTCGTGTGCCCTCTACGGCTCACTCGGCGCGACCGGTATCGGCCATGGCACCCCCGACGCGGTCGTCGCGGGGCTACAGGGCCTCGATCCCGAGACGGTCGATCCGGATGCCGTGCGACGGGCGTGGTCGGACTGGCCCGACGGGCGTCTCCTCTCTCTGGCCGGGACGCACGAGATCCCGTTCGCGAGGTCCCACATCTCGCTCGAGCCCCGAACGCGTCTGCCCGGTCACCCCAACGCCATGACCGTCGTCGCGCGCGACACCCACGGCGCGGTGGTCGCGGACGACACGTACTACTCCATCGGCGGAGGCTTCATCCGACGCGACGGCGAGCCGGCGCGGGTGTCCGCGGCGCCGATGCCCCTCGCGTTCGACGACGCGGCCACCCTCATCGCGCTGTGCGACGAGCGCGGGATCACGATCGCCGAGGCTGCGCGGCTCAACGAAGAAGCGCTGCGCTCCGACGAAGAGATCGCCGCCGGCCTCGACCGCATCTGGGATGCCATGGCTGCCTGCGTCAACGCGGGCCTGCAGAACGACGGCGTGCTGCCCGGCATCCTGAAGGTCAAGCGCCGAGCCTCCGTCATCCGTGGTCAGCTCGACGCGATCGAGGCCGAGGGGCACCGAGAACTCCCGGGGGAGTGGCTCGGCGCCTTCGCCCTCGCCGTGAACGAAGAGAACGCGGCGGGCGGGCGGGTCGTCACCGCGCCGACGAACGGAGCGGCGGGCATCTTGCCGGCCGTGGCCATGTACTGGTGGCGCTTCCTCGCCGACTCCGGCCTCGGCATCGGCAACGCCGTGACACCGCACGGCGAACTCGTCGGCAGCGCGCTGCTCGGCTACGACGGTCACGCGGTCACGCGCACCGAGGTCTCGGGGTGGGATGACGGCGATGTCGCCGAGGCGAACCGCCGTCGGGGCATCCGCCGTTTCCTGCTGACGGCGACGGCGCTGGGCTCGCTCTTCAAGGCCAATGCGTCGATCTCGGGGGCGGAGGGCGGATGCCAGGCCGAGGTCGGCTCCGCATGTGCGATGGCGGCGGGCGGCCTCACCGCCGTCATGGGCGGCACGAACCGGCAGATCGAGAACGCGGCCGAGATCGCGATGGAGCATCACCTGGGCCTCACGTGCGACCCGGTCGGGGGGCTCGTGCAGATCCCGTGCATCGAGCGGAACGCGATCGCCGCGTCCACGGCCGTGACCGCCGCGCGCCTCGCCCTGCGCGGCGACGGCAGTCACTACGTCTCGCTCGACGCGGTCGTCGAGACGATGCGTCAGACGGGCATCGACATGTCGACGAAGTATAAGGAGACCAGCGAGGGCGGCCTCGCGGTCAACGTCATCGAGTGCTGAGGCGCGGTGCCCGACCGGATGCCGCGAGATCAGAGGTGTCGCGAGACTGCATCGGACTGCGCGCGAGGACCCGCAGGTTCGGCGAACGGATGTGGCTTCGCCGCGACAGGGCGGGTTGCGGTTCGCGCCGGCCCCGACGCACACGGCCAGTGCTGCGGTCAGGCCCCGGCGCGGAGCTTCGCGGTGAGCGCGTGCAACTGCGCGAGCTCGTCGTTGTCGAGGCGGGCCATGCGCTCGGCGATCGAGCGGCCGTGCGCGGCGGCCAGTCGGCGGAACACCACCGCGCCGTTCTCGGTGGCGGACACGAGCGAGCCGCGACCGTCCTCCGGGTCGGCGCACTTGGTCAGCAGCCCCCGCGTGACCATCCGCTCGACCAGACGCGAGACGCTGGGCTGGCTGATGAGCATGTTGCCGGTGACGTCGCGGAGTCTCGCCGTCATCTGCGGCGCCCGAGTGACGGTGAGCAGCACGTCGTACTCCGCCTGCGTCAGCTCGGTGCTGTCGAAATCGCCGCGGATGTCTTCGAACACCTCGTGCTGCGCGCGGAAGAGGCTCTCCCAGGCCTGCACGGCGAGGCGTCGATCGGTCACCCCTTCAGCGTAGAGCCGACCGTGCCCGTTCCGGCCCGACGTTCCGCCCCTTGCGTCGGGTGCGATATGGCGCCGTGCGAGGGCCGGACAGAGTAAGGGCCGGTCGGAGAGGCTTCCGACCGGCCCTTGTCCCTGCACCAAGAGTGTCCTGCAATCACATGTCGGTAGCTGCCACAGCAAAACAACTACCGTGCGAGCACTCTATAACGGTGGGGTAACGGAAGGGAAGAGGCCATCGTTACATTTTCGTGACCGATTTTCACGGGGTGTTCCACGGGCGCCGTCAGGGGTCGTCGGGGCCGCATCTTCACTCTCGGCAAAGTAGCTGCTCCCGAAGAAGAGAACGCCAGAGCGAGCCCCCATGTCGGTGGGCGGCGCGCCGCGCGCCGCCCCGGCCCGTTTTCCTTTGACTCCTGGCTCTCGCGTTCACGATCTGAGAGACAGGTCTACTCTTCCGGGACCCGGTAGATCAGCTCGCCGTGGAGTATCGAGATCCATCCGTCTTCGTCCGCCGCCCACTGTTTCCACGCGTCGCTGATCTCGCGAAGCTCGTTGTGGTCAGCCAGTCCGGCGGCGGTGAGCCGGCCCGTGATTGCGGAGTTGAGAATGCGATCCGCCCACATGCCACCCCACCATTCGCGCTGCTCAGCCGACGCGTAGCACCACGTACTCGACGTGACGGCAACGTCCGTGAAGCCTGCCGAATGCGCCCAGGACAGCAAGCGCCGACCGGCATCCGGTTCTCCACCATTCAGGCGAGCGACATCACGATAGATCCTCAGCCAGGAGTCGAGCGCGGGCAGCTCCGGCCACCAGCACCAGCCCGCATGGTCGGTATCTCGGATAGCGACGATCCCACCGGGCTTCGTCACCCGAGCCATTTCGCGCAACGCCTGAACGGGATCAGCGACGTGCTGGAGCACCTGATGTGCGTGTGTCACATCAAAGCTGGCGTCGTCGAAGGGAAGCGCATGAATGTCGGCCGTTCGAAAGTCGATGTTGCTCACGCCGCGCTCCGCAGCTGTCGTCTGCGTCAGCGCCAGCTCATCCGGTCCGATCTCCGTCGCGCTCACGGACTGGACGTGCTGAGCGAGGTCTGCCGTGATCGTCCCGGCGCCGGCGCCCACGTCGAGGAGTCGATCAGTCGGCTTGAGCAATGGCAAGAGGTGGGCCGCGGAGTTCTCCGCAGTTCGGGAGCGGTGTGATCGCAACACGGACTCGTGATAGCCGTGGGGGTAGGTCGCCATGAGATCTCCAAGGAATCCGGTGCTGGGGGGTCGGCCTCAGCCTCGTTCAGTGGGAACGCCATGAGAAGACCGGGCCACTCATAGGTGTGGCGCACCCCCTTTCCGCGAAGCTGCCGCAGGGTCTGAGAGAGTTTCTGTATGGCTCATGAACTCGGGGACTTCCTTCGCGCCAGGCGTGCTGACGCCGCCCTCGAGCCTCCGCCGGCGAGGACGACTCGACGACGCGTCACGGGTCTGCGGCGCGAGGAAGTGGCTGCAGCTTCGGGCGTCAGCATTGACTACTACATCCGCCTCGAACAAGGCCGCGAGACCAACCCCAGCGATGCTGTGTTGGATGCGCTCGCCCGAACACTCCGGCTCACCGCCGACGCTACGGAGCACCTCTATCGTCTTCGAAGTCGTGGCCCCTCAGCCCTGATCGCCGAGCGAGGGGTCGATGACGCGTTAAGGGATCGGATGACTGCGTTGGTCGAAGCGGTCCGCCCGCACCCCGCATACGTGCTCGACCGATTGAGCTACATGGTCGCAGCGAACACGGAGGGAGTGACCCTCTATGACGGCTTTGAGGGTATCCCGCCAGCGCAGCGCAACACTTGTCGTTATCTCGTGAACGATCCAAGAGCGCGAACCACCTTTGTCGAGTGGGAAGAGCTCGCTCATGGCGCCGTCGCACATTTGAGAGCCGCCAACGCGGATGATCTTCAGGACCCCGAGTTGCAGGTGCTCGTTGGCGAACTGAGCGCGACAAGCCCGCAGTTCGAAGCGTGGTGGAGCGGCCATATCGTCGAGTGTCGACGTACATCGATCAAGCACCTGCGAACCCACGCTGGCGACGTGGTCGCGCGTCGCCATGAAGTTCTCTACCTCCCCGAGGACGGACTCCGCATGACGCTGTGGCTCGACTCAAAACAGCGATGACGGATCGGTCGCCCTCACCGATCCGCTATTGCCGAGAAAGACGGGCGAGGCTCCGATGAACTACACAATCACTGTCGCTGCCAGACCAATGGGCGAAGCACTTGGGGCCGACGCTCTCCTGTGGTCTGCGGAACTTGGCCACAGAATCACTGGCAAAAAATACAGATTCAATGTCATCGGACATTCACCGCCCGCGCACGTGGTTCCACTGCGTGATGACCTCGGTGCCGTGCTCGAAGCTCAGCTCGCTCACCGCCGATGTGCCCAGCACGAAGAAGCGGCCGCCGGCGGCGGTGAGGCCGAGCCACGTGCCGGCGAGCGCGCGCAGGAAGTGTCCGTGCGAGAACAGCAGGATCTGCTCCCCGGCCCGCACCCGCGGGCGGAGTTCGCCGAGCAGGGACTCGGCCCGGGCCGTGACCTGGGCGACCGTCTCGCCGGGTGTCTCCCCCGGGGGCGTTCCGTCCCACACCGTCCACGCGTGGCCGAGGCGTTCGACGATCTCGGGCGTCGTCAGGCCCTCGTATGCGCCGTAGTCCCATTCGACCAAGCGCCGCTCCGGCCGGGCGTCCGGGTACCCGGCGCGGGTGGCCGTCTCGACGGCACGACGAAGCGGACTCGTCAGCACGAGGTCGTAGCGCCTCGTCGCGAGCAGGGTGCCGGCGAGCTCGGCTTTGTAGGCGCCCGTCTCGGTCAACGGGATGTCGGTGAGGCCCGTGTGCCGCCCGCTTCGGCTCCATTGGGTCTCGCCGTGCCGCACGAGCACGATGCGGCCGTCGGGTTCGGTCAGCTCTGCGTCCTTCACGTGTCCATCCTCGCGCCGGGAGGCGGCGCCGTACAGACGAAGACGGGCCGGTCGGGGATCCCGACCGGCCCGGTCCTGCACCAGAGTGTCCTGCAATCACATGTCGGTAGGTGCCACAGCAAAACAACTACCGTGCATGCACTCTATAACGGTGAGGTAACGGAGCGGAAGAGGCGTCCGTGATCTTTTCGTTATTCAGAGGTTTCTCTCCCTCGCGCGAGCGGCGCGCACGCGGGGCGGGTGCTCGCGCCGCACCTCCGGCTCGCGGGGCGCGGCGCGCGGGGGTCCTACTTCATCCGTCCGAACGTGGCGTCGATGTCCGCCATCTCCATCGCGGCCGTCGCTTCGATCAGTTTGCGCAGCTCGGCGTCGGCTCCCGGCGAGAATTCCTCCGGGCGCTCGGCGGCCACGGTGATCGGCGTCCCGACGGGCGCCTGCTCGCTGGCGTCCAGCTGTGTGCCGTCGTTGGACGGCGACGCGCCCTGGAAGATCCTGCCCGCCTCCGACTGGTTCCCGAGATCGAACGAGTACTGCTTGCTCTGCAGGCCCAGGTCGACGAGCCGCTTCACCTCCGGGAACTGCTCGGCGTTCGTCTTCGGGATGGGCAGGGAGGTGCGCCAGTTGACCCCCAGCGTTTCGAGTGCTTTCGCGTACGCGTTCTCGTGCGCCTGGTCGCGCACGATGAGGTAGGAGATGGTGCTGCGTGCCATCTTGTTGTCGGTCATCTCGTAGAGGCGGCATTTCTGCAGGCGCCCAGTGGATTCCAGCATCAGGTTGTACAGCAGGTCGAGCACGAGATTGCCGGAGTTGTAGACGTAGCTCCCCGACCACGGGTTGCCCGCCGCGTCCACGGGCAGCGCACCCTGTGCGCCCACGAGGTAGTGGTGGATGTTGCCGTGATCCACCGCGATGCTCAGCGGTGTGGCGCCGCCGGCGCCGGGCTGATCCACGGGATCGGCCGGCTTGCCCTGGTAGGCGGGGGAGCCGTCCAGCAGGCGCGCGATCGTGGTGCCGATGAGCTCGACATGGCTGATCTCCTCCGTTCCGATGCCTTGGATCAGGTCCTTGTAGGCCTTCCCCGACGGTCCGCGGAAATTGATGCTCTGGAAGAGGTACTGCATCATCGTGCGCATCTCGCCGAACTGCCCGCCGAGTCCCTCCTGCAGCGCGTTCGCTGCGGCGGGATCGGGCTCGTCCTGGGCGATCTCGTTGATGAATTCCTGCAGGTGGAAGTACATGCTGCCTCCAAGGGGGGATGATCCTCGAAGTGTCTGCGGCATCCGGGGGTCCGCGCGCGGCCCTCGCCTTTTCAGGCCTCGCCGGGTACCCTCTCTTGATTCGACGTCGCCGCACGGCCGGCCTGACCGCCGACGGAGGGCGGGGAGGGCCGCACGATGTCGTGGTCGTCGATGAGATGCTCGCGCTGCAGCCAGTCGCCGAGTCCGGGAGTCTCGAGGTAGGCCTCCGGAGCGCGGCACACGACCTCATCGTGCGCGCCGTAGGCGGCGAAGACGGCGAGCTTGCGAGCGACCGCCCCGTCGTCGAGGTTGGCCGGCCACGTGCGGCCCGGATATCCGACGGCGTACCGGACGATCGCGCCGTCGAGGAGTCCCGCGTCGACCGCTGCGGCCACGAGCCGGCCCGCGCCGCCATGGTCGGGGTGGTCGCCCTCGCTGGCCGGTGCGAAATCGGGCAGGGTCGTGAAGACCTGGGTCGCTCCCGCCTCGGCGACGAATGCGGCGATCGTGGTGATGAGCCGGGCAACGGTGACGTCCTGGCCGCTGTCGAGCGTCGCCAGCGACGAGACCGCCCCGCCGAGGAGCTTGGTGATCGTGCGGTAACCGGTCGCGTACCAGCCGCCGCCGGTGAGACCGCCATCCGGCAGCCGCAGGAACGACAGGGAGATCCGGGGGTCGTCGTCCGGCGAGGTCGTCATGACGGTGACGCCGTTCGACAGCACCGTCCGTCGATCCGACCAGGCCGTCGCCGATCCGCGCATGACGTCGTAGGCGGCGCGGATGCCCGTCTCACGACCGTCGACGTACCGCGACATGCCGCTGCCGGCGTCCGAGGCGGTCAGGAAGAGCTGCCGGACACCGTGACCGGCGAGGATCGCCTCGTCGATCGTCGGCACGGCGAAGAGCAGATCGTCATCGTAGTGAGCCCAGATCCCGGCGATCATCGGCGTCGACGCGCTCACCGGCGGGTGAAGAAGTCGTATCGGTGGGCGTAGGGGGTCGATGTCACGATGTGGTCGGCGCGCGCCGCGGGGAGCACCGCGCGCTCGAAGCGGAGGGCTGCGAGCGTGTCGAGGTCGGGGATGCGCCGCCCCTCCATGTCGTTCCAGCCCACCACGAGCCACCCGCCCGGCCGGAGGACGTCCGCGCACGCCTCGAGGCCGCGCGCGACATCGTCCGCGGTGTCGAGTCCCCATCCGAACACGCCGTTGCACACGACCAGATCGAAGGTGTCGGCGGGGTAGACCATCGCGAGATCGGTCATCGAGAGGGTGTGATGGTGGCGTCCGGCGATGCGCTTCATCGCGGGGTCGACGTCGATCGAGTGGTACTCGATGCCCCGGTACAGCCGCGGATAGGTGCGGGTGTACCAGGCAACTCCGACATCGAGCATGCGCCGGATGTCGTCCTTGCCGAGGAACTCGGGCACGATGACGTCTTCGAGCAGGACGCGGTCGGGCGTCGCGAGACGCCAGCGGCCGTTCTTCAGCCGCAGTCTGCTGCGCAGACGCACGCTGCGGGGAACGATTCGTCTCCAGATGGGGGGCATCCGCTCTCCATTGGTCGGCGCGATCGGGCGATCGTCCTTCTCATAGTCGCATGCACCCGCGCGTGTTTCCGGGACCTCCCAGGGGTTGAGGGGTTTTCGCGCCGCTTTCCGTGGCTGAGAGGATGGATGCCGTGACCCACGACATCCGCCTGGTCGCCGTCGACATGGACGGAACACTGCTCGACGGGGACGGGAACGTCCCCGAACCGTTGTGGGAGCTTCTCCCTCGACTCGCGGATCGCGGAGTCGCCTTCGTCCCGGCATCTGGAAGACAGCTCGCGACCCTGCGTGCCACGTTCGGCGAGGCGGCGGATGCCATGACCTTCATCGCCGAGAACGGAGCGTACGTCGTGCGCGCCGGGGTCGAGGTGGCGTCCGACGCCCTCGATGCGCAGGTCGTCGAACGCGCGGTCCGCCGACTGCGGTCACTCGCGGCAGAGGGGTACGACCTCGGTGTCGTCGTGTGCGGCAAGCGTTCCGCCTACATCGAGCGCACCGATGACGCGTTCCGGGCCCAGGCGTCGACCTATTACGCCGCGCTCGAAGAGGTCGACGACGTGCTCGCCGTCCATGACGACGTCCTCAAGATCGCCGTCTACGACTTCGCTGTGGCCGCGCACAGCGTGGGGCGCGCACTCGACGACATCGCGGCGACGCATCGCGTGGTGGTGTCGTCGCCGCACTGGGTCGACATCATGAACCCCGGCGTCGACAAGGGCGCGGCCCTCCGCCGGCTCCAGACCGCCCTCGCGGTCACCCCCGCCCAGACGGCGGCGTTCGGCGACTATCTCAACGATCTCGAGATGATGGATGCCGCCGACTGGTCGTACGCCATGGCCAACGCCCACCCGGAGGTCGTCGCCCGGGCCCGTCACCGCGCCCCGTCGAACACCGACCACGGTGTCCCCACCACCCTCGCCGAGCTGTTCCCCGAGTCCTGAGCCTCAGACCGCGCCGCCGCCGGCCGACGCTGTACGCGGCGTCCACCCGGGCATCGCCGGTTCTCCGGAGCGGCGGATGCCGCCACCCCCGCGACCGCTGTACCGTCGCGGGAACCGAGAGCCCGGAGGACACATGGAGACGGTCGACACCATCGTCGTGGGTGCGGGGGTGGCGGGCCTCGCCGCCGCCCGGCTGCTCGCTCGCGCGGGACGCCGCGTCGTCGTGCTCGAGGCGCGTGACCGTGTAGGCGGTCGCGTCTTCACCGACCGCGCCGACGGGCACGTCACCGACCGGGGAGCCTCGTGGATCCACGGCATCACCGACAGCCCGGTGGCCGAGGCCGCCCGAGCCTTCGGGATGCCGATGGTGGAGTTCACGGTCGGCGGCTACCAGCCCGACAGCCGTCCGCTGACCTATTTCGACGCGGCGGGTCGGCGGCTCGACGTCCCCGCCGTTCGGCAGTATGCCGACGACGTGCGCGCGCTGAACGCGACGCTGGTCGACGTCATCGCCGACGCCCCGGCCGACGCGACGTACGCGGATGTCGTGGAGGCGGCTCTGGGGGCGCAGGAGTGGGACGCGGAGCGGAAGGAGCGCGTGCGCGAGTACAACGACCGGCGTGCGCAGGAGCAGTACGGCGTCGGAGGGGAGGGCCTCGGTGCCCACGGCCTGGACGACGACACCGTGAACGGCGACGAGGTGGTCTTCCCGCAGGGGTACGACGAGCTCGCACAGCATCTCGCCGAGGGGCTCGACCTGCGCCTCGCGCACGTCGCCTCAGCGGTGCGGTGGTCGACGACGGGCGTTGAGGTCGACACAGACCAGGGCACCTTCGCCGCCGCCGACGCCGTCGTGACCGTGCCCGTCGGCGTCCTGAACGCCGGTGACGTCGTCATCGAGCCCCCGCTGCCCGAACGACACCGCCGTGCGCTCGGCCTGCTGCGGATGAACGCGTTCGAGAAGGTCGTGCTGCGATTCGCCGAACGGTTCTGGGATGCCGACGTGTACGGCATCCGTCAGCTGGGCGACGAGGGGCAGTGGTGGCACTCCTGGTACGACCTCGGGCGCCTGCACGACGAACCCGCGCTGCTGACTTTCGCCGCTGGACCCGCGGCGATGGCCACGCGTGCCTGGAGCGACGACGAGATCGTGGCGTCCACCCTCGCCCAGCTTCGCCGGCTCTACGGCGACGCGGTGCCCGAGCCCACCAGCGCGGTCGTGACCCGCTGGCAGGACGACCCGTTCTCGCGCGGCTCCTACGCGTACATGCTGCCGGGGTCCATCAGCGCCGACCACGATGATCTCGCCGAGCCGGTGGGAGGCGTCCTGCACCTGGCGGGGGAGGCGACGTGGGGCGACGACCCCGCGACCGTGCCCGGCGCGATGCTCTCAGGTCACCGTGCGGCGCAGAACGTGCTGGGCAGGGCGATCCCCGTCAGCGACCTCTGGGCCTAGCGGGGGTCGGGCCCCGTGGCAACGGGCAGCTCGGGATGGTTCGACCACTGGCTCCACGACCCGGGGAACACGCGCGGTTCGTAGCCCGCGAGGGTGAGCGCCACCGCCTGGTGCGCCGCCGTGACGCCGGAACCGCAGTAGACGCCGACCGATACGCCGTCCTCGGCCCCCAGCATCCGGAACCGCGACCGCAGCTCGTCGGGTGAGCGGAACCGTCCGTCGGCGCCGACGTTCTCGGTCGTCGGCGCGCTCACGGCGCCCGGCACGTGCCCCGCGCGCGGGTCGATCGGCTCGACCTCGCCCCGATAGCGCTCGCCCGCGCGGGCGTCCAAAAGCAGATCCTCGTCGGCGAACCCGCCGACGGCGTCGAGCTCGAGCACCGGTAGCGCCCCGTAGGACAGCGAGACCGAGCCCGGCGCGGGTGTCTCGGCATCCCCGTCCTCCAGGTCGAAACCGGCGTCGGTCCACGCCCGTAGCGATCCGTCGAGCAGCCGCACGTCGTCGACGCCGGCGTGGCGCAGCAGCCACCACGCCCGTGCGCTCGACATGTTCTTCAGATCGTCGTAGACGACCACCGTGTCTCCCGCGTCGACGCCCCATCGCCGTGCGGCGGCCTGCAGGGTCTCGATCGGCGGGATCGGATGCCGCCCGTCAGTCGGATCGCCGTGCGCCGCGAGGTCGTGGTCGAGGTCGACGTATTGCGCGCCGGGGATGTGCCCGTTGCGGTAGTCGGGAAGTCCGTCGGGCCGGTCGAGCCGCCAGCGGACGTCGAGGACCCGCACGGGCCCGCCGTCGGGGTACGCCCCCGCGGCGAGGGCGGCGTGCAGCTCGGGAGCGGTGGTGAGGATCGAGGCCATTCCCCCAGTCTGGCCCTCAGCCACGTGCCGTGTCGCCGTGCGTCCGACCATCGGCCACGCGTGCCCGCGCCCGGTCGTGGCGCGACGTGACCGGCACGGTCTCGGTCGCCTGGGGCAGGCCCATCGGCGGCGTCGCGACGTAGATGGTCTCGGCCCGTTCGACGACGTAGGTCTCGTGCCAGATCCCGACCGCACCGGGCGTCTTCTTCGCGCGCTTGTTGAAGCGCGTCCACGCCGGTCGGTGCTCCTGCTGGGGAGCGGAGGCGTACGCGTAGAGCTTCTCGAGCGAGGACCAGTACTGCACGAGGTAGGGCCCGCGAGCCCCGAGGAGCATCGAGAATCCGAGCAGGCCCGAGTCGGGGTCGACGCTCAGCTCGCGGAGCATCCGCGGCATGTCGCCCATGAGCGGCATCCACTGGTCTATTCGCCACCATTTGTTGACGGTCATCCCGATGTGGAAGACGACGAGTTCGCCGTCGTAACGGTGGGTCATCCGACCCGGATTGATGGATGCCATGGCACGTCCTCACTCGATAGTATTGCTATCCAGTGTTGGATAGTAGGGCTATCGAGTCAAGGGGTGAGTGTGCGGATCTCAGAACTGTCGACGCGAGCCGGCGTGCCGGTCGCCACGATCAAGTACTACCTGCGCGAGAAGCTCCTGCCCGAGGGGGAGCGGACCTCGCCCACCCAGGCGACGTACGGTGTCGCGCACGTGCAGCGTCTGGGTGTCATCCGCGCTCTGGTCGACGCGGGCGTCGGCATCGCGGGTGTGCGCAAGGTGGTCGGCGTGCTGGAGGAGCCCCCCGCGAATCCCTACGACCTCCTCGGCGCCGCCAACGCGGCTGTCACCCCGATGGTCGCGGCCGACATCGACCTGTCGGCGGCGACCGCGCTGCTCGAGCGCATGGGCGGCGACGCCGAGAAGTGCTTCCCCGACCAGGTCGCCGCGGTCGCCCACGCTTTAGCCGCGCTGGACCGGGCGGGGTTCACCGTGCCGGAACGGGTCATGGACGCGTACCTCGTCCACCTCTCCGCCATCGCCGAGGCAGAACTCGCGGCGACGCCCGACACATCGATCGAGGATGCCGTGCGCTACGTCGTCCTCGGGACCGCGCTCGTCGAGCCGCTGATCCTCGCCCTGCGGCGCGTGGGGGAGCAGGTGGCCGCCTCG
>NZ_CAUQWC010000070.1:0-14914 GCF_963521695.1 uncultured Microbacterium sp. | reverse complement strand
GGGCCTCGATGCACCCGATCCGGCGAGCAGGGTGTTCGCACCGATCGCGCTCGAACGTCGATGCATAGAATCGAGACGACGTGGGTGGACGAGGAGGTCCGATGGACGCGCAGAAGCCCGCCTCGCCTGCGTTCGGACTCTCTCGACAGGAGCGCATCCTGGATGAGCTGCGACGGTCCGGTTCGGTTCGCGTGTCCGAACTGAGCAAGGTGCTCGGCGTCGCCGAGTTGACCGTCCGCCGCGACATCTCCTCCCTGGCCGACCGCGGGCTGCTCACCCGCGTCCACGGCGGCGCGACGCTGCGCAGCCGATTGGATGCGACGGTGCCACGCGCGGGCGCCGTCGCCGAAACGCCGCTGTTCCGAATCGGGATGGTGGTGCCGTCGTTGACCTACTACTGGCCCCAGATCATCATCGGGGCGCGTGCGGCGGCGACCACGAGCGGATCCCAGCTGATCCTCCGTGCGGCGAGTTACTCTCCGGCCGACCAGCGCCGCCAGATCACGTCACTGATCGAGTCGGGGTATCTGCACGGCCTCATCGTCGCACCGGACACCACCGGGCCCGACGGCATCGCGTTGCTGCACTGGCTGGCCTCGCTCCCGATACCGGTGGTCCTCGCCGAGCGGCGAGCGCCGTCATCCCTGGCGTTGACGTCGCTGGAGTGGGCGACGACGGACCACACGCACGGCGGCATCCTGGCGGGCGAGTATCTGGCCTCCCTCGGACACACGCGCGTGGGGATCGTGACCTCGGTCGACTCCCCCACGTCCGCGCCGCTGCGTCGCGGGTGGGAGCGCGCCGTGAAGGACCTCGGTCTGACCAGCCTGGTGGACCAGGACCTCGCGCTCGAAGCGATGGACGGCCACGATCGAGACGACGTCATCCAGCAGGTGCTCTCCCGGTGCCTGTCGACCGAGACGACGGCGTTGTTGATCCATTCGGACCGCCAGGCGGTCCTGGTGCAGCAGTACGCACGGGACAACGGATGGCAGGTGCCGGATCGACTTGCCATCATGGCGTACGACGATGAGGTGGCGGAGAGCGCGGAACCGCCGATCACGGCGCTGCGGCCGCCCAAGCAGGATGTCGGGCGCGTGGCCGTCGAACTGATGCTCGGGCGACTGACCGGCGGTCCGACACGACCACGCCAACGAACGTTCCTTCTGCCGGAGCTGAGGCCGCGCGGCTCCAGTGCGACGCGTGGCCCCCACGACCCCGCCGGTTCCGCCGCACCGGTGTGACGGGGGGTCACCACCCCATGATGTGCACGCCCGAGCGGGTGATCCGTACGGCCGGCTCGGGCCGGTGCACGCCTCTCGGACGGTAGCCCAGAGGCTGAGACTCACCGAGGATGTCGGCAAGGTACCAGATGATGGCGAGCCACATCTCCGTCCCCTGCAGCCCGCATCGTCCTTGCTCCGCGGAGTCCTGAAGACGGAAGGCGAACCCTCGCGTCGGTGCCCACATCGTGAGGGTGTGCTCCAGCATCCGCCTCGCCACAGCCTGCGTCTCATCTGATCGATGGCCCGTTTCCCGGGTGAGCCACAACGGGTGGACGACGTCCAGCACGTTGCAGGCGTCATAGGTCTCCGCGGTGAAGTAGGCCTCGTTCGCGGAGTGTTCGAGGACGGTGTCGATGGTGGCGGTCGGATGCGGCAGCGGAATGCCGAACTGGGCGTAGGTTCCTCTAGTCGTCCGGTAGGCGCCGTTCACGAGGAGCAGGAGGTCCCCCCCGGATGCCGCATCGCCCCACATCCCGGTTCGGGAGTCCGCGCGGGTGGTCAGCCATCCGAGGAGACTCTCGACGGCGCCGGGGAGGACGGAGTGTCCCGAGCGAAGCGCCCAGTGCAATGCCGTTCCCAAAGCGTCAACCCGGTGGCCCGCGTCCCAGGGGTCCGTGCGCCAGGGGAGCGACTCGCAGAAGCCCGAGATGTCCGCCGGGGTCATCCTCGTCGCCTCGCTGACCGCGTGCGGCAGTTGACCCCGGAGCAGGTCGATCGCGTAGCCGACACTCAGCACGTGATAGGCCGCATCGGCGTCGTCGAACGGCTTCCCGGGAGCGGAATGCACGCCGGGGGAAGGTATCCGCCCATCGGGGCGCTGCGTCGCCGCCAGCCGGGCTCGATGCTGGTGGGAGGTCAGCTGCGGCGGGGCGCCCGGAAGAAGCAGTCGCGCCACCTCGACCGCGTCGCAGTGTGCGCGCAACGACGGATCCACCCCGGGACGATCGGAGTAGACGCCCGACTCCGCATCCCAGGCACGAGCGAGGATCGTCTCCGCGTCGGCGCGGGCGTGTTCGGCGAACTCACGCAACCGGATCGCCAGATCCCGGGACC
Source organism: uncultured Microbacterium sp. (assembly GCF_963521695.1). Classification (GTDB taxonomy): domain Bacteria; phylum Actinomycetota; class Actinomycetes; order Actinomycetales; family Microbacteriaceae; genus Microbacterium. The sequence goes on along the minus strand of NZ_CAUQWC010000070.1, from coordinate 12,575 downwards.
GATGGGTCGCCGCCTCGGCCGGCGCCACTCTCCATCGGATGAACTTCGCCGGGTTCCCCCCGACGATGGCCCCGGAGGGGACGTCCTTCGTCACCACGGCGCCGGCGGCGAGAACAGAGTGGGCACCGACCATGACGCCGTCGAGGATGACCACGTGAGACCCGATCCACACGTCATCATCGACGACGATCCCCTTCGAGGTCAGCGGTTGTCGGAAGACCGGGGTGCCCGGTTCCATCGAGTGGTTGAACCCGAGGAGGGAGGTGTGCGCCCCGATGCGGACGCCCGCGCCCAGGCGAACGCGTCCGCGGATCACGGTGTAGGGGTTGATGCTGCAGTCGCTGCCGGCGATGAGTTCGCCCGTCAGGTACGCGCCCGCGGCGATGTACGAGCGCTCACCGAGGTGGAGGACGTCGTTGTCCACCGCCGCAGTGTCCGCAACGAACGCGTCCTCCGCGAAGGTGCGGTCGCCCCGCTCGGCGAGGGCGAGCAATCGCTCCCTCTGAGACTGCTTCGCCTCATCGGAGGCCGACTCCCAAAAAGACCACGGAGAGAATCCGAGCGTCTCGACGCCGTCCTGTCCACCCATGCCCCCACCCTCCCGAATCGCGTGTCCCGGTCAATGCGTCAGCGACGCCCGGGAGCGGAGGACGTCCGCGAGTCGTTCCAGCTGCGCGGCGTCCTCGAGAGCCGATCCGACGGCGGCGACGCGGACGCCGGCGTCGAGGAACTCCGTCACGTTCGCTGCGTCGAGACCCCCGGTCGCGACGAACTGGACGTCGGGGAAAGGACCGCGGATATGCCGGAACCATCCGGACCCGAGCCACGTCGCGGGAAACGCCTTCATCCACACCACGCCCAGCGACACGGCGAGCTGCACCTCGCTGGGTGTCGCCACCCCCGGGAGGATCGGCAGGTTCGCCGCTCGCGCCGCGTCCACGACGCGCGGATCGAGTCCCGGCGAGACGAGGTAGGCCGCACCCGCGGCGCGGGCGACGTCGACCTGATCCGGGTGGAGGATCGTCCCCGCTCCGACGCTCCGGCCGTTCGCCGCGGCCCGGGTCGCCAGCTCGCGCATCACCCGCTCATCTTCTTCGGTCTGCAGGGGAACCTCGACGGCTTCCACTCCCAGCTCCCAGGCCGTCTCGGCCAGGCGCAGAGACCGTTCCATCCCCATCCCTCGCAGGATGGCCATCAGCGGGGATCCCGCGAAGAGTTCTTCGAGTCGAGCAGCTTCCGCGGCACTCATGCGTAGCTTCCTTCCACGGTGTCGGTGAGGGACATCAGGGTTCGCGCGGCGAAGGCGTGCCCGGCCGTGAGCCGGTCCCGCGTCGACGCGTCCGACAGGAGCGCAGCCACGTAGCCCCCGGCGAAGGCGTCGCCCGCCCCGACCGGCTCGACCACGTCGACGACGAGCGCGGGGACGAACACTCGACCCTCCCCGGTGAACGCCGTGGCGCCGACATCGCCGTCTTTCACGACGAGTTCGTCGACGTCGGGCAGCAGGGCACGGACATCGTCGGCGGTCGCCGTCGCCCAGAGGGTCTCTGCTTCGTCGCGGCCGGTGAAGACGGTGTCCGCCCGCTGGGCGAGCGCCAGCAACACGGGTGCTGCGGCTGCTGCGTCCCACAAGGGGAGGCGGTGATTGACGTCGAAGGAGATGCGAACGCCCGCCTCGCGCGCGCGTCTCATCAGCTGCTCGAGGAACTCTCGCGCCGTGTCGGAGATCGCCGCGGTGATTCCGGACACGTGGAGCACGTCGACGCCGGCGAGGTCGATGTCATCCGCGTCCGAGCGCGAGAGTCCGGACGCAGCCGAGCCCCGCCGGTAGTAGGTGACTCCGGCGCCGGGGTTCTTGACGTAGACGCCCGTGGGCCGAGTGTCGTCCCACCCGACCGTGCTCACGTCCACTCCGCGAGACCTCAGCTGCTGGGCGACCCGGTGCCCCAAAGGGTCACTGCCGAGGCGGCTGAACCAGACCGCCCGGTGCCCCGCGCTCGCCACGTGCGTCGCGACGTTGGATTCCGCTCCCCCGGCCTCGACCAGAAAAGACGCCGCGTCCACGACCGAGGTGAACACGCTCGGCACGATCATCGCCATGGTCTCTCCGACGGCGAGGAGCGTGCGGGGTCTCGGAGCGTTCATCGCAGGTCGGTGATGGGCGCGGCATCCATGTCGTCGAACGCCTGGTTCTCGCCCGCCATCGCCCACACGAAGGAATAGGCGGCCGAGCCGACGCCGGAGTGCAACGACCAGCTGGGAGAGATGACCGCCTGTCGATCGGCGACGAGCAGGTGCCGGGTCTCGTCGCGCTCGCCCATCAGGTGCACCACGCGCGCGTCCTCGGGCACGTCGAAGTAGAGGTAGCACTCGGTCCGGCGGTCGTGGGTGTGCGCAGGCATGGTGTTCCACATGGACCCCGGATGCAGCTCGGTCACGCCCATGACGATCTGACAGCTCTTGATGCCGTTCTCGTGGACGTACTGGTTCAGCGTCCGACGGTTCGATGTCAGCTGATCGCCGAGTTCCCGCACCGTTCCCTCGCCGGGCGACACCAGCGCCGTGGGATACGTCGTGTGGGCGGGCGCGGAGAAGAGGTAGAACTGCGCGCCGTCGGCACCGCCGTCGCCGTCGCGGAACCGCACGTCCTCGACGCCGCGTCCCAGGTAGAGGCAGGCGCCCTTGACGAGGGTGTGCTCCTCGCCGTCCGCGACGACGATACCCTCGCCGCCGACGTTGACGACGCCGAGTTCGCGATGCTCGAGGAAGGTTTCGCTCCGGATCTCGGGGTATCCGGTCAGCCGCAGTTCTGCGCCTGCGGGTACGGCCCCGCCGAGGACCACCCGGTCGTGGTGCGTGTAGGTCAGCCGGATCTCACCCGGCACGAAGACCTCCGGGATGAGGTAGGTGTCGCGAAGCTGCTGAGTGGTCAGGCCCGGGATCTGGGCGGGATTGGTCGCGTAACGCTGGGGGATGTGCGTCTCTGTCACGAGAGTCTCCTGTGTGGTCGGTGGGGGCGGTTATCGGACGAGCCAGCCGCCGTCGACGGGGATGACGGCGCCCGTCAGGTAGGAGGCGGCGTCGGAGGCGAGGAACACGAATGCCCCCTGGAGGTCGGAGGCGTCGCCCCACCGGCCGGCGGGGATCCGAGCGAGGATCGACGCCGCCCGGTCCTCGTCGGCGCGCAGGGGCGCGGTGTTGTCCGTGGCCATGTAGCCGGGGGCGATGGCGTTGACGGTGACACCCGCGGCGGCCCATTCGTTCGCGAGTGCCTTGGTCAGGCCCGCGACGGCGTGCTTGGACGCGGTGTACCCGGGCACGAGGATGCCGCCCTGGAACGACAGCATCGAGGCGACGTTGATGATGCGGCCGCGCCCGGTCGCGATCATGTGCCGCCCCGCGGCCTGCGACAGGTGGAACACGGAATCGAGGTTGATGGCCAGGACCTCGTCCCAGTCGGTCGCCGAGTGCTCCGCGGCGGGCGCGCGGCGGATCGTGCCGGCGTTGTTGACGAGGATGTCGAGACCGCCCAGTTCCGCGAGGGTCTCGTCGACGGCGCCGGCGAGCTCTCCGGGGGTGGCGCTGACGAGGTCTCGACGGATGAGGTGGGCTCGTCGACCGGTGGCGCGGACGAGTCGGGCGGTGTCGCTCGCGTCCCCGCGGTCGAGGAGCGCGACATCGGCGCCGGCTTCCGCGAGCGCGACGGCGGCGCCCTGTCCCAGGCCCCGGGTCGACCCCGTCACCAGTGCGACCTTGCCATCGAGGCGGAACGTGTCGAGGATCATGCGGTGCCCTCCGGGAGCGATGGGGCGGCTGGGCTCTCCGACGGCGCCGCGATGAAGGTGGTGGTCAGGTCGCCGATGCCGGAGATGCGTACGGTGACCGCGTCGCCCGGCGCGAGCGGGCGATGACCCGCCTGAGCCTCGGCGAGCTTCTGCGGCGTCCCCGTGGAGATGATGTCGCCGGGCTCGAGGGTCAGGACCTGACTGATGTGCGAGATGACGAAGGCGACGCTGAAGATGGTGGTCGAGGTGGACTGGGAGACGGTGACCTCGCCGTCCCGGACGACCTCGACCAGGACGTCCTGCGGGTCGGGGGCGTCATCGGTCGTGACGATCCACGGTCCGATGGGCGCGAACCCGTCGGAGCACTTCCCGAGTGCCCACTGGCTCTGCCGGCGCTGCCATGCGCGGTCGGACACGTCGTTGAGGATGGTGAACCCGGCGACGTGGGACATGGCGTCCTCGATCGAGACGTTGCGCGCACGGGTGCGGATGACGACGGCGAGCTCGCCCTCGTAGTCGACGTCGCGCGCCCCCTCGGGGATGACGACGGCGTCGTTCGGCCCCGCGAAGGTGTTGGGGGTCTTCACGAACACGTCGGGATACTCCGGGTCGTCCGCGGTCGGATCGACACCGTCGGGCGTGTGGCCGCGGTAGTTGTAGCCGAGGCACAGCATCTTGCCCGGGACGATGGGGGCTTCCAGGTCACCGGGGACGAGAGCGGGCAGGTCCTCGACGACCGCGCTCGCACAGCGCGCTCGTGCCGCGCGCATCCGTTCGTCATCGGTGATCAGAGCGAAGACGCCGGCGGCGACGTCGCCCAGATCGACCAGACGATCTCCGTGCGCGGTGCTCAGGACCGCCCCCGGCCGCGTTCCCGATGGCGTTCTGTGGGTGACGAGCCTCACCAGTACTTCTTCCATTCCGGACGGGCGACGCGCATGAGCGCCTCGAGGTAGAAGTAGTCGCCCCACAGGGTTGCTTCGTCGACACCGACGTTCTTCGGCAGGTCGTAGACGCTGTGCAGGATGAGCCCGTCCGCGTCTTCGGGGGTCGCCGGCGTGTACTTCGCGATGAGCGAGGCGAGGATGGTGTGCGCGCGGGCCGCCCACTCGGCTGCCCGCGCGGCATCGGTTTCGACCTGGGCGAGTTCGAGCAGCCCGCAGACGACGATGGCGGCGGATGAGCTGTCTCGGGGGGCGTCGCTGCCGTCGGTGTAGACGAGGTCCCAGAACGGCACGTCGTCAGCCGGCAGGTGGCGGAGGAAGTACTCGGCGCACCGCCGGGCAGCGGTGAGGAGCCGCTCATCGCCGGTGACGGCGTAGTTCATCGCGAACCCGTACACCCCCCACGCCTGGCCCCGTGCCCAGCACGACTCGTCGAACGCGCCCTGTTCGGTGGCACCGCGAAGCGGCGCACCCGTCTCGGCATCCCAGTAGAAGGTGTGGAACGTGGAGTCGTCCGGCCGCAGGATGTTCTGCTCGAGCTGCGCGCAGTGGCGCCGAACCGCGTCGGAGTAGCGCTCATCTCCGGTCTCCTCCGCCGCCCAGGTGAGCAGCGGCATATTCATGAGACTGTCGATGATCGTCCGGCCGCGTTGGACGGGGTCGGAGAGGTCTCCCCACGCCTGGATGACGCCCGCCGGTTCGAGGAATCGCCGCATGAGGTGGTCCGCGGCGAGAAGCGCATCCGCGCGCGCGGATTCGTCACCGGTGAGGCGGTGAGCGGCGACCGAAGAGAGGGTGTACAGGAAGCCGAGGTCGTGCGTGTCCAGGTCGATCTCGTTGCGGACACGGTGTCCGAAGTCGGCGACGTCGGCTTCGGCGGCGCGCCGGTAGACGTCACTGCCCGTGAGCTCCCACGCCAGCCACAGCTGTCCGGTGCGGAAGCTCGTCGTCCAGCCGCGGTTGCCTCCTTCGGGGACGAGTCCGTGGGCGGGCCTCGGGTGGTATCGATTGTCGGTGGTGGTGTCGTCCGGGTAGGCGGCCCCGAGAGTGGCGGTGTTGCGTTCGACGGTTGCCACAGCGGCGGCGATGGCCGTCTCGGTCGACACGGCCGGAGAGGTCCGGGTCGTGGGTGAGGTGAAGGTCATCAGCGTCTTTCTCGAAGTGGGGGGATCAGCGTGCGGGAACGGGTGCGGGGTCCAGGACCGGACGGAGGGTGTAGCGGGCGTTGGTCCAGGCGAGGTAGAACGCCGCGGATGCCGTGACGCCGATGCCGATCGCCGGCGCGGAGGCGAACACACCGCCCTGCACGATCAGCGCCACCAGCGAGATCGCGCTGAGGTACCAGCGTCGGAGTCCCAAATAGAGCGCGGCCTTGAAGAGGTCGCGCAGCCGCGCCTCGGGCACCTCGGCCAGCGCGGCGAGCGAGACCACGGCGGTGTTCACGGTGAGGATCGCGACCACCGCCAGCAGCGGCACGGTGTACACCGCCACGGTCGAGTCCGACAGGAAGCGGACGTCGACGAGGACGATGACGAGCACGATCGAGGCGAGCGCACCGATGGCCAGGGCGCGGCGCCAGGTGGCCTGCAGGCCCGCCAGGAAGGCACGGATCGGCCCGAGTCCCACCCCCGAGTGCTCGCGGAACGCGCGGAACACGGCCGCGATGACCGGGGCTGTCAGGGGCATCGTCAGCGCGAGCATCGGCCAGGAGAGCGCGGGATCCGTCGTCATCAGGAGGATGAGGAACGGCGCGCTTCCGACGGCGAGCAGCACGTTGGAGATCAGGCCGAGGTACAGCATCCCGATGATGCCGGACCAGGTGTCGTGGGATACGAGGTTCTTCATGATCAGCCCTTGAGCCCGCTGGTGGCGATGCCCTCGACGAAGTACTTCTGGCCGAGCAGGAAGATGATCGCGATGGGGATCACCGAAATGGTGAGACCGGCGAACAGCAGCGCGTAATTGGTGTCGTAGAGGTTGCTGACGAAGCTGCGCAGACCCAACTGGATGGTCCAGAGGTCGGGGTTCCGCAGGTAGATCAGCGGCCCGAGATAGTCGTTCCAGGTGTTCACGAAGGTGAGCAGGGTCAGGCTCGCCAGCGCCGGGACGGACAGCGGCAGCATGATCTTGCGCCAGATCGCGTACTCGCTGAGTCCGTCGATCCGTGCCGCCTCGGAGAGCTCCTCGGGGATCGTCTCGTAGTACTGCTTCATGAGGAACACTCCGAAGGCGCCGAAGGCCTGCAAGAGCACGACGGCCCACAGTGTGTTGGTGACGTTGAAGTTCGTCAGCAGGATGAACTGCGGGATCATGTACGACTGCCACGGCACAGCGATGGTGCCGATGTAGAGCAGGAAGAGCACGTCGCGGCCGGGGAACCGGATGCGGGCGAACCCGTAGGCGGCGAACGAGCCGGTCAGCACCTGCAACGCGGTGACGACGACCGACAGGAACAGCGTGTTGCGGATCCACGTGAGGATGTTCGACTGCGACCAGATGTCGACGTAGTTCTGCCAGATGAAGGTCTCCGGGATCCACCGCAGGGGGATTGAGAAGACTTCGTTCGCGGACTTCAGCGAGCTCATGACCATCCAGAAGAACGGCATGAGCAGCGCCGCCGCGAAGACGATGAGGGCGACGTAGCCAGCGGTCCGAGCTGCTCGACGCGCCGGAGTCAGGGGCGGGGAGTCGACGGGACGCTGACCGCCATTGGCGAGCCGGAACAGGCCGCGGCGCGGAGGGGGCGGCGCGACGATGCTGACCGTCTTCAGGTCCTGCGTGGGGGTGACTGTGCCGACCATCAGGTGCTCCGCTTCTTGTTCCACACGAACTGCACGACAGTGACGATGATGCAGAGGAAGAACAGGGCGACCGACGCCGCGGAGGCGTAGCCATACTGGCTCTCCTCGAATCCCTTACGGAAGATGAACTGCGACAGCACCAGCGTCGATTGCCCGGGGCCGCCCTCCGTCATGACGAGGATGAGATCGAAGATCTTGAATGAGTTGATGGTCAGCATCACGGTGACGAAGAACATCGTCGGGCGAAGGCAGGGGATGGTGACGTTGACGAACCGCTGCCACACGTTGGCGCCGTCCATACGGGCCGCCTCGTGCAGCTCGCGGGGCACGGTCTGCAGTCCCGCCAGGAAGAGGATCATGTAGTAGCCCATGTCGCGCCAGGTGCTGACGATGACGACGGCGGGCATGGCCCATTCGGGCGAGGTGAGCCAGCCCGGGGGGTTCTGGATGCCGAGGAAGCGCAGGCCCTCGTTGATGGGGCCGTACTCCGGGCTGAACAGCAGGTTCCAGACCACGGCGATCGCGACGATGGACGTGATGTAGGGGAAGAACGCGGCGGTGCGGAAGAAGGCGACCCCGCGCAGCTTGTTGTTCAGCAGCAGGGCCAGCCCCAGCGACACGATGATGGTGAGGGGGATATGCAGCGCGGAGTAGTAAAGGGTGTTGATGACGGAGATCTGGAAGCTTCCGTCGCCGATCAGCCGCTGGTAGTTGGTGAAACCGATCCAGTCGGCCTTGCCGAACACGTTCCAGTTCGTGAACGACATGTAGAACAGCACGACGATGGGGACCAACGTCAGCAGGCCGAAGCCGAGGAAGTTCGGGAGGATGAAGCTCCACCCGACGAGGGTGTTGCGCATCTTCAGCCGCGACCGTCGGCGACGGTCGGGCGCGACCGGCGGCTGCGGGGCAGTTCCGTGGTCGGTGGCGGCGATGCTCGCCATGAGTGCCTCCAGGCAGGTAGGTGGGGCGGCCGGCTCACCGACCCGTCGGTGAGCCGGCCACGGGAAGATCAGCCCAGGCCGACCTCGTTGGCGACGCGGTTCTGCGCGTCGGTGATGGCAGCATCCACGGGGGTCGATCCGGAGAGGATCGCCGAGTGCATGTCGAGGAGGATGTTCTGAATGGCAGCAGCCTTGTTCGACGTGGGGTTCTCGGGGAGCGTGTCGTGCTCGGCGAAGGCGAAGCGGGACAGCTCGTCCTGCGGCGCGCCCTCGTTGCTGAAGTAGGTCTCGACGACCCCGTCCGTCAACAGGGCGGGAGTGATACCGATGCCGGCGAGCAACTGGGCTGCCTCCTCGCTCGAGGCGAACGCGAGGAAGTCCTTGGCCGCCTGCACCTTGTTGTCGGCGATCCCCGCGTTGATGCCGAAACCGGTCGGGTCTCCGAAGGTGACGGGGGTGTTGTCCGTACCGGTGGTGGAGGCGTCAGCCTGCGGGATCGGCGCGATGCCCCACTCGAACTCGTTGGCGTCACCCGACGCCTGCTGGGCGATGAGGGTTGCGACGTACCAGGTGCCCATGGGGAGCATCGCGGCGTTCTGGGTGCCGAACTCGCCCTGATAGGTCAGCTGGTTGGCCGTGCTGGTGTTGAAGTTGACCTGGTCACCGTCGTCCTGGAGAGCGAGGACCCGCTCGTAGTACGGGGCCATGTAGTCGTACTCGCCGCTGAGGATGTCGCCGTCCTTCTGCGCGTTGGCGAACCCCTGGACGGTGGACTGCCAGCGGTGCTGGTAGGTGCCCTTCGCGGCGCTGCCCGCCGCTGCGAGACCGTCGGTCAGCTGGGCGGCGGCCGCGTCGTAGTCAGCCCACGTCCAGCTCCCGTCGGGCTCGGCGACGCCGGCCTGGGCGAAGAGGGCCTTGTTGTAGAACAGGACCCAGGAGTCCTGTCGGTAGGGCACGGCGTACTGGGTGCCGTCGACCTGGTACGACGACGCACCACCGATCTCGTCCGACAGTGCGACGTCGGACACGTCGAGGAGCTGTCCACCCTCGACCAGGGTCGGGAGGTACTTCACCTCTTTCTGGGTGATGATGTCGGGTCCGGACCCGGCGGCGAGATCCGTGGTGAGAAGGGTGTTGTAGTCGGCGGCGTCGTAGCCCGTCACCTCGACGGTGACGTCGGGGTTCTTCTCCGAGAACGCGTCGGCGAGCAACTGGAATTCGGGGGTGGTGTCCAGCGCCCACCCCGACAGGGTGAGGGTGACCGGACCACCGGGCTCTGCGGCGTCGCCGTTGGACCCGCCGCTGCAAGCGGCGAGCGAGAGCGTTGCGACAGTGATGACGCCGGCTGCGGCAGCGTACGTGCGCTTCATTGTTGGTTACTCCTTCGTAAGGTCGGGCACCCCACCTTCGGGGACCCTCGGGATTATCGACTCGCGACAGTGGTGATGCCGGTCTGTGTGAGACGACTTGTGGTGACCGTGCCATCCGGCCAAGTGATGGTGACGAGATGTGTCCCGTCATGTTCCACCGACGCGGACAGCGCGCTGGGCGCGTCGTCGTCGGCGGCGAGCCCGATGAGGGCGTGCAGCCACTCCCCGACGAGTAGGGGGTGCTCGGCGACGGGGACGGCGGACCGGGGACCTAGGGGGCTGGCATCCACGCGGTGTTCGATTCGCGCCCGGGCCTCGGGGTGGAGGGCGACGAGAGAGCTGCGCACGGCACCGGAGCGGGCGAGCGCCTGAGCGCCGTCGACGTCGGAGTCCGTGTCATCCCCCGAGACAGCCCAGCCGCCGACTCGCACGCGGAGCTCCCGAGCATTCAGATGCGGTTCGAGGGAGACGACACGGGTCAGTCGCATCTCCCAGGGCCCGCGGAGGAGGGAGTGCACTTCGACGACGCCGGCCACTTCCACCTCGCCGACCAGGCCGGAGCCGTGTCGGTGCACGGCCGGGGCCGCGCTGATCCAGTGTGCGGCGGATACGGACGCCGCGATCGCGACGTGCCCACCGGCGTCGTTCTGAACGCGTGTGTCGATGAGGCGCATGGCGGCCCGGTGGGTGGCACGGCCTCGTCCGTCGACGATGCTGACGCTCTGCTCGAGAGGCTCCTCCCACGCTCGCTCGTTCGCCAGCGGCGCCGTGGCCGTGGAGTACCCGATCCGGGCGTACAGCGGGGAATCCCCGACGAGCGCCCCCTCGAGGGCGTGGTCGGTGCCGTGGTTGGCGATGCGGACGATGCCATCGGCATCCGTTCCCGAGACGACCCACCCGGGCGCCGCGACGGCGCAGAGGTAGTCACCACGTTCGACGGGGAGCTGCTGCGCTTCGGCGACCCACACCGGGTGGTCGGCCGGGAGCATGACGCCGAGCAGCCCCTTGACGGCCCAGTACGGTGACCCGGGTCCGGAATAGGACTGCGCGAGGTCGCGCCATTCGCCATGCCACCCCAGTGTGAGGATGTCCCGCTCGTCCGGTGCGCCGACGTCGACGAAGTGGCGGACGACCTTCTCGGCCGCGTGGCGGAGGGACCCGAGGGACGTCGAGCGGACACCGGCGAGGACCCCCGCCCAGAACGGAGCGGCGGCGGCGAAGCGGTAGACGAGGCTGCGCCCCTGCATCAGGGGAGAGCCGTCGGCACCGACCAGCCGCACCGCGTCCTCGAGGTAGCGGTCGAGCGCGGCGACATCGGCGATGCGCCCGGCCGCGAGGTCCGCAGCCCCCCGCATGCGGGGCCAGAGGACGGGGTAGACGTGCAGCGCCCATCCGACGTAGTGGTCGTAGGAGCGCTCGAACCCGTCGGAGATCCAGCCGTCCGCCCGCGTCAGTTCGTCGTGAAGCGCGAGGTCTGCGGTGATGTCGTCCTGAGACCACGGTCCCCCGACGGAACGGAGGAAGGTCTGGACGACGACACGGAACCACAGCCAGTTCGTCTTCGGGTAGGTGTCGTCGCCGACGACGGGAGCCAGGTAGTCGATGACGCGCTGCCGGGTCTCGGCGTCCAGCTGGTCCCAGATCCACGGCCGGGTCATGTCGAGCGCGACGGCGAGCGATGCGGCCTCGACCTTGGCCTGGGGGTGCTCGTCCATTCGCACCCACCGGTCGGCGGCTACGGGGTCGACCCCGGCCGCGACGCCGCGGCGATAGAACGCCGCAAGATCTTCCAGGCCGTGACCGTCGTCGCCGGTGAGCCGGAACGCGGCCAGCAGGAAGGTGCGGGCGAACCCCTCGAGTCCGTCGACGGCTCGGCCGTACCCGCCCTCAGCGCCCGGGAAGGTGATGCGGGCGTTGTTCTCGGATGCGTGGTCGCGAGCGGCCGAGAGGAGGCGATCGGCGAAGTCCGTCCAGTCACCGCGCGTCCACCCAGGAGCGAACGACGAGGACGTCGTGCTGCTGGATGAAGGGTGCGATGCAACGGACACGGGATCTCCTTTGAACTCGCCTCAAGCGACCGTTTCAGGAGCGTATCAACGCATTTCGTTCATTGCAACGTCGATTTGCGTTTGTTATGATCACTTCTGATCGTTTACAGGATGGGACCAATGACGCTCACCCCTTCTTCACACGCCGCGTACTCCGGCGTTCTCGCGGAGTTCTGGCGCGCCCAGGATGCCGTCGGTGCCGGCGACAACCTCGCCGATGCCCTTCGACGAACTCTGCGGCCGCCCGAGGATGCCCTCCCCGTCGCGCCCGCGCACGATCGCGCCGTGTGGGGTGCGCACGGAACCGCCGATCAGTCCACCGTTGCGGCGGTCCTCTCAAGAGCCTCGGACGACCTCGGCACGAGCTGGCCGGTTGCGCTCGCGAGCGCAGCCGCACGCGTGCACGGCGACGGGGATCGAGAGAGCTGGGAGTCGGTGGTCTTCGAACGTCAGCGTCGGCTGAGCCGCGCGGTCGTCGTCGCCGCGGTCACGGAGGAAGGACGCTGGCTCGACGAGGTGTTGGACGGTGTCTGGCTGCTGTGCGAGCAGACCTCGTGGTGCTGGCCGGCACACGACGACGCCCACGCCGTCGGCTCGGTTCTCGCCATCCCGGACAGGCCGTTCCTCGACCTCGGAGCGGGAGAGGTGGCGGCGCAGCTCGCGTGGGTCGACCACCTCGTGGG
>NZ_CAUQWC010000069.1:0-14944 GCF_963521695.1 uncultured Microbacterium sp. | reverse complement strand
ACGGAAAGTGCCCCGGACTCGAGGTGGCGGTGGGCCGCCGAAGAGTCCGGGGCACTTCTGTGTTCCGGGGGCGATGAAGGATGCTGCACGGCGCCCTCCCATCGCCGACATAGCGGGCGAAAGCTCGGCTGACAGAATCATTGCCGGACTCTGACCATTCCGGCTGTTGCCGAGCCTTATGCAGTCTCGACGGCGGCCGGCGGTTCGTCGGAGTCGTCAGATCGGGAGGCTCAGGCCCGGTGGTCCTTTGGGCGCACGGGCGCGCGGAGTCCGTCCCAGAACGCCCTGTCTGCACTGCGCTCGGCGATGAGCACCGGCAGGACGGGCGTCCCGCCCGATCCGCGCGAGACGATGTCATCGAGCGACGCGACCACATCCAACACGGATCGCGGGTCGAAGTTTCCCGCGAGCCTCTTGGCCTTGGTCCTCACGTTATTCGGTGTCGGACCCGCATCGATCACGGAGTGATGCCACAGTCTGCTGTGGTGCGCGCAACGATTTCGTAGGTACACCAAGGCGCGGACCCGTGACGCGAAACCCGCATGCGCAACTCCCAGGCTGTTCGCGATCGGGCCGGCGAGAGCTCCGAGATCACCCCGTTCGATGCACTTCGACAAAGTTCCGAATGACCATGCCTCCACGGCTGACCACACCGGAAGTTCTCTCCTCAGGTCCTCTTCTGCGCCCCCCGAAGCGGAGGATATGACGCTCCTTGGACCGCTTGATATCGCGTAGACACGACTCGACCGTCGGCTCGGCGCCGGCACTGTCGGAATAGAAGTTGGCCTCGAGATACCGCTCATAGGGTCCAGACACGTCGACGACTGCCCGCGCAGTGTGACTTCGGAGCAAGAGCTCCGCGCGCGTGAGCTGCGACGATATCCGGTTCCGCAGGGCATGATCCGCGTCGTAGATCGCACGGATCTGCTCGAAGGTCGTCCCGGTGCGAAAGTTGTCGTCGCCGTAGTGCGGCGCCTTCTGGAAGTAACGAGCGTAGCCTGCGAAACGGTAGTAGTTCTCGGCGGCGAGAAATGTCTGACATGCCGGGAGATCGGACACGACCAGGCCACGAGCAACCAACAACTGAGCTTGTTCAGCCCAGCTCTTCGCGGGCTTTCTCGCCATCGCTGTTCCTCGTGGTGCGATAAAAAAGGCCCCTCCCATTTGAGCATCGTCGAGAGGCTTGGGAGGGGGTCGATTGGAATGAGCCTAGCAGGAATCGCGCAGTCGACGGCGACGGCTGCTGCCACCGCGACGACGATCGTGATCAGCCCGACTGGGCGGGCGGCGAGCGTATCGTTCGGCCTTGGAAGCGGCAGAGGCCCCGGTGGAGGGGGACTCCACCGGGGCCTTCACCGTCACCCGAGGGGGACGGTGCGGGGGGTCAGCTGCAGGACCTCGCGGCGTAGGCGGCCGTGACCGTCCCCGTCGCCGATCCCTGGGTCACGGCCACCTGCGCCTCGCCGGCGGTGACCGACGCCGAGCGGGTGGCGAAGACGGCCGACGTGGTGGCGCCCGCGGCGACCGTCGCGTTCTTCGAACCGTAGGTCGACGACATCGCCAGCGTGGCCGCCGTGTCACCGTTGTTGACGGCCTTGAGAACGAGCTGCACCTTGCCGGCGACGCAGCGCGCCTCGGCCGAGAACTGCACCTTCACGAGGGAGCGGACGGTGACGGTGGCATCGACCGGCATGCGCGAGTCGTCCTGTGCGACGCCCGACACCGTGAAGGTGCCCGCGGCGGCGTACTTCGCGGCATCCACCGCGTCCCACTTCACGTCGACCGTCTGCACCGAACCGTCGGCCTTGGTCAGGCGTGCCTGGGGCAGGATGGGCGCCGTGCCGGCGTCGGTGGAGACGTCGATGGCATCCACGGTCTTCACCGCGATGTTCGGCGCATACGCCTCGAGCACCTTCTGGTACTCGGCGCGCGTGACGGGGATGACGGTGCCGTGGCGCGGCTTGCCGCCGTCGGCGTTCTGCGGCAGGCCCTGACGGAGCTTGCTGCCGAGCGCCTGCCAGCTGCCGGCACGGTCGAGGTCGTTCGTCCCGAACGGCACGTAGTGGTTGGGTCCACCGTGGTAGTTCGGCTGATCGATGAAGAGGAACCAGTCGAGGTTGTTCACGTCGCCCTCGTTGGCCGCGAAGATGTTCGCGCCCTCACCGCTGGAGTAGGTGCCGCCCGGCTCGCCGTTGGGCAGGCCGCTCGCGACCCGCTCCTCGACGAGGGTCCACTGGTTCGAAGCGCCCGTCGTGCCCGGGAGGGTTCCCGAGATGGTCGCGAGCAGATCGGTGGACTTCTCGTGGCGGATCGTCATGCTCGCCTCGTCCTTGGTGAAGCGGTGGTAAACGCCGTCCTTCTTCGCCACGGTCGAGTCGATCAGGCCGAGACCGTTGCCGCGACGCACGTCGCTCCACACCTTGGCGTCCGAGAAGGTGACGAAGTCGTCGGTGGTGGCGTACATCATGCGGTTGTACGTCACGCCCGTGCGGTCGGCCACGTTCGTGGTCGGGTACAGGTTCGACGCCCAGAAGACCACGAACGTGTCGAGTTCTTCGTCCCAGTACGCCTCGGGCGCCCAGGTGTTGCCGGCGAAGTCGGACGACACCTTGACGTGACGCTGCTCCGACCAGGTCACCAGGTCGTCGGATTCCCACACCTCGATGTACTTCGAGCCGGAGATCTGCGCGGTAGTGAAGCCGCCGGCCAGACCCGCGACCTTGAGGTCGGTGGCGATCATGTAGAACTTGTCGCCGTGCGGTGCCCGGATGATGAACGGGTCGCGAAGACCCTCGGTGCCGACGGTCGAGGTGAAGATGGGCTTGCCCTGGTTGAGGGTGTTCCAGGTCAGCGCGTCGTTGCCCTTCGAAGCGGCAATGCTGACGCGCTCGGCGCCGTCGCCCTCACCGGTGAAGAAGGTCCAGAAGTACGCCTCGGTCTCCTGCGATCCACCCGGCATGGGCTGGATGCGGGCGGTGAAACTCCGGCTCGAGGTCGCACCGCCGTTGGTGGCGGTGGCGGTGAGCTGCACGTCGACGGCGGGAGAGCCCGCGGCCGGACGCTTGACCTCGACCGTGCGGGAGTTGTCGCGGACGCCCGCACGCAGTTCGGCGTTGGCCGCCCCTGCCGCAGCGACCGACCACGAGATGGTCGAACCCTCGGCGCCGGTGGTGGGCACCGAGAAGTTGCCGCGGACGTTGTCGAGGTTGCGGACGGAGATCGCGGCGAGATCGCGCGAGACCTTCTCGGAGTCGGCGATCTGCTGCGGGACCGTCACGGCGTAGGTCTGCGTGCGCGTCTCGGTGCCGACGGTGAAGGTGGCGGTGAGGGTCACGGAGGCGTCACCGGAGCCGGCGGTCGGGCGCGTGACCTTCGCCGCGCCGCCGGTGAAGGCGACGGCGGCGTTGTCGGATGCCCAGCTGACGGTCGCGCCTGCGCTGGTGGTGGGGACCGTGAAGTCGGTGAGGGCCGTGGACGGCACGCTCACACCGGCGACGGCGCGGTCGAGAGCCTGCGAGTTGTACAGCGCCTTCACGTCGGTCTCGCTCAGAGCAGAGGAGTACACGGCGTAGTCGTCGACGAGACCGCTCCACCCGGCGTCGGGGTAGGTCGAACGGCCCAGGTACGACACGAGCGACGATCCGAAGGAGGAGACATCGCGGGCGATGGCGTTCTGCGCGATACGCGTGCCGTTGATGTAGACGCTCAGCTGGCCGGTGGTTCCGCTGATCACCGTCGTGTAGAGGCTGAGCCCCGCGGGGGTGCGCGCTCCCGTGGTGGCGGCATTCGTCGCGCCGGGGCCGACCTCGGTGCCCCACGGGGCACCGGCGTTGACGGTGTTCGTGACGACCGACTTGACGTAGCCGCTGGGGTTGGCGGGGTTGAGCAGCCAGTACCCCGACGAGAACGACGCGCCGGAGGCGACGGGGGCGCCGATGAAGGCGGCCGCGACGTTGCCGTTGCCCGAGCGAGGCGAGACCCACGTCGAGATGGTGAGGTCCTTCTTGCCGACCAAGCCGGCGGTGGGGATGTCGAGGTAGGCCGCGGTGCCGGCCGCGCCGCCGGGCAGAGACAGGGCGCCGCCCGTGACGGAGCCGCCGTTCTGGCGCAGGGTGGCGTTGAAATTGTTGCCGCTGGAGTCGGCGATCGTGGTGCCGTTGGCGCCGTCGAAGGAGTAGTGGATGAGCGGCTGCGGTCCGTCAGCAGCCTGGGCGGCCGTCGCGGTGGCGCCCAATCCGGTCATCGTGAGAGTCAGCGCGGCGGTGACGGCCAGGCCCTTCCTCCACTGGGGTGAACGTGTGCGCGTGCGCATGTGCGGGCGTCCTTGCTCTTCGGGCGACGCGATGCGCATCCGGGCCCGGACGGCGACGTCGGGGGCGCCGGGACACGCGTCATCGCGGTCTTCGGGTGACCGCGGGGCGGTCGAGGGGCTGTGTTGTTACCGGAAACACCCGGTCGTCTCAAAGTAAGACCGGCGTGCGGGGGTGTCAAGCGCGAGATCAGCGGGTGGGCCCCGATGCACCGGGAACGCAGTGCGCGGACGCAATCGGCACCCCCTGCCGGACACCGGGACGAAAGACGAGGGTGCGCCCGGCCCACGGCCGGACGCACCCTCGTGTCGAAAACGGGTCTCAGCCGCAGCTGCGCGCGGCGTAGTCGGCTGTCACCGTGTCCTGCACCCGCGATCCGTTCACCTCCGTCGACACCGTCGCCGTCAGCGAACCGGCGGTCAGGGTGGCCGACCGGGTGGCGAAGGTGACCGATTTCGACTTCCCCGCCGCGAGGCCGCTCACCTCCGCGGTGCCGAACGTCGACGTCACACGGGCGTCGGCGGCGGTGGTGCCCGTGTTGGTGAGCGTGGCGAACAGGGTCGCCTTGCCCGCGACGCACCGGCTGCCGGTGACCATCTGCACCGTCGGCGTGACGGGGCTCGTGACCGTGACCGTCGCGGTGACCGTGCGGTTCTCGGCGGCGAGCCACTCGGCATCCGTCATATCGAGGATGGGGCTGTCATCCTGGCGGAAGTAGACCATCCGGATGCCGGAGTCGCGGCTGCCGTTCTGCGTCGCCTTCGCGTGGAAGACGTTGAGCAGGTTGCCGTCGTCGTCGTACGTGTACGAGTTGTGCCCCGGACCCCAGTTGTTCGAGAACGCACCCTCGTAGCTCCAGATGGAGCTGTTGCGCACGTTCCAGACGGCGGGGTCGAGCAGGTCGGCTCCCGACTCGGCGGTGAGCAGGCCCACCGCGTAGGTCCAGTCGACGCCAGACCCCGAGAAGGTGACCATGACCTTGCCGTCGCGCTGGATGACGAACGGTCCCTCCACCACCGGGGTGGTGTTGTTCGACCAGCCCCGGTCGGGGAAGGCGACCGTCGAACGCGGGCTCGCCAGCTGCCACGAACCGGATGCCTTGGGTGTGACCTTCGCGATCTTCAGAACGGCCGGACCCGTCGAGGGCGCGACCACCCGCTCCGACCACACGACGTAGTCGATGCCGTTGTCCTCGAAGTGGGTCATATCGAGGGTGATGCCCTGGCCGTACGTGGTGAGCGGCTGACCGGCCTGGTCGACGACGCGCTGCGGTGCCTCCCAGTCGGCGCGCACGAGCGGGCTGCCGCCGGGCTTCAGCCGCATCGTGTACGACTGCACGCCGGCCCACCAGTTGCTGCTCTCGGCGTTGGCCGCGAACAGGATGTACAGGTCGCCGTCGACGACGTGCAGCTCGGGCGCCCACAGCTGGGCGTTGACGCTGTTGCCCGAGAGACCGAAACCGAGGATGCGGTTGTCGGCCGCGCTCGAGAGCCCCGCGATCGTGTCGGCCTGGCGGATGAAGAACTCGTCCTGACCTGCGTCGTCGGTCGCGATGTAGAGCCACGTCTTCTTGCCGTCGGGCAGCGTGTAGCGCAGCACGTGCGGGTCGGCGCGGTTGGCCACGAGCGGGAAGTTCGTGTCGGTGCGCTGCAGCGTCCCGGTGGCCGTGTAGGTGCCGGGCGTGGTCGCGTCGACCTTCGAGGTGTCCCACGTGACGCGGAAGTCGTGCGTGCCGCCGTCGGAGTAGTCGGCGGTGACCTTCTCGGGCAGGGTCAGCGCGTCGCCGGCCGTCAGGCTGACCGGTTTCGGTGCCTGCACGCCGGTGTTGCGCACGCGTCCGAGCTGATCGGATGCCGACCGGGCTTCGGCCGCGGTGACGGGGATGACGCTCGCGGTCTCGGCGTAGGGGACGCCGATACTCGCCGTGCGGCCGGCGGGCTGCTGCCCGGCGCCCTGCGCGGTGACCGTCTGGAACGCGGTGGTCGTGCCGGTCAGGGCCGAGCCCGCGGGGCTCGTCCACACCACGCGGTACGCGCTGACGCGGGCATCCCACTCGGCTGACACGGCTCCGGTCGCGCCCTGCCCGGGGAGGGGCAGGAAGCTGCGCTCGGTCCAGGTGATCAGGTCGGGAGAGGTGAACACGAGCGCGCCGGCGGTGTCGGCCGTGCCCGAGGCGTCGGTGCGCCGGGCGATGAGCCCGTAGCCCTGGTCGCCCTCGAGGCGGAACATGTACGGCGAGCCGAGGTAGCGGGTGGTGCCGTTGGTCTGCTCGGTCATACCGGTGACCTGGGGGAACACCACACCCGCGCCGCTGTTGAGCGGCGTGTACGCGGTGCCGTCGCTGCTGAGCGCGAGGTGGGCGCTACGCGTGACCTCGGGGTCGTCTCCGCCGCGGGTGTTCTTCGACGTCGTGTACGTCGCCAACCGCGACGCGCCGGTCTCGGCGATGCGCACCGGGATCTCGGTGGTCGCCGCATCGGCGCCCGAGCCGACGACGGCCTTGAGGGTTGCGGCGGCGAGACCGGTGGCGGGGGCGGTGGCGATGCTGCCGTTGGCGACGGAGCCCGCTCCCGAGACGTGCGACCACACCACGGGCAGTCCCTGCGCGGTCGTCGGGAGCACGTAGCCCTTCTCGAGCACCGACGGCAGTACGAGTGCTGCGGCGGCCTTGGCAGCCTGGGCGGCGGCACTCGGGGCGGGTAGCACGGTGACGTCGAAGGTGCGCGTGGCGGTCTTGCCGCGCACGGTGGCCGTGGCCGTGAGGGTGACCGCGGTCGACGAGGACGGCCGGGTGACCTTGCCGTCGGCGGCGACGATGCCCGACGGCGACGAGGTCCAGGTCACGCCGCCGGTCGTCGGCAGGACGAGGTCGGTTTCGACGGCCGACAGGCTCTGGGCGTTGGCGCCGGCCAGGTCGATTCCGGCGACGACCTCGGATGCCGTGGCCGTGGCATCCGTCGCCGACGCCGCGGCGATGTCACCGGCCGACAGGGCCGCGTTGTAGACGCGGAACGACGAGACACCGCCCTGGTAGAGCGAGTCGCCGCCGTAGGCACTGCGCCCGATGTAGTTCATCGTGTGCGTGGTGAGGTCGCTGAGCGCCGTCGTCGAGTCGGTCTTCTGCGCGACGAGGGCACCGTCGATGTAGAGAGTGAGCGTCGAGGTGGTCCCCCCGGCGTTCTTCGCGATGGTCGCCGCCACCGACTGCCAGCGGTTCTCGGCGAGCCGGGTCGTCGAGGTGACGCTCTGCTCGTTCCGCCAGTTCGTCGGGCTGATGGCCAGGCGCGGGGCGACGGGCTGGATGAAGAACTGTCCCGTCGCGTTATCGCCCGATCCGCCGATGTTCCACAGGAACTTCGCGCCCGACAGGGCGACGGGGTTGGTCTCGATGATGATCGTCGCGGCGCTCTGACCGGCGAGCAGGTTGTCGGGCAGCTTCACGTGGTTCGACCCGGTGAGCTGCAGCGATCCGCCGCGCCAGGCCGTGCCTCCGACGACGGCCGCGTCGCGGCCGGCCCCCGAGGTGTCGCGCACCACGGTGCCGCTCGTCTCCGAGAAGTCGTACGACGCCACCAGTGATGCGGGCTCGGCGGCGCTCGCCGCGCCGGAGACTCCGACGCCGCTCACGACGAGGGCGAATCCGAGGGCGCTGGAGATCACCCCCGCACAGCGTCTGCGGAATGCGCCTCGGGCGGGCGCGCTGGTCTTTCGGGTCACGGTGTTTCTCCTCTTCGTCGAGTCGAGTCGGTCGGTCATCGGCAGCTGGTGGCGCGGTAGTCCGCGGTCACCGGGGTGGAGGCGTTCTGCACGGTCACCGTGACGGTGCCCGCGTCGATGGACGCGCTGCGGGTGGACAGCGTCTTGGACACGGACTTGCCCACGCCCAGGTCGGTGAAGGTGGTCGAGCCGTACGTGCCGGCGATCGTTCCGGATGCCGCGGCCGCACCGATGTTGGTGACCGTCGTGACGAGGGTCACCTTGCCGGCGACGCAGCGCGTCGCGACGCTCGCCTGCACGCCGGCCGGGGCTGCTGCCACGACCACCCGTGCGGTGACGGTGCGGTTGCCCGGTGCGACCTCCTGCGCGGCGGTCAGCGACAGGTCGAGCATGCCGTTGGCGCGGACGTTGACCGCTTTGAACCAGCTGTTCCGGTCGGGGTCGAACAGACCGCCCGCGGCACCGCCGGTGTGCGGCTCGGGGTACGGGCGCGCGTGATACGCCAGCACCAGGTTGCCGGCCGGGTCGGTCGCGAACGAGTTGTGTCCGGTGCCGGCTTGGCCCGCGCCGCCGATGCGGCCGGTGAAGGTGTCGTTGGTGGTCAGCACGGGGGAGGGCACGAGCGTCCAGCTCGCGGGGTTCTTCAGGTCGGCCGTCTTGGCGGCGCGCAGCATGCCGATGTCGTAGTACTTGTCGACCGTGCCGCCCGAGTAGGTGAGGTAGATGTAGTCACCGTGCTCGACCATATAGGGCGCCTCCACGACGCCCTGGTCGCCGCCCTCGGTGGTGTCGGACGGCGTCGGAGCCTGCTTGCCGTACTCCCAGGGCTGGCTGATCGCGTAGACCTCGTTCAGCCCGCCGTCGATCAGCGGAACGGTGCCCTTGGGGCCCATCTTCGCTTTGCCGATGAGCAGCTTCGCGCTGTTCGGCATGACCCAGTAGCCCTGCGTGACGCCGTTCTCCTGACGCTCGAGGTAGGACACGTCGAAGGCGGCGCCCTCGAGGATCGTCGGTTCGCCCCAGTTCTGCGGGTTCACCAGGCCGCCGGCACGCAGCGACTCTTCGCTCCCCGTGTAGGGAATCAGCACGGTGTTGTCGCACCAGCCGTTGGTGGGCGCGTAGCCGCGGTTCATGCCGGCGACGATCCACCACTGCCCGTTGATCTTGTGGAACTCCTGCGCCCAGATGTATCCGCCCCAGCCGTAGAAGGTGTTGGGGTACTGGGCCTGCTTGCCGGGGGTGCCGGTGTCGGGGTCGATGACGATCTGCTCGGGCGCGTCCTTCAGTCCGGCGATCGTGGTGGCGCGCTTGAGACCGATCTTGCGGTACGCGTTGGCGTCGATCAGCTGACTGTCGGGGGCGTTGGAGGGGATCGAGTAGTGCGAGCCCGTGAGGTACCAGTAACCGTCGTCCTCGTTGAAGAACAGATGCGGATCGGCCCGCGCGTCGTTGACCATCTCCTCGGCGGTCTGCTGCACGAGACCGGACACCTCGTAGGTGCCGGGCTTACGCGAATCGATGGATGCCAGATCTTCGGCGTCCCAGGTCACCGGGAGGTTCTTGGTGGAGCCGTCGTTGTAGTCGAGCGTGACGGTTCCGGGGAGGGCTGCGGCATCCACCTTCTTGCCGTTCTCGACCTGCACGTCGGCGGGGGCCCGGACGCCGGTGTTCTGCAGGTCGACGTAGTTCTTGTAGAAGACGTCGAACTCGGCCTTCGAGAGGGCGAACGAGCTCGCCTGCGCCTGCGCGGTGAAGCCGGGCAGACCCGCGCCGACCACGCCGAGCGCGCGCACGTCGGCCTTGGTAGCCGCGGTCGGGGTGCTGCCGGCGGTGAGGGCGTCGAGTCGGGCCACGCGGCCCTCACCGGTGAGCTCGTCGGTCCAGTACGCCGTGTACTTCTGGCTGGCGGCGTCGAACTCGATGCGAGGGTTCTTCACGATCGACCCGTCGGAGGCGATCTTGACGGTGCGCTGGTTGCGGAAGGTCGCTCCGTCGGGGGCGTCCCACACGTACACCGAATCGGTGGCGTTGTTCTGCGCCGCCACCGCGCCGAGGGAGCCGTCGGCGAAGCGGATGAGGGTGGGCGAGCCGACCTGGGCGTTCGGGTTCGCGTTCTGAGAGCCGTTCCACGTCGCGTACAGGATGGCCTGCGAGCGGTTCAGCGGCTCCCAGGCCGAAGCGCCCGACGGGCGGGCCGAGACGAACAGCGCGTCGGCGCGGCGGTCGTCGTTGTAGGCGAGGGGGTCGTCCTTCACGCCGTTGGTTGTCGTGACCGTTTTGACATAGGTGGCGACGTCTCCGCCGGCGTCGAGGATCTGCGCCGAGGCGGTGACGGGCGTGGCGACGCCGGCGATCGTCGCGGTCAGCTCGACGGCGACGGGACCTGCGGCCGGGCGGGTGACCTTGCCGTCAGCGGAGACGAGCGAGGCGCCGGCACCGGATGCCGACCACGTCACGGCGTTGCCGAGCACGGACGAGGGGAGGTCGCCCGAGATGCGGGCCGGGATGCTGAGGGCCGCGGCCGGGTCGGCGGCGACCGTCGCGACGCCGAGCTCGGACGGGGTGAGTGCGCGGTTGTAGACGCGCAGGTTATCGAGGAGTCCCGAGAAGTACTCGCCGCCGCCCCAGTTGGCCTTGCCCACCTGCAGGATGCCGCCCGAGGCGCCGAGGATCTGCGCGAGAGCGGTGCCCGTGGTGTTGGTCGACACGAGCTTCTTGTCGACGAACAGGCGCGCGGTGCCGCCCGAGAGGACGAGGTCGACGTGCTTCCACTCCGCGTTCGTCTGGGTGGCGACGAGGTTGCCCGCGGTGTTCCGGCTGCCGGCGTTGTCGTAGCGCTCGACGGTGATGCCGGTGGTGCGGTCCAGGAAGCCGAGATAGTGCTCCTGGGCGTACGCCTGGGTCGCGGCGCTGCGGGCTGCGAAGACGGACCAGCCGGTGTTCCCGGTGGAGGCGGGCTTGCTGTCGTACGAGAACGTGACGTCGTTGAGCCCTGCGAGCAGCGGCGCGCCGCCGGTCTTGGTGACGTTGAGCCAGAAGCCGCTGCCGAGCTGGGCGGCGTTACCGCTGACGCCGGGCACCAGTCGGGCCGTGCCCTGCGTGGTGGCGGTGGCGCCCGCGCCGGTGAAGCTGGACGTGCCGCTGTCGAACGTGAAGTCGGCGATGAGTGCGTCGTCGGGTCCTGCGGCGGTGGCGACACCGGGTGCGAGCAGGCTCGCGCACAGGGCCGCTGCGGCGGTGGTGCTCACAGCGACCGCCGTCAGCCGGCGCCGCCGCGCGCGGGTGGGCGGGGTTTCGAGGGGGGCGGGGGGCGTCGTCGAACGCGCCGCGAAAGGCAGGTGCATATCCACTCTCCATTAAGTGACTGACCATCAAAGTTCAGTGTTATCGCTCACAATAGCCACACGGATGCCGTTATGGCCATCACGATTTCCGCGCGAGTCACCGCGGCGCCCCATCCACCCGCCACCGGGCATGCCCGCCCGCGGGTTCGGGGACGGCCGAGGCGGTGATCGCAACGCGGACGCCCGACCCGTGGGACGACCGGTCTTGCCCCCACGCAAAGTGAGCGGTAACATCCAGATCGTTCCTGCGCCTCAGGGGCCCCGATCATCCTGGCAAAGGAGCTGGAGTGATGACTGCACACTCGACCGCCCCCACCGCATCCGCGCGACCGTCGACCCGACGCCGGAGGAGCGCGATCCTCAGCCTCGCCACCGGGATCGCCCTCCTCGCCGGGGGCCTCGTCCCCCTGACGGCGGCACCGGCCGTGGCGGAGACCGGCCTCCCCTCGACAGGTCTGCGCGCGGAGTACATCTTCGACGAGACCGCGGGCGCCAGCGTGCCCAACAGTGCGCCGACCACGCTGGGCGCCGCGACCGTCGTGAACGGCACGGACTCGCTGTGGACCGGGTCATCGCTCGTCTTCACCGGTGGCGCGAAGACCAGTCCGACCGCCAGCTGGGTCCGGCTGCCGAATGACGCCCTCGCCGGCGCGCGATCGGCGACGGTGACCATCGAGACCAAGCTCGACGCCTCGATGAAGAACAACTGGAACTTCCTCTGGAACATCGGCAGCGACTCCCCGACGCGGTCGTACTTCTCGTCGGTCCGCGACAACCCGCGCACCGTCCTCACCACGAACGGTGGTGGCGGCGAGGTCAACGCCCGATCCGGTTCCGCGTTGTCGGCCGACCGCTGGTACAGCCTCACGTCCGTCATCGACGGGGCCGCCGGGCGCCTCACCTTCTTCGTCGACGGTGTGCAGGTGGCATCCACCCCCACCACCCTCTCGCCCGCCGACATCACCGATCAGACCCTGAACGCGATCGGTCGCGCGCCGTACCCCGACCCCATGTACAAGGGCGAGGTGTCCACCTTCCGCGTGTACGACCGGGCCCTGTCGGCCACTGAGGTCGCACAGGTGTCGACGACGGATGCAACGATTCACGCCGACGCCCATCGTCTGGCCGCACAGGCCGTGGTGGATGCGGTGGCCCCGGTGACCGTCGACGAGACCACGACCACCCTCCCGACCTACGGCGGCCACGTGAGCTGGGCTGCGACCGACTCCGCGGCGACGGTCGCCGCCGACGGCAAGACGCTGACGACGGCGCTGCCCGCGGTCGGCTCCCCGGCGCGGACGACCACGTTGACGGCGACCGCGACGGTCCGCGGGGTGGCCGCCTCGCGTGCCGTGACCGCGACGATCCAGCCCGCCCGTGCCGCCGAGGACGCGTTCGGGTACGCGATGGTGCACTTCATCGAGGATGCCAACGGCTACGCCGAGAAGATCTACCTCGACGTCTCGCGCGGCGACGACCCCGAGGCCTGGGACCCGCTGAACGCCGGCAAGCCGATCCTCGCCTCGCAGCTGGGTACCACCGGCGTGCGCGACCCCTACCTGACGTACAACCCCGAGACCCAGACGTACTACATCATCGCCACCGACCTGCGCGTGTTCGGCGGCGACCGTGGCGCGGCCGGCTGCACCGACTGGTGCTACTGGAGCTCACAGGGATCCACGAAGCTGAACGTCTGGGAGTCGAAGGACCTCGTCACCTGGGGCGACCTGCGCCAGTTCGACGTCGCGCAGTCTCCCGCCGGCGCCGAGGTCGCCGAGCTCGGCATGGCCTGGGCGCCCGAGGCGACATGGGTCGACGGTTACAACGCCGACGGCAGCGGTGCCTTCGTCCTCTACTGGTCATCGACCGTCTACTCCAACGCCGCCCACACCGGGTCGTCGTACTCGCGTGTCCTGTGGGGTGCGACCACCGATTTCACGCAGCAGACCTACCGCTACGGCGGAACGATGATCGACACCGGCGGCGACGCCATCGACACGACCGTCATCCAGAACGACGGCAAGACCTACCGCGTCACGAAGGACAACGCCTTCGGCCGGGGCATCTACATGGAGTCGACCACGGCGGCCGAGTGGTGGAAGCAGTCGACCGCGTGGACGACCGTGCAGGAGCGGATCGGCGCGAACTACTCCGGCGGAAACGCGGGCGGCGTCGAGGGTCCCGCGGTCTTCCAGCGCCACGGCGAAGACGCGTGGTACCTCTACGTCGACGTCATCCCCTCCACCGGCTACCGCCCGCTGGAGACGACGAACCTCGATGCCGGGTGGACGCCGCTCGTGTCCGACACCTTCTCGATGGCGCCCAGCACAAAGCACGGGGGAATCGTCCCGCTGACCTTCGGCCAGTACGACGGGATCCGCAAGGCGGATGCCACGGCCGTCGTCACCACCGACCTCGGTGACGCGAGCGTGACGCAGGGCGCCGGCGCGGCAACCATCACGGCTGCTCTGCCCCGAGAAGCGCAGGTGACCCTCGCGTACGGTCGCGGCACCGCCGCGCAGCCCGTGACGTGGAACCTCACCGGCGTCGACGCCTCGAAGCCCGGATCGTATCCCGTCACCGGGACGGTGCGAACGGTCGGAGCGAACCTGAACCAGTGGGTCGGAGCCAACGGCTCGACCGCGTACAACGCTGCCGACCGGCGTCTGTTCAGCTCGACAGCGCTCACGGTCACCGCGGACGTCGTCGTGACGGCCCCCGCCCTGGCGGTCACGGCCACGGCCGAGACGCGGTGCGCCGCGGGCAAGGCGATCATCGTCACGCGCATCGCCAACGGCGGCACGGCACCGGTCGCGCTGCAGGTGGACTCGGCGCACGGCTCGAAGACGATCGCCTCCCTCGGCGCCGGCAAGAGCACGAGCGTGACCTTCACGGCGCGCACCAATCCGCTGGCCGCGGGCGAGGTCACGGTCGCCGCCAGCGCGGGCGGCACCACCTCGTCGGTGACGGCGCCTTTCGCGGCGACCACCTGCCGCTGACCCCGCGGCGCCGCCCGCGCCCTCCATCGACGTCGACCGACGGTCAGGACACCATGCTCTCCCACACCCCTTCTCGCCACGGTCTGCGTCGATCGACCGATGAGAACCGCATCGCCGGCGTCGCCTCCGGGACGCGACGAGCCCTCGGCGTCGCCTCCGGGACGCGACGAGCCCTCGCCGTCGCGGTGTCCGCGGCGGTCGCCGTCGGCGGCGTCCTCGGCACGGGGGCGGCGAGCGCGGCGCCCTCCGGCGTGAGCGACGACGGTCTCGTCGCGCGCTACACGTTCGACGAGACCTCCGGTGACGTGGCTCGCAATACGGCTGACGGCTCGGATGCCGCGGGCGACCCGCTCGATGCGACGGTGCGCAACTACACCGCGGCGCAGCGGGCGGAGGCGGGGACCCTGCAGTTCACCGGCGGGGCGAAGACCTCGACCGGCAACTGGGTCGAGCTGCCCGACGACCTGCTGAAGACAGCCACCTCGGCCACGGTGTCGATCGACGTCAAGGCCAGCGCGTCGATGCTCACCTCGAACCACTTCCTGTGGAACATCGGCAACGACACGACCCAGCA
>NZ_CAUQWC010000068.1:0-14950 GCF_963521695.1 uncultured Microbacterium sp. | reverse complement strand
GTCGGGGAGCGTGCGCGCGCACGACAGCAGCACGCCGCACGCGATCAGCACCGACAGCAACGATGTTCCGCCCTGCGACATGAACGGCAGCGGCACACCCAGAACGGGGAAGATGCGCAGCACGACGCCGATGTTGACCAGCGCCTGGCCGACGATCCAGAGCGTGATCGCCCCCGCGATGATGCGCACGAACGTGTCGTCGGTGCGGCGGATGATGCGGAACGCACCCACCGCGAACAACGCGAACAGCACGAGCACGACGATGCACCCGATGAGGCCCAATTCTTCGCCGATGATGGCGAAGATGTAGTCGTTGGCCGCGGCCGGGAGCCAGTCGTACTTCTCTTTCGAGTTGCCCAGGCCGAGACCGAACAGCCCGCCGCTCGCCAGGCCCCACACGCCGTGCAGCGACTGGTAGCAGGTCGTGTAGTAGCACGACGCGTCGTCGGGCACGAAGAGACTGCCGATGCGCTCCATGCGGTTCTCGCTGCCGATGGCCGACAACAGCACCACGACGACCGAGAGCACGGCCGGCACGATGAACATGCGCAGCTTGATGCCGGCGAAGAACAGCGCACCCAGCACGACCAGAACGAGGATCATGACCGTGCCGAGGTCTCTTCCGCCGAGCACGGTACCAATGACCAGCACCGACAGGGGTACGACCGGGATGAACACGTGCGCCCATGAGGTGAGCAGCCGGCGTTTGCGGTACAGCACGGCGCCCATCCACAGCGCCACCGCGAGCTTCAGGAACTCGGCGGGCTGGAACTGGAAGCCGCCGATCGCCACCCAGTTGCGGTTGCCGTTCGCGGCGATGCCGAGCCCGGGCACGTACACCAGCAGCTGGAACGCCGTAGCGAAGATGAGGGCGGGCCAGGCGATCCTTTGCCAGAACCTCATGCGCGCACGGCTGAGGACGAACATGAGCGGGATGCCGACGATCGCGAACACGCTCTGCTTCATCACGTGGTCGAAGGGGCTCTGCCCCCCGTCCAGCGCAGAGGTCGCCGACAGCACCATGACCAGACCGAAGCCCGTCAGCAGCAGCGCCGCCGAAGCGATCAGCAGGAACTCTGTCGACACCGGACGGAAAGCCCGCCCCAGCGAGACGCGAGCGATCAGCCCGCCCCGCTCGGGCTGGTCATCGGGGGCCTGCCGGGGAGGGGGCGCCGTCGTGGTCACGCGTGTCCCCCTCAGTCGTTCGGTCGAATCGCTCCGTCGCCCCGACCCGCGATCCACGCCCGCACCGCGTCAGCGAAGCGCTCGCCGCGGTCGGAGTAGGACGAGAACTGGTCGAAGGATGCCGCCGCGGGAGCCAGGAGCACGGTGTCTCCGTCCCGGGCCACACCCGCCGCCAGTTCGACGACCTGGGCCATGACGTCTTCAGTCTCGGTGTGGTCGACCTCGAACAGCGGCACCGCCGGGGCGTGTCGTGCGAACGCCGCGACGATGTCGCCGCGCTCGGTGCCGATCACGATCGCCGCGCGCACGGCGTCGCCCCGGGAGCGCACGAGTTCGCTCAGGTCGACGCCCTTCAGCAGTCCCCCCACGACCCAGACGGCGCCGGGGTACGCGGCGAGCGAGGAGGCGGCCGCGTGCGGGTTGGTGGCCTTGGAATCATCGACCCACGTGACACCGGCGTGCGCGCCGACGACCTGGATGCGATGAGGA
The DNA here is from genome assembly GCF_963521695.1 of uncultured Microbacterium sp. GTDB lineage: Bacteria > Actinomycetota > Actinomycetes > Actinomycetales > Microbacteriaceae > Microbacterium. The sequence goes on along the minus strand of NZ_CAUQWC010000068.1, from coordinate 13,276 downwards.
TCGAGGCGGAAGCGCTCGAGGGTGTCGTGGATGTGCGCCGGCGTCGCGCCGAGCGAGCGCGCGAGGGCGCTCGCGGCGAGGATGTTGGCCACGACGTGCGGGGCGGCGAGCCCGTGCGCGGCGAGGTCGGCGACCGTGGTGAGTTCGAGGGCCGAGGTGGCCCGCTCCTCGAGGAAGGCGCGATCGACGAGGATGCCGTCGACGACCCCGAGGTCGCTGGGGCCCGGGACGCCGAGATCGAAGCCGATGGCGCGCGCACCCTCCATGACCTCGGCATCTTCCACCATCGTCCGGGTCGCGACGTCGGCCTTGTTGTAGACGCAGGCAACACGCGTGCGGGCGTAGACGCCGGCCTTCGCATCGCGGTAGGCGTCTGCGCCGCCGTGCCACTCGAGGTGGTCGTCGGCGAGGTTGAGGCACACCGCCGCGTGCGGTGCCAGCGCGTCGGCACCGCTCTGCAGGTTGAGGTACCAGAGCTGGTGGCTCGACAGCTCGACGACCAGGGCGTCGAAGCCGCCCGGATCGCGCATGGCGTCGAGCACGGGGGTGCCGATGTTGCCGACGGGGGCGGCCCGGAGGCCGGCGGTGACCAGCATCTCGGCCGTCAGGCGTGTCGTGGTGGTCTTGCCGTTGGTACCCGTGATCAGCACCCAGTCGGCGGGGCGCCCGTCGGCGCGAACGACCTTGTCGCGCACGCGCCACGCGAGCTCCACGTCGCCCCACAGGGCGATGCCCGTCTCCTGCGTCCAATGGATGACCGGGTGGTGGGGCGCGAAGCCGGGGGAAGCGATGACGACCTCGGGCGCGAAGTCGACGAGGGCGGCGGGCACGGCATCCAGCGGGCCCTCGTACAGGTCGACGCCGAGCACGGGCAGGAGCCGCGCGTACTCGGCATCCGCCCGCTCCGTGGCCACGAGCACGACGGCGCCGAGCTCGGAGAGGGTGTCGGCGACCGAGAAACCCGTGACCGACAGGCCGAGCACGGCGACGCGCAGGCCCTTCCAGTCGGCGTGCCAGCTGGTGAGCGAGGAGAGGTCGGTCATACGCGTGAAAGCCATTCGACGTAGAAGAATCCGATGCCCGAGACGGCGAGGAGGCCGGCGATGATCCACATGCGCACGACGATCGTGACCTCGGGCCAGCCGCGCATCTCGAGGTGGTGGTGCAGCGGACTCATGAGGAACAGGCGCTTGCCCTTGGTGGCCTTGAAGTACGCCCGCTGAAGGATCACCGAGCCCGAAGCGATGACGTAGACGCCGGCGATCAGCACGAGCAGGATCTCGGTGCGGGTGAGGATCGCCATGGCGGCGATCACACCGCCGATGGCCATCGATCCGCAGTCGCCCATGAAGACCTTCGCCTTCGGCGCGTTCCACCAGAGGAATCCGACCAGTGCGCCGACGAACGCGGCCGACACGATCGCCAGATCGAACGGGTCGCGCACGGCGTAGCATCCGGCCTGCACCGCGGGGTCGAGCACATCGGCGCACATCTGCTTGTTCTGCCAGAAGGCCATGAGGCTGTAGGCGCCGACGACGAAGATGCCGGAGCCGGCGGCGAGACCGTCGAGCCCGTCGGCGACATTGACCGAATTGGATGCCGCCGTGCCGATGAACGAGATCCACGCCAGGTACAGCAGCCAGCCGAGCACGGGACCCAGGGCGAAGAGCGAGAGCACCTGGATGTCGCGGAAGACGGAGATGTACTCGGAAGCGGGCGTCTGGCCGAAGTTGTTGGGGAAGTTCAGGGCGACGACCGCGAAGGGGACCGTCACGATGATCTGGCCGGCGATCTTGCGCCAGCCCGACAGGCCCAGGCTGTTCTGGTGGCGCACCTTCATGTAGTCGTCGATGAAGCCGACCACGCCGAATCCGAGCATGAGCCACAGCACCAGCAGCCCCGACAGCGTCGGCGGATTGTTGCCGGCGTAGGACCCGATGAGGTAGCCGATCATCGTGCCGAGGATGAAGATCGTGCCGCCCATGGTGGGCGTGCCGCGCTTGGCCCCGTGAGAGGGGTTGTGCACGTTCTCGGGCGTACGGATGACCTGACCCCAGCCCCACCGCCGGAACCATCGGAGGAACACCGGTGTGAGGAACAGGGTGAAGGCGAGCGAGATCGCCGCTGCTGTCAGAAGTGATCTCACGCGAACAAGTCTCCCAGACGGTCGCCGAGATGCCGGAGCCCCGCCGAGTTGGACGACTTCACCAGCACGCGGTCACCGTCGCGCAGTTCGGTCGAGAGGTAGTCGTACGCGGCGTCGGCGTCGGGGAAGAAGACGGCCTCGCCGTCCCACGACCCCTGGGCGATGGCCTCGAGGTACATGCGGCGGGCCTCGGGACCGATGACGACGATGCGCTGGATGCGCAGGCGCACGGCCAGGAGCCCCACGCGGTCGTGCTCCTCGTCGGCGTACTCGCCCAGCTCGCTCATGGCCCCGAGCACGGCGACCGTGCGTTCGCCGGGGCCGGTGATCTGCGCGAGGGTGCGAAGGGCAGCGGCCATCGAGTCGGGGCTGGCGTTGTAGGCGTCGTTGATGATGCGCACACGGTCGGAACCCAGCGGCTGCATACGCCACCGCTCGGCGATCTCGACCGTCTCGAGGCGCGCGATGGCCTCAGCCGTCGGCACACCCAGGGCGGTGGCGGCGGCGAGGGCGGCGAGGGCGTTCATGACGTGGTGCTCGCCCAGCACGCGAAGCGTCAGGGTGTACGCCTGCCCGTCGACGAGCAGGTCGGCGCGTGTTCCGGATGCCGAGACCTCGACGTCGACGGCACGCACCTCGGCGCGCTCGCTGCGGCCGAACCAGCGCACTCCCTGACCGCGCTCACGCGCGATGGGCTCCATCGCGGCGACCCGCGGGTCGTCGACGTTGAGCACGGCGAGGCCTCCCTCGCGGGTGGCGCGCACGAGCTCGCTCTTGGCGTGGAAGGTCGACTCGATGCCGCCGAACCCGCCGGCGTGGGCCATCCCCACCATGAGCACGACGCCGATGTCGGGGGTCACGAGACCCGCGAGGTGCGCGATCGCACCCGGGGCGCTCGCACCGAACTCGCTCACGAGGTAGCGGGTGGCATCCGTCACGCGGAGCATCGTCAGAGGGGCGCCGACCTCGTTGTTGAACGACGCCCGCGGCGACACCGTCTCGCCCGCGCCCTCGAGGATGCGCGCGAGCAGGTTCTTGGTGGTGGTCTTGCCGTTGGAGCCCGTGACACCGACGATCCTCAGCTCGCCCGCGGCACGCACCCGGGCCACGACGTCGCGAGCGAGGTCGCTGAGGGCGGCCACGACATCGGGCACCACGATCTGGCTGACCTCGTCGTCGAGCTCGCGCTCGACGATCGCCAGCACCGCTCCACGCTCGACGGCGGTGCCGACGAACAGGTGACCGTCGGTGGTCTCGCCGGGCTTGGCGACGAAGATGTCGCCGGGCGCGATCAGGCGGGAGTCGGTGTCGACCAGGCCCGAGACGAGGGTGTCGCCGGTGTCGCCGCGGCGCGCGACGAGACGACCGCCGAGCACGTCGGCGATGTGGGAGAGGCTGAGAGAGATCATTGGTGTGCGGACGCCCTTTCCGATGTCGCATTCGTTACCGAGACGAGACCGGTGTGCGGGTGTCTCAGCCGAACTTGGGCAGTTCGGGGGTCGTGGTTCCGGACGGGATGACCCGGTAGGTCTTGAGGACCTGCGTCAGGGCCTTCTGGAACGCGGGCGCGGTGGCCGCCGACGATTTTACCGTCCGCGGTTCGTCGAGGTTGACCTCGACGACGTACTGCGGGTCGTCGGCGGGGGCGAAACCGATCATCGTGGTGAAGTAGGCGTCGGACTTGTAGGCGCCCGTGACCGGGTCGGTCTTCTCACCGGTACCGGTCTTGATCGCCACGCGGTACCCGGGGATCGCGACCTGGTCGGCGAGCGTGCCCTGGGTCGCGACGTTCTCGAGCATCTGCGAGACCGTGTCGGCGGCGTTCTCCGACACGACCCGCTCGCCCTGGGCGTCGGGCACGTCGGTGACGGTGCCGTCGGCCGCGGTGCAACCTTCGACGAGGGTCAGCGGCATCCGCACTCCCCCGTTGGCGATGGTCTGGTAGGCGCCCGCGAGCTGGGGCACGGTGACGGCGAGACCCTGTCCGAAGGTGGTGTTGTAGAAGGTCTGCTTGTCCCATGCCGCGGGATCGCGCAGGATGCCGGACGACTCGCCGGGGAAGCCGACCGCCGTCTGCTGCGTCAGCCCGAATTTCTCGAGGTACGAGACGCGGGTGTCGAGCGGGATCATGTCGCCGAACTTCGAGATGCCGACGTTCGAGGAGTCGATGAGCACGCCCGTGAGGGTGTAGCGGTTCTCGGGGTGCGCGAACGAGTCGGAGACGCGCGCTCCGTCGCCGAACTCCTCGCGCGACGACGCCGTGACCGTGGTGTCGGACGTGAAGGAACCGCTGTCGAGGCCGATGGCCGCCGTGATGGCCTTCATCGTCGATCCGGGCTCGTTCGGGTCTCCGAATGCGGCGCTGCCGCGGTCGGATTCCGGCGTCGCGGTGGGGTCGTTGGGGTCGACCGTGGGGTACTCCGCCAGCGCCCGGATCTTGCCGGTCTTCGCCTCGACGACGGTGATCGTGCCCCGCAACGACCCGGTGTTCTGCACCTGCTCGGCGATGAGTTGGCCGAGGTACCACTGCAGGTCGCGGTCGATGGTGAGCTGAAGAGTGCCACCGTCGACGGCGGACTGGGTCACGGTCTCGGTGCCCGGGAGCACCACGCCGGAGGGACTCTTCTGGAAGACCACCTTGCCGTTGGTGGATGCCAGGCACGAGTCGTCCGCCGACTCCAGGCCCGCGAGCGCCTGGCCGTCGCTGCCGACGAAGCCGAGGAGATTCCCGCCGACGGCGCCGTCGGGGTACACCCGACCCGCTTGCGGGGGGAAGCTGAGGAAGGGCAGACCGAGGTCGGCGAGGGCGCGGTACTGCTCGGTCGAGACGGCCTTGGCGATGACCGCATACTGCGAGTCGGGGTCGTCGGCCACGGCATCCGTCACGATCTTCTGCACGTCTCGCGCGTCTTGACCGAGGACGGAGCCGATGCGCGCGGCGAGCTCCGGCCACGCCGTCGTGACCTCGTTGCCGTCGTCGTCGTAGGTGGTCACGCCGTCGACGGCGAGGGACGGGTCGATCTGCACGTCGTAGCGGTTGATGCTCGTCGCCAGCGGCGTGCCGTTCGCGTCGACGATGGGGCCGCGCGAGGCGTACAGGGTGCGCGAGGACTGCAGACCCATCGAGAGCGAATTGTCCACGTGCTCGCGGGCGTTCACGACCTGGATGTCGATCAGTCGCACCACGAAGGCGACGAGCACGATCAACACGACCGCGAGGGCGACGACGGTGCGACGCCGCGGGGATCGGGAGGTGGCTGTCGTCATGGCTCTCATCGTGTCGCGGGGGTGGGCAGACCGTCGCTGATCGGCGGGGGTGTCGCGGATCCGGCGTCCGGGGCCGTCGGCTCGGTCGGGGCCGTGGCCGCCGCCTCGGGGGTCGTGCCGCCGGTCTCGGTGGTCGCAGCGGTCGGATCGGTGACCAACGGCACCCCCGCGATGAGGGCGTTGCCGACCGAACCGCGGCCCTTGGCATCCACCGACGACGTCGTGTCTGCCGGCTTGTCGGAACCGACGACGGCACCGTCGCTCAGACGCAGGTAGGTGGGCGACTCGTCGATGACCATCCCGAGGGCGGCGGCGTTGGCGGCCAGGTACTGCGGGGAGTTCAGGCCTGCCGTCTCGTCGAAGAGGATCTGCTTCTGGTAGGTGAGGTCGCGCTGCTGCTGCGTGAGCGAGGCGATCTCGAACGAGCTCTGCGTGGTCAGGATGCCGAGCCCCATCTGCGCGAGCACGATCACCACGGCGCCCGAGACGGCGGTGATGCCGAACAGCCGCCGCGGTACCCGCCGACGGGCGGGGGCCGGGACGACGGTGAGACGACGCTCGCGGACGGGGGTAGGGAAGTCGGGGAGGAAGTCGTCGACGACCCGGGGGTCGATGGCCGGGGATGCACTCATACGTCCTCCTGGATCCTCTCGGCCGCGCGCAGACGCACGGGGGTGGCGCGGGGGTTGACCGCGCGTTCTTCGTCGCTCGCGAGCTCGGCGCCGCGCACGAGCAACCGGAACTTCGGCGCGTGTTCGGGCAGCTCCACGGGCAGCCCCCGGGGAGCGGTCGACGTCGACGCCGCAGCGAATACGCGCTTGACCAGACGGTCTTCCAGCGACTGGTACGACAGCACGACGATGCGCCCGCCGACGCCCAGGACACCGAGGGCGGCGGGAATCGTGCGTTCGAGCACCGACAGTTCGGCGTTGACCTCGATGCGCAGGGCCTGGAAGACGCGCTTGGCCGGGTGACGCTCGCGCAGCACGGCGGCCGGAGTGGCCGCCTGCAGCACCTCGACGAGTTCGGCCGAGCGTTCCAGCGGTGCCGTCGTGCGGGCGGCGATGATGGCGCGGGCGTAGCGTCCGGCGAGCTTCTCTTCGCCGTAGCGCTCGAAGATCCGACGCAGGTCGCCCTCGCCGTAGGTGGCGAGCACCTCGGCGGCGGTGACGCCGGTGGTCTGATCCATGCGCATGTCGAGGGGCGCGTCCTGCGCGTAGGCGAAGCCGCGGGAGGCCTCGTCGAGCTGGAGGGATGACACCCCGAGGTCGAACAGGATGCCGTCGACCTTGTCGACGCCGGCGGATGCCACGGCCTCGGCGATCCCGTCGTAGACGGTGTGCACCAGGGCCACGCGGTCGCCGAACCGTGCGAGCCGCTCCCCCGCGATCCGCAGGGCATCGGTGTCGCGGTCGAGGCCGATGAGGCGCGCCTCGGGAAAACGCTCGAGGAAGGCCTCGGAGTGCCCGCCCATTCCGAGCGTGCCGTCGACGAACACGGCGCCGGGCTTGTGCAGAGCGGGCCCGAGCAGATCGGCGCAGCGATCGAGCAGGACGGGGGTGTGGATGTCGCGGATGTCCATGATGACGGGGTCCGATCCTTCGGCTCTGATCCCCATCCGCATCGACCTGGCGCCGGGGAAGTGCGTCAGGGCGTGCGGCTGGGCATCACAGCCGGAGGGTCAGAACAGTCCCGGGATCACCTCCTGCTCCATCTCGGCGTACGTGTCTTCGTTGCTCTCCGCATAGGCGTTCCAGGCCTCGGCGTCCCAGATCTCGGCGTGGGCGCCGACGCCGGTGACGACGAGCTCGCGACCGAGACCGGCGTAGCTGCGCAGGGCCGGGGGGACGGTGATGCGGTTCTGGCTGTCGGGCTTCTCGGCGCTGGCCCCCGAGAGGAACATGCGCAGGAAGTCGCGGGCCTGCTTGTTGCTGAGCGGAGCCTCGCGGATCCGCTCGTGCACGCGCTCGAACTCCTCGGTGCTGAACACGTAGAGGCAGCGGTCCTGCCCCCGGGTGATCACCACTCCGGCGCCGAGATCGTCGCGGAACTTCGCGGGCAGGATGACGCGCCCCTTGTCATCGAGCTTGGGAGTGTGCGTGCCGAGCAGCATTCGGGCACCCACCCCCCTTCGTCCGGCCTGCGAAGTTTCCCCCACTTTACTCCACTGGCCTCCACTTAGCTATCGAAAGCGGCATCTTCCGTTCGAAGTCGCCGACGTGTACGGTGCGGGCCGCCCCTCGCGACGACGCGCGAAATTCGCGGAATGACGGGGTTCTCCGGGTAAGCGGAGTCGGCGAGACGGCGCCCGTGGAGGAAAAGGGAGGGCTCGGCCGCTCCCCAGTCCACCGCAGGCCTGAACCGGCGGTGAGGGCGCCACTCGCCGGCGGCTCCTCGGCGGGTCACCGAACCCGGAGAAGACGTGCGCGGGCCACGCCCCGGGCGCACGAAAAAGCACCGGCTCCGAAGAGCCGGTGCTTCACAAGGAATCGGGGAGGGTTACTGCCCCTCGTTGCGGCGGTCCCACCGTTCGTTCATGCGGTCCATGAACGTCGAGCCCGAGGCACGCGCTGCCCGCGGCTTGGCGCCGCCGGATGCTCCGGCACCGGGGGCGGTGGCGACCGACCCGCGCGTGGGTGTCACCGCGAAGATCACGCCGCCGACCATCAGGAGGAAGCCGAGCACACCGATCGCGATGCCGAGGAAGCCCGTATTGAAGCCGATCGACACGCCCACCACCAGGGCGCCGAGCCCGGCGAGCACCAGGATCGAGCCGAGGACGATGTTGCGGTAGCTCAGGGCGCGACTGGGGGCGGTGACGACATCTGTGTCGTTACTCATGAGATGGCGCTCCATCTCATCCAGCAGACGCTGCTCCTGTTCGGAGAGTGGCATGCATCCCCCTCTATTCTTCGATGCGGACGATTCTACGTGGGGCGAGGATCACTAGGCTAGGCCCGTGCCGACCTCGCCGGAACCGATCGAAGCTGTTTCCCAGCGACTCGACAACTTCCTCACCGAACAGCTATTGTACGCCGCCGCTCTCGGTCCGGAGGCAGAGATGCTCACGCGATCCGGCGCGTCCGCGCTCCGCGGCGGAAAACGTCTGCGCGCGCGCTTCTGCCTCACCGGCTGGGGGGCCGTGCGCCCGGCACCCGCCGGCTTCGACGACGCCGCCCTCGCCGTGGCCACCTCTCTCGAGATCTTCCACGCGGCCGCCCTCGTGCACGACGACCTCGTCGACAATTCCGACACCCGTCGCGGACAACCCGCGGCGCATCGCGCCCTGCAGGCCGCGCACCGGGACGCGGGCTGGACGGGCGACTCCGACACGTTCGGGCGCTCAGGGGCCATCCTGCTCGGCGACCTCCTCGTGGCGTGGAGCGACGACCTGCTCGAGGAGGGCCTGCGCGGCTCCCCCACCGCCGATGCGACCCGGCGGGCATACGCGCAGATGCGCCGCGACGTCACCATCGGACAGTTCCTCGACGTGGCGGAGGAGTCCGCGTACACCGTCCACCCCGACGACACGCATGCCGAACGCGCCCTGCGGGTGGCCTCGTACAAGTCGGCGCGCTACAGCATCCAGCAGCCGCTGCAGATCGGTGCGGCGCTCGGCGGTGCCGCTCACGCGCAGAGCGACGCGCTGGGCCGGTTCGGCCACGACGTGGGCATGGCGTTCCAGCTGCGCGACGACGTGCTCGGCGTCTTCGGCGACAGCGCCGTGACGGGAAAGCCCGTGGGCGACGATCTGCGCGAGGGCAAGCGCACCGTGCTGGTGGCCTACGCCCGCGAAGCCGTCTCCCCGCAGGAGCGTCAGGCGATCGACCAGCGGCTGGGCGACCCGGCTCTGGATGCCGAGCAGATCGGCATCCTGCAGCGAACGATCGTCGACAGCGGCGCGCTCGCGCGTACCGAGGAGCTCATCGCCCACTACGCCCGTCGCGCCGACCTCGCTCTCGCTGAAGCACCGCTGCGAGCCGATGCGGTCGACGAGTTGCGGACGCTCGCCCGCGCGGCCACGGATCGCGCGGCCTGACCGAGCGCCGGCGGTGACCGTCGGCGCAGCCGGATCAGCCGTCGGTGCCGACGCCTGACCGGCTCATGCCACGGTTCGGCCGCGACCGACTCCGCCCTCTCGAAAGCTCAGGCGAGGGTCGCGGCGACCCGGCGCACCTCGCTCTTGCGTCCCGCACGCAGAGCCTCGATGGGGGCGACGCCGATCGTCTGCTCCGGCGTGAGCAACCAGTCGATGGTCTCGTCGGGGTCGAACCCGGCGTCGTGCAGCACGATGATCGTGCCGCGCAGCGCGGGCAGCGGGCGCCCCTCGGCGAGGAACACGGAGGGCACCTTGAACACACCGTCACGGCGGGATCCGACGAGGTAGTCCTCGTCGATCAGTCGACGCACCCGGCCGAGGGGCTCGTCGAGGAGCTCCACGAGGTCGGGGATCGTCAGCCAGTCGGTTTCGTAACGGGTCGTCTCTGTCACGTTGCAACTATCTCACCCTCCGCCGACGGCGCGCCTCGGCCCTGTCCTCCGCCGACGGCACGCCTCGGCCCGATCCTCTGCCGACGGTACACCTCCGCGACGTCGTCGTCACTCGTGTCACATCCGTCACATGCGCCTCACACGTTGACATCCGTATCGCGGCATGCGAGCGTGGCGGGCAGTCTGACGAACGGAAATCCCCCCACCATGCGACGACTCCCCTTCCCTGCCCCGCCGACGACCCGACGCGTCGTCGCCGCTTGGCCCGCCGCCGTGGCGGGCACCATCGCCCTGAGCCTCGCCGGAGAAGGCGCGGCCCATGCGGCACCCCCGGCGCCGCCCCTCAGCTCCCTGCCGACCGCACCCCTCAAGGTGCTTCCGGTGCTCACCGCCCTGACCGGCACCGTCACCTACACCGTGCAGCCCGGCGACACCGTGTGGGGCATCGCCCGCGCCAATGGTCTCGACGTCGCCTCGGTGCAGGCGGCGAACGGACTCGGCCCCGACAGCGTCATCCGCCCCGGCCAGGTGCTCGTGCTGGGCGGCGCACCCGCCGCCCCCGCCGCTCCGGCCCCGGCCCCCGCGGCCGTGACACACGAGGTGCAGCCCGGCGACACCATCTCGGCGATCGCGAGCGCCAACGGCGTGTCGCTCGATGCGGTCCTCAGCGCGAACGGCCTCACCCGCGCGTCGATCATCTATCCCGGCGACGTCCTGCAGATCCCCTCCGGCGCTCCCGCCGCGGCCTCCGCCGCCGTCGCCGCAGTCACCGCCCCCGGCCTCGACGCCGAGCAGTCCGACAACGCCCGATTGATCATCCGCATCGGTCGAGAGCTCGGCGTCTCCGACCACGGCATCCGGATCGCCCTCGGCACCGCGATGCAGGAGTCGTGGCTGCGAAACCTCGACTGGGGCGACCGCGACTCGCTCGGTCTCTTCCAGCAGCGTCCGAGCATGGGCTGGGGCACCCCCGAGCAGATCCGCGATCCCGACCGCGCGACGCGCGTGTTCTACGGCGGCCCGTCCGACCCCAACGGTTTCACGACACGGGGCCTTCTCGACATCCCCGGCTGGGAGCAGATGGCGTACGCCGATGCGGCGCAGGCCGTGCAGATCTCGGCCTACCCCGATCGCTACGCGCAGTGGGAGCAGCCCGCCACCACGTGGCTCGCGGTTCTGGGCTGAGTCGCGGCCCACGGTGAGCCGTTGCCCGGGCTCACAGGGGCCGCTCCGTAGACTCGACCCGTGAGCACGAGTCAGCAGGCAGACCCGCTGATCGGCCGTCTCGTCGACGGCCGGTACCGGGTGCGCGCGCGCATCGCGCGCGGCGGCATGGCGACCGTGTACGTCGCCACCGACCTGCGGCTCGAGCGTCGGGTGGCGCTGAAGGTGATGCACGGCCACCTCAGTGACGACACCGTGTTCCAGAGCCGGTTCATCCAGGAGGCCCGCTCCGCCGCGCGTCTGAGCGATCCGCACGTGGTGAACGTGTTCGACCAGGGCCAGGACGGCGAGATGGCCTACCTGGTCATGGAGTACCTCCCCGGCATCACGCTGCGCGAACTCCTGCGCGAGCACCGACGACTCACGATCGATCAGACCCTGACGATCATGGATGCCATCCTGTCGGGGCTCTCCGCCGCCCACCGTGCCGGCATCGTGCACCGCGACGTGAAACCCGAGAACGTGCTCCTCGCCGAGGACGGCCGCATCAAGATCGGCGATTTCGGCCTCGCGCGGGCGACGACCGCGAACACCGCCAGCGGCGCGCAGCTGATGGGCACCATCGCCTACCTCGCACCCGAACTCGTCACGCGCGGCACCGCCGACGCCCGCAGCGACATCTATTCACTCGGCATCATGCTCTACGAGATGCTCACCGGCGAGCAGCCCTACAAGGGCGAGCAGCCCATGCAGATCGCCTACCAGCACGCGACCGACTCGGTCCCGCGTCCGAGCGTGAAGAACCCGTCGGTGCCCGAACAGCTCGACGAGCTCGTGCTCTGGGCCACCGAGCGCCGGCCCGATGACCGTCCTCTCGACGCCGGCACGATGTTGGAGCGCCTGCGCGCGGTCGAGAAGGAGCTGGGGCTCGCCCCTCAGGTCGCCCGCGCCGTCGCCGTCGGCACCACCGGGGCCGCCAGCGCCGCCGAATCGCGCGAGCTCACCAAGGTGCTCCCCCAGACCGCGTCACTGCCCGTCGCCACCGCCGAAGAGCCCGACAACGCCACGCGATTGCGCACCCGCACCCGCCGCCGCACCACCCGGGGCGTCTGGACTCTCGTGGTCGTGCTGCTGCTGGCCGTCGGCGCGGCGGGTACCGGTTGGTATTTCGGCTCGGGCCCCGGATCCCTCGTGGCCGTTCCCGACGTGTCGCAGCGGACCTTCGCCGACGCCGAGACGCTGCTGGCGACCAACCAGCTGCGCGCGCAAGCGCAAGAGGTCAACGACCGCGACATCCCCTCGGGAACGACGGTGGGGTCCGACCCCGCGCCGGGTGCGCGCCTCGACAAGGACGCGCTCGTGACCGTGTACGTCTCCGTCGGCCCCGCCACGCATCAGATCCCCGCTCTCGCCGGCAAGAGCGCCGACGAGGTGAACGGCATCTTCGCGGCCGCGTTCGTCGGCGTCTCTGACGAGCCCGCGCGGGAGTTCTCGGATGCCGGCGACGGCACCGTGCTGTCGGCATCCGTCATCCCCCGATCCGGCGGCGACGCCATCGGCTGCACCGACGGCTGCACCGTGTACGAGGGCGACGCGGCATCGCTGGTCGTGTCGCTGGGTCCTCTCCCCGACGTCTCCGGCGAGTCGCAGTCACGTGCCGAGCGCACGCTCGACGAGGCCGGCCTCGCCACCTCGATCTCGGAACGGTACAGCGACAGCGTGGCATCCGGGGTCGTCATCGGAATCGGCGACCGCGACGGCGAGGGCAACTGGCGCCCCGGTGACACCGTGCCCTTGATCGTGTCGATCGGGCCGGAGCCGGTGGAGATCCCCGGAAACGTCGTGGGGATGACCATCCGCGAGGCGGTGACGGCGCTGGAGGGACTCGGGTTCGAGGTGAACGCGGGCATCGACGACGGCACGCTGCCGCTCGGCTTCACGTACTGGGACATCTACAAGGTGCGGGCCACGAACCCCAAGGCGGGCGAGACCGCCCCCAAGGGCAGCACCATCACCCTGACGCCGACACTGTAGCGGGGACGCTGCGGAGATCGAGGGAGGTGGCTTCGACAAGCTCAGCCACCGATCGCGTCCGCGCGCGCACCGAGGTCCCTGAGCCCGTCGAGGTCCCTGAGCCCGTCGAAGGTCCCTGACCCCGTCGAAGGGACCGGCAGCCTCACGAACGGCGACGCCCCCGACCACAGCGGA
>NZ_CAUQWC010000067.1:0-15231 GCF_963521695.1 uncultured Microbacterium sp. | reverse complement strand
ACCCCGACGCGGCCATCCAGTCGCTGCGCACCACGGCATCCCGCCACCGCCACTGAGCCCCGCGCACGCCGTCGTCGCTCTCGGCGCGCGCGCGTGCTTCGCGGCCGCTCGCGCCCACGCATAAACGCGATCCACGCGTACAAACGCGCTCTCCTCGCGTTTCCGCACGCAGAAAGCGTTTATGCGTGAGCTGCCCCGCACGCGGGGCCGCACCCAGGCGCACCCCACCCCCATCCGTGCCACACCGCGCGGCACCGCCCACCCCGGCCGACCCGATACCCTGGAACCGTGAAGACCTTCGACGACCTGTTCGCGGAACTCAGCGCCAAGGCCGTCGAGCGACCCGAGGGGTCCGGCACCGTCGCTCAGCTCGACGCGGGCGTGCACGCCATCGGCAAGAAGATCGTCGAAGAGGCCGCCGAGGTCTGGATGGCTGCCGAGTACGAGTCCGACGCCGCCGCCGCCGAAGAAATCTCACAGCTGCTGTACCACCTGCAGACCCTCATGCTCGCGAAGGGCCTGACGCTCGAAGACGTCTACCGACATCTCTGAGCCTGGCCCCTCCGCCCACAGCTCACACAACACGAAAGCCCCCGTCATGCTGCGAATCGCCGTGCCGAACAAGGGGTCGCTCGCCGAGACCGCCGCCGAAATGCTCTCGGAGGCCGGGTACACCGGACGACGCGACTCGAAAGACCTGTATACCGTCGACCCCGTCAACGAGGTCGAGTTCTTCTATCTCCGCCCCCGTGACATCGCGACGTACGTCGGCTCCGGAGCCCTCGATGTCGGCATCACCGGCCGCGACCTGCTGCTCGACGCCCGCATGCCGGGCGCGCGCGAGGTCGAGTCGCTCGGCTTCGCCGGCTCCACCTTCCGCTTCGCCGGTCGTCCGGGCCGCTTCACCGACGTTGCCGACCTCCAGGGTCTGCGCGTCGCCACCGCGTACCCCGGCCTGGTCGATGCGTTCCTCGACGAACGCGGCATCGCGGTCGACATCGTGCCCCTCGACGGCGCGGTCGAATCAGCCGTACAGCTCGGAGTGGCGGATGCCGTGGCCGACGTCGTCTCCACGGGCACCACGCTCCGTCAGGCGGGGCTCGAGATCTTCGGGCCCGTCCTGCTCGAGAGCGACGCCGTCCTCATCGCCGGTCCGCAAGAGGCCCCCGGCACCGAAACGCTGCTGAGGCGCCTGCGCGGCGTCCTCGCCGCCCGCAAGTACGTGCTCATCGACTACGACCTGCCCGCGGCGCTGGTCGACCAGGCCGTGGCCGTGGCTCCGGGCCTGGAGTCGCCGACGATCTCGCCGCTGCGCGACCCCGAGTGGGTGGCCGTGCGCGTCATGAGCCCGCGCCGCGACGTGAACCAGGTCATGGACGCGCTCTACGCGATCGGAGCGCGCGCGATCCTCGTGACCGAGATCCTCGCCGCGAGGCTCTGATGACCCTCGCGCGTCGCGTCATCCCCTGCCTCGACGTCGCGGCCGGCCGCGTGGTCAAGGGCGTCAACTTCCTCGATCTGCGCGACATGGGCGATCCTGTCGAGCTCGCCAAGCTTTACTTCGACCAGGGCGCCGACGAGGTCACCTTCCTCGACGTCACCGCCACGGTCGACGAGCGCGCGACGACCTACGACGTCGTGCGCCGCACCGCCGAGCAGGTCTTCATCCCCCTCACCGTCGGCGGGGGAGTGCGTTCCGCCGACGACGTCGCCCGCCTGCTCGCGGTCGGCGCCGACAAGATCGGCGTGAACTCCGCTGCCATCGCCCGCCCTGCCCTGATCGACGAGATCGCCGACCGCTTCGGCGCGCAGGTGATCGTGCTCTCGCTGGACGTGAAGCGCGCGGCATCCACTTCCTCCGGCTTCGTCGTGACCACCCACGGCGGACGCACCGAGACGACCCTCGACGCCCTCGAGTGGGCGCGCGAGGCCGTCGAACGCGGGGCCGGCGAGCTGCTGGTCAACTCCATCGACGCCGACGGCACGAAGCAGGGCTTCGACCTCGAGCTGGTCCGCCTGATGCGCCAGGTCGCCGCGGTCCCGGTGATCGCCTCTGGAGGCGCCGGAGCCCTCGAGCACTTCGCCCCGGCGATCCAGGCCGGCGCCGACGCCGTGCTCGCGGCATCCGTCTTCCACTCCGGTCAGCTGACCGTGGGGCAGGTCAAAGACGCGATGGCGTCCGAGGGCATCGAGGTGCGCCGATGAGCGTCAACGATGTGACGTACAACGCCGACGGTCTCGTGCCCGCCGTCATCCAGCAGTTCGACTCGCGCGAGGTGCTGATGATGGGGTGGATGGATGCCGAGGCCCTCAGCCGTACGCTGACCACCGGCCGGGTGACCTTCTGGTCGCGCTCGCGTCAGGAGTACTGGCGCAAGGGCGACACGTCGGGCCACATCCAGCTCGTGAAGGGCGCGCGCCTCGACTGCGACGGCGACACGCTGTTGATCGAGGTCGACCAGATCGGCGCCGCTTGCCACACCGGCGATCACACCTGCTTCGACGCCGACGACCTGCACCCGGTCGTGGGGGAGCGCTGATGCGGCGCGCCCGCTCCACGGCCGTCCTCGCGATGCTCGCGGCCGGAGCGCTGGGCGTGATCGCGTCCACCCAGACGTGGATCGAGGTAACCCTCGACGACGGCGCGCAGCAGACCCTCGCCGTCGCCGGCGCCGATGCCCTGCCGGTGCTCACCCCGCTCAGCCTGGCCGCGCTCGCGTTGGGCGCCGCTCTGTCGATCGTCGGTCCCGTGCTGCGCTACGTGTTCGGCGTTCTCGGCGCCCTCATCGCGGCGCTGGTGGGCGTGGGTACCGCACAGCTGCTCATCGGCCGACCCGTCGCCGCCGCCGCCTCGACCGTCACCGACGCCACCGGCATCTCGGGAACGGATGCCGTGGCCTCCCTCGTCACGGGGTTCTCCCTGACGCCGTGGCCGGCGCTCACCCTGCTCGCCCAGGCGGTGCTGTTCGCCGCTGCCGTCTTCACCCTCGTCACCGCCCGCCGCTGGGCATCGGGTGCGAGCCGCAAGTACCGCACGGCCACCGAGGCCGGCTCCGACACCGGTCGCCCGCACGACGCGATCGACTCGTGGGACGACCTCTCCCGCGGCGAGGATCCGACGACCTGACGGCAGCCCCCGCGGTGTCGCGGCATAAACGCCGTGGCATCCCTCGATCACGCCGCGGAGAAGCACTTTCGCGGCGAAGAAGCGTCGTCACGCGCCGTTTCCTCGCGTCGATTGCGTGTGTCGACGGACGTGGTGGCGGGGTCCGACACCGTCACGGCGGAAGACCCTGCGACATCGAGACGTCGAAGCCGGGAGCCCCCTCGCGCTTCGATAGACTGCATCGACGCTTTTCCCCGCGCCCGCGCGCGACTGTTAGGAGCCCCATGAGCAACCCCATCGGTGACCCCGGCCACGGACACTCGCCCGCCGCCTGGACGGCCGTGATCATCATGCTCGTCGCGTTCACGCTCGGCACGCTGTTCTTCTGGCTCGACATCCCCGCGCTCGTGTGGGCGTCGGTGGGTCTGCTCGTCGTCGGTGCGATCGTCGGCCTGGCGATGAAGAAGGCCGGCTACGGCGCTGACGGCGCGAAGTCCAACCCGAAGGCGCACTGACCGTGCTGGCCGATCTGACGGCCGGAGCGGTTGAAGATGCCGAGCAGCGCGCCGGGTCGCGTTCGCTCGCCGACGTCGAACGCGACGCCCTCGCGCAGTCGCCGGCGCGTGACGCCCTGGCGATGCTCGCTCCCGCCGACCGGGTGAAGATCATCGCCGAGGTCAAGCGCGCGAGCCCCTCGCGCGGTGACCTCGCCGCCATCCCCGACCCGGCACGCCAGGCGCGCCTGTACGAAGAGGGCGGAGCGTCGGCCATCTCGGTGCTCACCGAGGGTCGCAAGTTCAAGGGAAGTCTGGCCGACCTCGAGGCCGTCCGCGCCGCCGTGGGCGTGCCGGTACTGCGCAAGGACTTCCTCGCGACGCCCTATCAGGTGCTCGAAGCGCGCGCTTCCGGCGCCGACCTCGTGCTGCTGATCGTCGCCGCGCTCGACCAGAAGACGCTCTCCGAGCTGTTCGTGCTGACGAACGAGCTCGGCATGACCGCCCTCGTCGAGACGCATTCCGCAGAAGAACTCGAGCGCGCCGCCGACATCGGCGCCACGCTCATCGGCGTCAACGCCCGCAATCTCTCCACCTTCGAGCTCGACCGCGATCTGTTCGGCTCGCTCGCCGACCGCTTCCCCGCCGACGCTGTGAAGATCGCCGAGTCCGCCGTTCTCGCGCCCGCCGACGTCGCCCACTACCGCGCCGCGGGCGCCGATGTGGTGCTCGTGGGCGAGGCCCTCGTCACCGGCGACCCCGTCGCCACCCTCCGTGCGTTCCTCCAGGAGACCTCATGACAACCCTCAGTGACCACGCACAGGGCGACCGGGCACCGGGCGACCAGAAGCCGGGCGACCGGCCCGCGAGCCTTCGCGACCAGAAGGGGCCCTTCTTCGGCGACTTCGGCGGTCGCTACATGCCCGAGTCGCTCATCGCCGCGATCGACGAGCTCACCGAGGTCTACGAGTCCGCGATGGCCGACCCGACCTTCCACGCCGAGCTGCGCGCCCTGCTGCACGACTACGCGGGCCGCCCCTCGGTGCTCACCGAGGTGGCGCGCTTCGCCGAGCACGCCGGCGGCGCCCGGGTGTTCCTCAAGCGCGAAGACCTGAACCACACCGGCTCGCACAAGATCAACAACGTGCTCGGTCAGGCGCTGCTCACCAAGCGCCTGGGCAAGACGCGCGTGATCGCCGAGACCGGCGCGGGCCAGCACGGCGTGGCCACGGCCACTGCGGCGGCTCTCTTCGGCCTCGACTGCGTGGTCTACATGGGCGAGGTCGACACCGAGCGCCAGGCCCTCAACGTCGCGCGCATGCGTCTGCTGGGCGCCGAGGTCGTGCCCGTCACGACCGGCTCCCGCACCCTGAAGGACGCCATCAACGAGGCGTACCGCGACTGGGTCGCCTCGGTCGAGACGACCAACTACATCTTCGGCACGGCCGCGGGCCCCCACCCGTTCCCGGCCATGGTGCGCGACTTCCAGAAGATCATCGGCGAAGAGACGCGCGCCGAGTTCCTCGAACGCCTCGGCCGCCTCCCGGATGCCGTGTTCGCGTGCGTCGGCGGCGGCTCAAACGCCATCGGCATGTTCGACGCGTTCCTCGACGACGAGGGCGTCGCGCTCTACGGCGTCGAGGCCGCCGGCGACGGCGTCGACACCCCGAAGCACGCGGCATCCATCGGTCGCGGCCGCCCCGGTGTGCTCCACGGCGCCCGCACGTACGTGCTGCAGGACGAAGACGGCCAGACCACCGAGTCGCACTCGATCTCGGCGGGCCTCGACTACCCGGGCGTCGGCCCCGAGCATGCGTGGCTCGCCGACCTGGGTCGCGCGAAGTACATCCCGGCCACCGACGACGAGGCGATGCAGGCCCTTCGCCTGCTGTCGCGCACCGAGGGCATCATCCCCGCCATCGAGTCGGCCCACGCCCTTGCCGGCGCCCTCCGCATCGGACGGGAGATGGGTCCGGATGCCGTCATCGCCATCAACCTCTCGGGTCGCGGCGACAAAGACATGGACACCGCGGCGCGCTACTTCGACCTCTATGACGCCGAGCACGCATCGGAGGAGGCGGACGGCCCTGCACAGACGCGCGCGGCCGAGGCCGTGGCATCCGCCCCCGGATCACCGGTCGATGTGACAGCCGCGCCCGACGCCGCGAGCGGTGCGGGGGTAGAGCTGTGACCTCGCGCGTCTCCGCCGCCATCGACGCGGCCCGCGCAGAGGGGCGCGGGGCGTTCGTGGGATACCTGCCCGCCGGCTTCCCCGACGTGCAGACGAGCATCGACGCCGCCGTCGCCCTGGCCGAGGCCGGTGCCGACGTGATCGAGCTCGGCCCGCCCTACAGCGATCCGGTGATGGACGGCCTGGTCATCCAGGAGGCCACGCAGACCGCGCTCGCCAACGGCTTCCGCATGCGCGACCTGTTCACGATCATCCGCGAGGTCACGGCGCGCACCGATGTGCCGGTCCTGGTGATGACGTACTGGAACCTCGTCGAGCAGTACGGCGTCGACCGGTACGCCGACGAGCTCGTCGCCGCAGGCGGCGCGGGTCTCATCACCCCCGACATCACGCCCGATGCCGGTGCCGCGTGGATCACCGCGAGCGAGCGCACCGGTCTCGACCGTGTCTTCCTCGCCGCGCCGACCTCGTCGGACGAGCGACTGCAGATGATCGTCGAGGCCTCCACGGGCTTCGTCTACACCGTGTCGACCATGGGCATCACGGGGGAGCGCACGCAGCTGGATGCCGCAGCTCGCACGCTCGTCGGGCGTCTGCGCAGCTTCGGTGCAGAGCACGCGTGCGTGGGCATCGGCATCTCCAACGCCGAGCAGGTCGCGGGCGTCGTCGATTACGCCGACGGCGCGATCGTCGGTACCGCCCTGGTCAAGGCGCTGCGCGATGGCGGTGTCGAGGGGCTGTCAAACCTCGCACGGGAGCTGTCCGCGGGCACGACGCGGCGCGCCTTAGACTCGTTCGCATGACGTTCGCCCTCTCGAGCGCCGCCTCCGGCGTGCTCGCCAGCATCCCGAGCCCGACGATCTCCTACGTCGATCTCGGTCCGCTCCGCATCCACTTCTACGCGCTCTGCATCATCGCGGGCATCATCGTGGCGGTCTTCCTGACGAACGCGCGTCTGACGCGTCGGGGGGCCGAGAAGTGGGTCGTCATCGACATCTGCCTGCTGGCAGTGCCGCTCGCCATCGTCGTGGCACGCATCTACCACGTCGTCACGCACCTCGGCTTCTACTTCGGTCCGGGATCCAACCCCTGGAACATCACCCAGCCGGGCTCCGTGTGGGCGATCTGGGAGGGCGGCATCGCCATCTACGGTGCGCTGATCGGTGGCGCCATCGGCGCGATCCTCGGATGCAAGTGGACCGGCATCCGGTTCTGGACCTTCGCCGACGCCGTCGCACCGGGCCTCATCATCGCGCAGGCCATGGGCCGCTTCGGCAACTGGTTCAACCAGGAGCTCTTCGGCCAGCCCACCGACCTGCCCTGGGGTCTTGAGATCGCGGCAGGTAACCCCGCGATCCCCGTCGGACTGCCATCCGGCACGCTTTTCCAGCCGACCTTCCTCTACGAAGTCATCTGGAATCTGCTCGGCGCCGCCGTCATCCTGTGGGCCGGCAAGCGATTCGGTCTGCAGTGGGGCAAGCAGTTCGCGATCTACCTCGTGTGGTACTCGGCGGGCCGTATCGTCTGGGAATCCATCCGTATCGACCCCAGCGACATCATCCTGGGCCTGCGCACCAACGTCTGGGCAGCCATTTTCGGCGTGATCCTGGGCATCGTGATCTTCGTCGTGCAGTCCCGTCGTCACCTCGGTCTCGAGCCGTCGCCGTACGTACCCGGTCGCGAGGGCAAGGCTCCCGGGGCTGTAGACTCAGGCGACCCCTCTGACTTCGTCGACGTGAGCGAGCCGCCCGCGACGAGCGACACCGTCGGCACCAGCGCCACAAGCAGCCCCGCCACGAACTAACACTCTGGGCCGACGTCGTCCCATCCGAAGCATCAACGTGAGGACGGTTGAAATGGCTTCCAGCCTGCGTTCCGACACCGTCGGAGGCTCATTCCCGGCCCGACAGGGAATGTACGACCCGTCGTTCGAGAAAGACGCCTGTGGCCTCGCCATGGTCGCCACTCTCCGCGGCGAAGCGGGTCACGACATCATCGACCTGGCGCTGACGGCGCTGCGCAACCTCGAGCACCGCGGCGCCATCGGCTCCGACGCGGGCACCGGCGACGGCGCCGGCATCCTGACGCAGATGCCCGACGCGTTCCTGCGTGCCGTGGTCGACTTCGAACTGCCCCCGGTGGGGGAGTACGCCGCCGGCATGGTGTTCCTGCCGCTCGGCCACGACGAACGCGCCGCGATGAAGGCGGGCATCGAAGAGATCGCACGGCACGAGAACCTCGAGGTTCTCGGCTGGCGCGAGGTGCCCGTCGAGCACGAGAACCTCGGCAAGCTCGCTTACGAGGCGCGGCCCGCGTTCGAGCAGCTGTTCGTCGCGCGCCCGGCCGTCGGTGACCAGCCGGCTCTGTCGGGCATCGCGCTCGACCGCCGCGTGTACCGCCTGCGCAAGCGCGCGCGCCACGAGATCGACGCCTACTTCGTGTCGCTGTCGAGCCGCACGCTCGGCTACAAGGGCATGGTCACGACCCTCCAGCTCGAACCGTTCTACCCCGACCTGTCGGATGAGCGCTTCATCTCCGAACTTGCCGTGGTGCACTCGCGCTACTCGACCAACACGTTCCCGTCGTGGCCCCTCGCCCAACCGCTGCGCATGCTCGCGCACAACGGCGAGATCAACACCGTCAAGGGCAACCGCAACTGGATGCGCGCCCGCCAGTCGCAGCTGGAATCCCAGCTGATCGGCGACGTACGTCCGCTGCTGCCGATCTGCACCGAGGGCGCCAGCGACTCGGCATCCTTCGACGAGGTGCTCGAGCTCCTGACCCTCACCGGCCGGAGCCTCCCGCACGCGATCATGATGATGGTCCCCGAGGCGTACGAGAAGCAGGCGACGATCGACCCCGCCCTGCGCGCCTTCTACGACTACCACTCCATGCAGATGGAGCCGTGGGACGGCCCCGCCGCCCTGATCTTCACCGACGGCACGCTCGTCGGCGCCACCCTCGACCGCAACGGCCTGCGCCCCGGGCGCTGGACCGAGACCACCGACGGCCTCGTCGTCATCGGTTCCGAGACCGGTGTGCTCGACTTCGCGCCCGAGCGCATCAAGCGCCGCGGTCGTCTGCAGCCGGGCCGCATGTTCCTCGTCGACACGGCCCAGCGCCGCATCGTCGAAGACGAAGAGATCAAGGCCGACCTGGCCGCCCTGCAGCCGTGGGGCGAGTGGGTCGACAAGGGTCGCGTGAAGCTCAGCGAGCTGCCCGAGCGCGAGCACATCGTGCACCCCATCGCCTCGATCACCCGTCGCCAGCGCACCTTCGGCTACACCGAAGAAGAGGTGCGCATCCTGCTGACCCCCATGGGTCAGGGCGGTGCGGAGCCGCTCGGCGCCATGGGCAGCGACGCACCCGTCGCCGTACTGAGCGACCGCCCCCGCCTGCTGTTCGACTACTTCTCGCAGCAGTTCGCGCAGGTGACCAACCCTCCGCTGGACTCCATCCGCGAAGAGGTCGTCACGTCGCTCTCGCTGGGCCTCGGTCCGGAGCGCAACCTCCTCGACTGGGGGCCCGACCACACCCGCACGGTGACGCTCGACTTCCCCGTGATCGACAATGACGAGCTCGCCAAGATCCAGCACATCGACACCGCGCTCCCGGGCCGGTCGTCGGTGACGGTGCGTGGTCTGTACCGCGTCGAGGCAGGTCACAAGGGGCTGCAGAAGCGCCTCGTGCAGATGTGCTCCGAGGTCGACGCGGCCATCGAAGACGGCGCCGAGTTCATCGTGCTCAGCGACCGCGACTCCAACAAAGACCTGGCGCCGATCCCCTCGCTGCTCATGCTTGCGGCGGTGCACCACCACCTCATCCGCAAAGAGACCCGCATGAAGGTCGGCCTGGTGGTCGAGGCGGGCGACGTGCGCGAAGTGCACCACGTCGCCACCCTCATCGGGTACGGCGCCTCGGCGGTCAATCCGTACCTCGCGATGGAGACCGTCGAGTACCTCGTACGCGCCGGCTTCATCAATAACATCACGCCCGAGAAGGCCGTCAAGAACCTGATCTACGCGCTCGGCAAGGGCGTGCTGAAGATCATGTCGAAGATGGGCATCTCGACCGTGTCGTCGTACGCCGGCGCGCAGGTGTTCGAAGCCGTGGGCCTGTCGCGCGACTTCGTCGAGGCCTACTTCACCGGCACCGAATCCAAGCTCGGCGGTGTCGGGCTCGACATCATCGCCGCCGAGAACGCCGCACGTCACGAGTACGCCTACCCCCAGGATGCCGCGGCCCGGGCGCACGAGCGCCTCTGGACCGGTGGCGAGTACCAGTGGCGCCGCGACGGCGCCCCGCACCTGTTCAACCCCGACACGGTGTTCCGTCTGCAGCACGCCACGCGCGAGCGCCGGTACGACATCTTCCGCGAGTACACGCAGCTCATCGACGACCAGGCGCACGAGCTGAAAACGCTGCGCGGCCTGTTCGGCCTGCGCACGGGCACCCGTCCCGCCCTGCCGATCGACGAGGTCGAGCCGGTCTCGGCCATCGTCAAGCGCTTCTCCACCGGTGCGATGAGCTACGGCTCGATCTCGAAAGAGGCGCACGAGGTGCTCGCGGTGGCGATGAACCAGATCGGCGGAAAGAGCAACACCGGTGAGGGCGGAGAAGACGTCGACCGTCTGCTCGACCCCACCCGACGCAGCGCCATCAAGCAGGTGGCATCCGGTCGCTTCGGTGTGACGAGCCTCTACCTCACCGAGGCCGACGACATCCAGATCAAACTCGCCCAGGGCGCCAAGCCCGGCGAGGGCGGCCAGCTGCCCCCGACCAAGGTGTACCCGTGGGTGGCGCGCACGCGTCACGCGACCGCGGGCGTCGGCTTGATCTCGCCGCCGCCGCACCACGACATCTACTCGATCGAAGACCTCAAGCAGCTCATCTTCGATCTCAAGCGCGCCAACCCCTCGGCCCGTATCCACACCAAGCTGGTGAGCCAGTCGGGTATCGGCGCGGTCGCCGCGGGCGTCGCCAAGGCGCTGAGCGACGTCATCCTGGTCTCCGGTCAAGACGGCGGCACGGGCGCGAGCCCGATGAACTCGCTCAAGCACGCGGGCACGCCGTGGGAGCTGGGCCTCGCCGAGACGCAGCAGACGCTCATGCTCAACGGCATGCGCGACCGCGTGGTGGTGCAGGTCGACGGTCAGATGAAGACGGGTCGCGACGTGATCATCGGCGCCCTGCTCGGTGCCGAGGAGTTCGGCTTCGCCACCGCCCCGCTGGTGGTCTCGGGCTGCATCATGATGCGCGTCTGCCACCTCGACACCTGCCCCGTGGGTGTCGCGACGCAGAACCCCGTGCTGCGCGAGCGCTTCACCGGCAAGGCCGAGTACATCGTGACCTTCATGGAGTTCATCGCGCAGGAGGTGCGCGAGTACCTCGCCGCCCTCGGCTACCGCTCGATCGACGAGATCGTCGGCCACGCCGAGCTGCTCGACGCCAACGAGGCGATCCAGCACTGGAAGGCGCGCGGGCTCAACCTCGCACCGATCCTCGAAGGACCCCGCTTCGCCGACGACGAGCCGCGCCGTCACGGCCGCAACCAGAACCACGAGCTCGAAGACCACTTCGACGTGCAGCTCATCGAGCGCGCCCAGGATGTCATCGCACACGGCGGCCAGCTCACGGTCGACCTGCCCATCCGCAACACCGCGCGCGCGGTCGGAACCATGCTCGGTCACCACGTCACCAAGGCACGGGGCGAGCACGGCCTGCCCGAGAACTCGATCGACGTGCGCCTGACCGGCTCGGCCGGACAGTCGTTCGGTGCGTTCATGCCCGCGGGCATCACGCTGCGCCTCGAGGGCGACTCGAACGACTACGTCGGCAAGGGCCTCTCGGGCGGCACGATCGTGGTGCGCCCGCCGCGCGGATCGTCGTTCGCGGCATCCGAGAACGTCATCGCCGGCAACGTCATCGGCTACGGCGCCACCCAGGGGCAGATGTTCCTCAACGGCGTCGTGGGGGAGCGGTTCCTCGTGCGCAACTCCGGCGCCACGGCGGTCGTCGAGGGCGTGGGAGACCACGCGCTCGAGTACATGACCGGTGGTCTCGCCGTCATCCTCGGCGCCACGGGCCGCAACCTCGGCGCCGGCATGTCGGGTGGCCAGGCCTACGTCTACCAGCTCGATCGCGACCTCGTGAACCGCGATGCCATGGCATCCGGCGAGCTCGAACTCGGCCCCCTCGGATCCGGGGACGCCGAGATCCTCCGCGACCTGCTCGCAAAGCACGTCGCAGAGACCGATTCCACCCTCGGCCGTCGTCTGCTCGACGACTTCGAGACCGAGGTGGACAACTTCGTCCGGGTGCTGCCACGCGACTACGCCGCGGTACTGCAGACCCGCCAGGAGGCGATGTCGGAGGGGCTCGACCCCGACGGCGACGTCGTCTGGAAGCGCATTCTGGAGGTGACGGGTGGCTGACCCGAAGGGCTTTCTCAAGACCACGGAGCGCGAGCTCCCGAAGCGTCGACCGGTGCCCGTGCGCATCATGGACTGGAAAGAGGTGTACGAGCCGGGCGATTCGGCCGTCATCCGCCGCCAGGCCGGTCGGTGCATGGACTGCGGCATCCCGTTCTGCCACAAGGGATGCCCGCTCGGCAACCTCATCCCGGAGTGGAACGACCTGACCTGGCGTGGCGAGGGACGAGCAGCGATCGAGCGTCTGCACGCGACGAACAACTTCCCGGAGTTCACCGGACGCCTGTGCCCCGCGCCCTGCGAGAGCTCGTGCGTGCTCGGCATCAACCAGCCGGCCGTGACGATCAAGCAGGTCGAGGTCTCGATCATCGACGAGGCCTTCGCCAACGGGTGGGTCGAGCCCGAGCCGCCGGAGCGCCTGACCGGCAAGACCGTCGCCGTCGTGGGCTCCGGCCCCGCCGGTCTCGCGGCCGCCCAGCAGCTCACGCGTGCCGGCCACACGGTGGCGGTGTTCGAGCGCGACGACCGCATCGGCGGCCTCATGCGCTATGGCATCCCCGACTTCAAGATGGAGAAGCGTCACCTCGAGCTGCGCCTGCGCCAGATGCAGGCGGAGGGCACGCGCTTCCGCGCGGGAGTCGAGATCGGCAAAGACATCTCGTGGAGCGACCTGCGGGCGCGATACGACGCGGTCGTGGTGGCCACCGGCGCCACCGTGCCGCGCGACCTCGCCATCCCGGGTCGCGACCTCGACGGCGTCCACTACGCCATGGAATACCTCATCGAGGGCAACAAGGCGGTCGCGGGCGACCAGGTCCCCCAGCAGATCTCGGCCGAGGGCAAGCACGTCGTCGTCATCGGCGGTGGCGACACCGGAGCCGACTGCATCGGCACGGCGCACCGCCAGGGTGCCCTGAGCGTGACGAACCTCGCGATCGGCAAGCAGCCGCCGTCGGAGCGTCCCTCCGAGCAGCCCTGGCCGATGATGGCGAACCTGTTCGAGATGGCCTCGGCCCACGAAGAGGGCGGGGAGCGTTCGTTCCTCGCCTCCACCGTGGAGTTCCTCGGCAACGCCGCGGGCGAGGTGCGCGCCCTGCGCGTCGCCGAGACCGAGTACCTCGACGGGCGCCGCGTGCCCAAGAGCGGCACCGAGCGCGAGATCCCGGCCGACCTGGTGCTCATCGCGATGGGCTTCACCGGTCCGGAGCGCGAGCACCTCGAAGACCAGCTCGGCACGCAGTTCACCGGGCGCGGCAACATCGAGCGCGACGCCACCTACGCCACGACCACGCCGGGCGTGTTCGTCGCCGGCGACGCCGGCCGCGGGCAGTCCCTCATCGTGTGGGCCATCGCCGAGGGCCGTGCGGCCGCCGCCGAGGTCGATACGTTCCTCATGGGCGAGACGGTGCTGCCCGCACCGGTGCGCCCCACCGATGTCGCCATCGGCCTCCTGCCCGCCTAAGCTGGCAAGGGCCGATCGGCCACTTCCCGAAAATCCTCACGGAGCTTGAAAACGGATGAGACGCGCCAAGATCGTCGCAACACTCGGGCCCGCCACGTCGTCGTATGAGATGGTTCGCGCCATCATCGACGCCGGGGTGGACGTCGCCCGCCTCAACCTGAGCCACGGAGATTACTCCGTGCACGACGCCAACTTCGCCAATGTGCGCAAGGCCGCAGAAGACGCCGGCCGCCCGGTCGCCGCCCTCGTCGACCTGCAGGGCCCCAAGATCCGCCTCGGAAAGTTCGAGAACGGTCCCCACGACCTGCTGCCCGGCGACATCTTCAAGATCACCATCGAAGACATCCTCGGCACCAAAGAGATCGTCGGCACCACGTTCAAGGGGCTGCCCCACGACGTCAAGCCCGGCGACTTCCTGCTGATCGACGACGGCAAGGTGCGCGTGCGCGTCGTCGAGACCGACGGCACCGTCGTGACCACCGAGGTCATCGTCGGCGGTCCCGTGTCGAACAACAAGGGCATCAACCTGCCCGGCGTCGCCGTCAACGTCCCCGCGCTGAGCGAGAAGGACGAAGCCGACCTCCGCTGGGGCCTGAAGGCCGGAGCCGACCTCATCGCGCTGTCGTTCGTGCGCGACGCCTCCGACATCGTGCGCGTGCACGAGATCATGGCCGAAGAGGGACGCTACGTGCCCGTCATCGCCAAGATCGAGAAGCCGCAGGCCGTCGATAACCTCGAAGAGATCATCGACGCGTTCGACGCCATCATGGTCGCCCGTGGTGACCTGGGTGTCGAACTGCCGCTCGAGGCCGTGCCGATCGTGCAGAAGCGCGCCGTCGAGCTGGCCCGCCGTATGGCGAAGCCCGTCATCGTCGCGACGCAGATGCTCGAGTCGATGATCAACAACCCCGTGCCCACGCGCGCCGAGACCTCCGACGTCGCCAACGCCGTGCTCGACGGCGCGGACGCGGTCATGCTCTCGGGCGAGACCAGCGTCGGAGACTTCCCGGTGGTGGTCGTCGAGACGATGGCCCGCATCGTGGAGTCCACCGAGGAGCACGGTCTGGACCGCATCGCGCCCCTGACCAACAAGCCCCGCACCCAGGGCGGCGCCATCACGCTCGCCGCGGTCGAGGTCGCCGACTTCGTCGAGGCGAAGTACCTGTGCGTCTTCACCGAGTCGGGTGACTCGGCTCGCCGCATGTCGCGCCTTCGTTCGACCATCCCGATGATCGCGTTCACGCCCGAGCCCGGCATCCGCCGTCGCCTGGCGCTGACGTGGGGCGTGCGCTCGACGCTGGTGGAGCACGTGTCGCACACCGACAAGATGTTCCTGCAGGTCGACGACTACCTGCTCTCGCACGACCTGGCCAAGGTCGGTGACAAGGTCGTCGTCATCTCCGGTTCCCCTCCCGGAATCGCCGGTTCGACGAACGACCTGCGGGTGCACCGCGTGGGTGACGCCGTTCACGGCGCGGCCCCCGGGTACCAGGAAGTCTGAGCCCAGTCGACGCGCGCCGGTGCATCCGGCGCGCGTCGTCGCGCGC
>NZ_CAUQWC010000066.1:0-15302 GCF_963521695.1 uncultured Microbacterium sp. | reverse complement strand
CCGGGGTCACCTCGACGTCGCCGCCGACGAGGTGGGGGAAGCTCAGCGAGACCGAGCCCTCATCGCCGCGGTTCCACACCGAGACGAGATCTCCGTCATCGCTGCGCAGTCCGAGGGCGATCCAGGGGTCGTCCCATCGCGGCAGCCCGAGCGGCCAGTGCGGGTGAGACGCGGCGATCTCCTCGCGCAGTGTCTTGGCGACGGCGATGGCACGTGCCACGCGTTCGCGCTGTGCGGCATCCATGCGGTTGAGGTGGCCCGAGACGTAGAAGCGCCCGAGCAGCCCCGTGACGAGGCAGAACGCCGACTCCTCGGCATCCATCTCGGGTTGGGGGTAGGCCCAGCTCGCCGCCTGCTCGGGCAGGATCGACAGGGGAGCTGCGGCTGCGATCGGGGGGTACTTGCGGAAGTCCTGCTGGTCGGAGGTGGACTGCATCGCCAGGCGGGACAGCATCGCGTAGTCCATGCGCATCGCGCCCGAGCTGCAGTTCTCGATCACCAGGGTCGGATGCCGATCGAGCACCCCGTCGAGCCAGTCCAGGACCGCCCGGTTGTGTTCGAGCAGTCCGTCGCCGACGCTGTCGGAATCGCGGTCGGTCCCCGGGCCGGGGTTGATGTTGTAGTCCATCTTGAAGAACCCCACGCCGAAGTCGGCGACGAGGCGGTCGACGACGGCGTCGAGGTGACCGCGCGCCGCGGGGTGGCGCAGATCGAGGTGGAAGCGGTCGTGCTCGACGACACGCTCGCCGTTGCGCTGCAGGAACGCATCGCGGGGGAGGATGTCGGCGAGAGGGCTGCGGATGCCGACCACCTCCGGCTCCAGCCAGAGTCCTGCGACCATGCCGGCAGCATGGATGGCGCCGATGACTTCCCCGAGTCCCCCGGGGAACCGCGTCGTCGAGGGTTCCCACGCACCGACCGTGTCCCACCAGAAGCCGGAGTCGTCGTACCACCCGGCGTCGATGCAGAACACCTCGGCGCCCACGTCGGCGGCGGCGCGGATCAGCGGCAGCAGCTTCTCAGTGGTGGGGTCGCCGTCGAGGGTGTTCATATAGTCGTTGAACACGACCGGCATGGCGACGTTGTCGGGGTGGTCGCGGCGCGTGGCGCGTCGGTGATCGGTCAACGCATCGACGGCCGCACCCGCGGAGTCGCCGACCGCGATGGTCGCCGACACGCTGACGAAGCCCTCGGCGGGGCCGAGCACGCGCGTCCACCCCGAGTCGGCGTCGGTCGGACCCGACAGGGCGAGGTATCCGCCCGAGGTGTCCTCGCCGATCTCCCAGCGCCAGGCGCCGTTGTGCTCGATCTGCCACGCCAGCGCCAGGCTCGCCGCGGAGGATTCCAGGATGCCGGTGGGCAGGTGCTGCGCGGTGGACCAGGTGCCGGTCGAGACCGCGCTGAACGCTCCCCGCGGGTTATGTCCGGTGAGGTGCTCGGCGAGGGGCACGAAGTCGGGGCCGCGCAGGGGCGTGCGTGTCCACCGTCCCTCTCCCAGCCAGTCGCTGGCTCCGGTGATGCGATCCCAGCCTGCGAGGGCGTCGTCGACGCCGTCGTGCTCGGTGAACCCCGCGACCCACGAGGCGACCGCGCGCAGGACGATGCGCCCGGTGCCGACGTTGACGACGCGCACGCGGCTGGTGATCGCCGCGACGCCGTCGCGCGTCGTGAGCTCGATGGTCGCTTCGAGGTCGGCCGAGCGCTGGCGCAGGGTCAGCGTGCGCGCATCGCCGCTGGCCGTCTCGGTGTGGTCGACGTAGCGGAGACGGGCGCCGTGCTCGGTGTGCGCGAGGCGCCCTGACGCGGGGCGGTGGCCGGCGTCGGCGGTGAGGATCTCGACGAGCGGTACGCGGTGTACGCGGTGGTGGCCGGAACGGGTGACGTAGCCCGCGCACGTCACCGGGTGCTCGTCGTCCCACTGCAGATCCAGGGACAGCGTGTCGGTGCCCCACTGCAGGCGTGCGGGGGTCGCCCCGGTGGTCGGGGGATGCGTCGTCGTCATTCGTCTCTCCGTCGTGTCGAACGATGAGGACGCTAGCCCATCCTGAAAGCGTTATCAAGAAATTCTTGATACCGGTATCAAATCGCGTTACATTCCCCTCGGGCGCAACGCCGCGTCCGCCGACCAATGGAGATGCACCCTCATGAGACACCCCCGATGGATCGCAACGAGCACGGTCGGAGCCATCGTGCTCGGCGCGCTCGCGGTCGTCGCGCCCCCGGCCGCGGCAGCAACCACCGACACTCTCTCCGTCGACTTCGCCACCACCACGGGCGACTTCCGGGGCGGAGCGTCGGGCACCCTGTACGGACTGGGCGATGATGGCGCCCCCACCCAGGCGTTGATCAACGGAGCCCACATCACGAACACGTCGCAGAAGGCGCCGTACGGCACCCAGCACCCCAGCGGCGACGCCCTCAAGATCGAAGACGGCTTCTTCGCCAAGAACGGCACGCAGCTCGACATCTACATCCAGGACTACTACCCCGACTGGGCCTACAACGGCGGGCGTCGGCCGGGTGACGACCGCACCTACGACCAGGCCACCGGCACCTACACGAGCCAGCCGAACGGGATTTGGGACTATCTCGAGATCGTCGAGTTCGTCACCGAGGCCGTCGCCACGCAGTCCGACCACCCCGAGAAGTACGTCTTCATCCCCTTCAACGAGCCCGACGGCGGCAACTGGTACGGCAACGGAGACGTCTTCACCCAGTACTTCATGACCGACTGGAAGGCGGCCGTCGACAAGATCCGTGCGGTCTACGCGCGTCACAACCTCGCGGACCCCGTGATCGGCGGTCCCGGCGACGCCGCCTGGCGCCCAGACCGCACGAGCGTGTGGCTCGACTACGCCCAGCAGACCGGCACCCTTCCGCAGTTCATGATCTGGCACGAGCTGGGCATCGACAACCTCGCCACCTACCGGTCGCACTACGACGAGTACCGCGCAATGGAGAAGGCGAAGGGCATCGCCCCGCTCGAGATCAACATCACCGAGTACGGCCTGCTGCGCGACATGGGCGTTCCCGGCCAGCTCATCCAGTGGTTCTCGATGTTCGAAGACACCAAGGTCGACGCGCAGACCGCTTACTGGAACTACGCGGGCAACTTCTCCGACAACTCCGCACGCCCCAACGGCGCCAACGCCGGCTGGTGGATGTTCAAGTGGTACGGCGACCTCGCCGGGAGCAAGACGGTCAAGGTCACCCCGCCGCAGCTCAACGCCGTCGACACCCTGCAGGGAATCGGCGCCATCGACACCGACGACCGCCGAGCCACCGTGCTCTACGGCGGATCCAGTGCCGACACCGTCACCCTCGCGCTGAAGGGGCTCGACCAGCGCGTATTCGGCGGCAAGGTCGACGTCGAGGTCCGCGAGGCGCCCCTCAGCGGAGCGGAGGGTCTCGCCCCCACGCCCCGCCTGGTCACCACGCTCGAAGACGTCGCCGTGACCGACGGAGCGTTGCGCGTCGAGGTCCCGAACTACGACCGATACGCCGGGTACCAGCTGATTGTGACCCCTCCGCAGGACCGCCCCATCGTCGGAGAGAAGACGTGGTCCGCCACGATCGAGGCCGAAAACACCGCGGTCTCATCCGCACGCGTGTACGACCAGTCGCCGACGGGGAACGGCGGATGGATCTTCCTGGCATCCGGAGGTCGCGATGTGGGGTCGTTCAACAACGCCGCAGCGAAAGCCGACTGGACCGTCGACGTTCCTCGTGACGGGACCTACCGCTACCAGGTGATCGGAGCCACCCCCGGCCAGCCCGGTCGCCACGCCCTCTTCGTCGACGGCGCCAAAGCCGCCACCGTGCAGTACACCGCGGACCTCGCCCTCAATGACACCAGCCGGTGGAAGTACCGGGGGAGTGCCGAGACGACCGTCACGCTCACCAAGGGGACGCACACCCTCTCGTTGCGCGCCAGCGAGAACAGCTCCTCCGTCCTGCCCAACTCGGACATCACCCTGGACCGATTCGTCCTCACCGACGTGACCGACGGCGAGCCCGTCGACTACCCCGCGTCCACGATGCGGTTGGCAGGCTCCGCACGCCTCGAGTACGACCGACAGGGCCTGCACGGCTCGGTCCGGTTGGGTGGCGACGGTCGCGCCGACATCTACGCGACCGCCTTCGATTCGGGGTACTACGACGTCCGCGTCGACTACGCCACCACCGGTGCGAACGACGTCACGGTCGACTCGAACGGCCGCCGCGTGATGGATGCCGTGGCGCCCGGCGCCGGGGTCTGGGCGAGCACCGCGCGCGTCCACCTCTCCGAGGGCATCAACGAGCTCGAGCTGCGGTCGAACGCGGGCGCGTCAGTGATCGGGGTGACCTCCACGCGCGTCGCGAGCGCGGACTCCGCCGCCGTCAAGATCGAAGCCGAGGCGGGCACGGTCGCGGGAGCGGCCCGGAAGACCCCGATCGCGGCCGGCACCGGGACCAACGTCTCGGGCGGCACCGTGGTCGACTTCCTCGGCAACGGGGCCGGCAACACCGTCACCATCCCGCGTGCGGCCGGATTCGACCGGCCCGGCGACTACGACATCGTGGTCAAGTACACCAACGCGGAGGTGTCGGGGCGCCATGACTACAACCCGCAGGTCGTCGATCGCCGTCTTCAGGTCGGCGAGGCCGGGGGAGGACAGGTCGGACAGGGCTACTTCCGCTACACGTACTCGTGGAACAGCTTCTGGGAGCGCACCATCCCGGTGACGCTCACGACCGCCGGTGGAGCGCTGACGTTCGGCAACGACGGCGCCTACGCCCCCAACGTCGACTACGTCGTCGTCGCACCTCTCGTGCTCGGCCAGGTCAAGACCGAAGGGGCGGCCGCCCTCGCCCCGACCGTGAGCGCGTCGAACCGGTGCGTGGCCGGGAAGGTCACGCAGGTGGTCACCGTCGCGAACACGGGCGCCGTCGCCACCGACGTCACCCTCACCGGCACCTACGGCAGCAAGAAGGTGACGGCCGCGGCGGGCAAGACGGTCTCGACGACCTTCGCGACGCGGGCGACTTCCGTGGCCGCCGGCACGCTGTCGGTCAGCGCCGTCGCCAGCGGGTCGTCGAGCGGAGCGACGGCGTTCACCGTCCCCACCCCGCAGGGCAGTTGCCGCTGACCCCGGTGACAGCCTGAGCCGAGAGGGCCCGGGTCCGATGAACCGTCGGACCCGGGCCCCCGTGCGTCCGGCACGGCGTTCGCGGCGGGAGCCGGATGTCCTAACGTCGACATCGTGACGACGACTCCGCCCCGCCTGGGGCCGCTGTACCTCGCCGGGTTCACGACCGCGTTCGGAGCGCACGGCGTCGCCGCCGCGCTGGGGACGGAGACGGAGGACATCGGGCTCACGCTCTGGGGACTCGGCCTCATCCTCGCCCTCTACGACATCGCCGAGGTCATCCTCAAACCTGTCTTCGGGGCCCTCAGCGACCGCATCGGGACGAAGCCCGTCATCATCGGCGGTCTGCTCGTGTTCGCCGCCGCCTCGGTGCTCGGGGCGTTCGCGGCCACTCCGGCTCTGCTCGCCCTCGCGCGCTTGGCGCAGGGCGGCTCCGCCGCGGCCTTCTCGCCGGCATCCTCATCCGCCGTCGCACGTCTCGTGGGATCGGCGCAGGCGGGCACATACTTCGGGAAGTACGGTTCCTGGAAGAGCCTCGGCTATGCCGGTGGTCCCCTCCTCGGCGGAGCGCTCATCCTGTGGCTGGGACTGCCCTCCCTCTTCATCGCGCTCGCCGTGCTCGCCACCGTCGCCGCGATCGCCACCGCGTGGCGGGTGCCCGCGCTCCCCGTGCTTCCGAAGCAGCGCGTCACCGTGATCGAGTTGTTCCGTCAGTCGACCGCGGCAGCGTTCCTCGGGCCGGTCATCCTTCTCGCCGTCGCCACCTCCGCCCTCGGGATCGCCGTCGGATTCTTCCCGCTCATCGCCGCGCAGCTCGGGGTGAACCCCATCGTGGGAATGGGGATCGTCAGCGTCACGGCGGTGGTCTCGGCCGTCATCCAGCCGCGCATCGGACGGATGCACGACGTCGCCGCCCACCGAACCGGCGCATTCATAGTGGCGGGAGCCGCCACCCTCGTGCTCGCGCTCGTCCTCCCGGCTCTCGTGCCCGCGCTCGCGGTCCTGATCGCGGCGGCGGCCCTGGTCGGTGTCGGCGTGGGTGTCATCACGCCCCTGGGCTTCGCCCGTCTGGCCGCCACCACTCCGCCCGACCGCATGGGACGCACGATGGGCAGCGCCGAACTCGGCCGTGAGATCGGCGATGCCGGTGGCCCGATCCTGGTGGGCGCCGTCGCCGCCGCGGCGAGTCTCCCGCTCGCCCTCGTCGTGGCCGCCGTCGCGACCGCCGCTTCGGCGGCACTGGGGTCGACGCTGACCCGTCGGAAGGCGCCCGCGCCGCAACGTGACGACTGATCGACGCGATCGCCGGCGATCACGCCTCGCGCACGCGCCTCACTCGAGGACGAAGGCGCGACCGTTGATGAACAGCGTGTCGGGCTCCGCGGCATCCATCTGGAAGACGGCGCTGCTTTCGACCTCGGCCTGCTCCCAGGCCATCAGTCCCACGGGGGCGACGGCGGATGTGACGAGGAGGCCTCGGGCGAGGACGGAGAGAATCTGTCGACGGGTCATCGGGAATCCTTCTCGAAGCCGTCGACGTCGACGGCCCCTTCGCGGGTTCGGGGGAACCCTGGTCGGTGGGTGAGCGTGAACTCGCATCTACGCTAACCCGGTCCTGTTCTCGGTAACAAGAGGTTTTCCTGGGAGAACGACAAGTGGGGGCCCGCCCGGCCCGGGGGCCCCGTGCGCAACCCCGAGTGGTGGTGCTGGGGGGAGCCCCACCGGCGGCCGCCGTGGCCCGCCTCCCCGGGTCGTTGTCGCGCACACACGGGTGGTACGGGGCCCACCCCCCGGGGGCCCCGCCCCCCCCCGGGGCCCCACTTCCTCACCGACTCGTGAGGCTCATCGTGTCAGCCGCACGTGCGCGCGCCGTACGCCGCCTTCACCTCCGTCGCGGCACCTCCCGCGTCGGTCGCGGTGACCGTCACGGTGCCGGCCGCCATCGACGACTGGCGCACGGTGAAGCTCTGCGTCGTCGTCTTGCCGGCGGCGAGAGAGGCGACCGTCTTCGACCCGTGGTCCGAGGTCATCGTCAGCGAGACCGGGGCATCGTCGCGGTTGGTGACCGAGACGGCCAGGACGACCTTGCCCGCCACGCATCGGCTGGTGACCGCCGCAGAGACCTCGGGGCCCGCTGCGGGAACGGTCTGGGGCTTCACGCTCTCGAGCGTCGGGGTGACCTTCTGCATGAGGCCGTCGGCGCCGAACGTCACCCTGTCGATGGTGGTCTCGCGGTTGTTCCCGTTGCCGTTCGGCATCGCGAAGCGGTGGTACGCGATGTACCAGTCATCGGTTCCGGGAACGTTGATGATCGAGCTGTGGCCCGGCCCCTTGATTCCGAGGGACAGGTCCTTCTCGAGGATCACGCCGCGGTAGGTCCAGGGCCCGTTCATGCTCGTCGCGGTCGCGTATCCGACGCGGTAGTTCTCCGATCCGGTGTCGTCGATCGCGTAGGTCAGGTGGTACAGACCGTTGCGGTAGTTGAAGAAGACGCCCTCACGGAAGTCGGTCAGCCCGTTGATCCGCTGGTACGTGCCCGGCTTGATCGACTTCATGTCATCGGCCAGCTCCGCCAGCACGGGGGAGCCGTTGCCCCAGCCGAGGTACCACTTGCCCGTCACCGGGTCGTGGAAGGCGGCGGGGTCGATGGCCTGGCCCGAGGTGACGGCCTCGTTGTTGAGGATCATCGCGTTCGGCTCGGCCGTGAAGGGCCCCTCGGGGCTGTCGGCCACGGCGACGCCGATCGTCTTGCGGTCGACGGCGGCGTTGTGTCCGCTGAAGTAGAAGTAGTACTTCCCGTCGCGCTCGATGATTGTGGGCGCCCACGCGTTGCCCGTGGCCCACGGCACGTTGCCGTTGGCTCCGTCGAGCGTGAGGAACGGCTTGTCCGACCGGGTCCAGTCGGTGAGGTTCTTCGACTTCCAGACGTAGAACTCCTTGCCGCCCCAGCCGGGGAAGCCGTCGGACGTGGCGTAGATGTAGTACGTGTCGCCGAACACCGCGATGTTCGGGTCGGCGTACAGACCGGGCAGCACGGGGCTGTTGACCACGCGCGCCTCGATCTTCCACTCCGCCTTGGCACCCTTGGGCGTCGTGACCGTGTACGTCACTGGCTTCGTGAGGTCGACGGTGGTGCCCGAGGCGGGCGACACCGTGGAGCCGGGGACCGTGGTGAAGGTGGGTGCGAGCTTGGACACGTCGGTGCCCTTGACCACCGGCAGGATCGCGGTGCGCGCCTTGCTGTCGATGATCGGCGCCATCTTCAGCTTCTCCGGCTGCGTGAGCGACACGTCGAGCAGCTGGTCCTCGACGCCCGCGTTCTGCAGGATCTCCGTGTTCGACAGCGCCCGGTTGTATACCCGGACGTTGTCGTACCAACCCTGGAAGTACCCGTCCGCGCTGTACAGCGACTTGCCGAGATAGCCCATGAGGTTGGAGCCGAGCTCGCTCACCGAGGCGTTCAGGGCGAGGTTCTCATCGACCTTCACCCCGTCGATGTACATGCGCAGCGTCTTGCCGTCGTAGACGAGGTCGTACTTGTGCCACTGGCCGCTCGAGATGCTGCCGGTGACGTCGGACTCGTTCTGCCACGTCGCCTTCGTGATCGCTGTGCGCGCCTCACCGCCCCGCACCCGCAGGAAGGAGTACTTGTCCTGGCTCTGCCCGAAGGCGAAGGTGAAGAAGTTCCCGCTTGTGCGCTCGGACTTGATGTCCATCGAGACCGTCATCGTGTCGCGGCCGTCGAAGAACCCGGTCGGGAACGAGGCGAAACCGTTCGCCGCGCCGGTCAGCTTCAGAGCGGAGCCCTTCTCGGCATCCGTAGCGACGGATGCCGTGCCGGAGGCGGTGAGGTCGGCGTCGCCCACCGAGTCGGCGAGGGAGCCGTTCTCGAACGTGTACTCCGCGATCGGGCCCTGCTGAGGCTCTTCCGGTGTGACCGGGGTGTCGCCGTACTTCTCGAGCAGACGCGCCTCTTCCGCCTTCGAGAGGCGCAGGACGGACCCGTGACGGAAGCTCTGGTCGAACGAGAATTGGTTCGCTCCGGGACCGGCGCTCAGCTGGGTGTATTTGTTGCTGGCGAGTGTGTCGGCGGTGTGAGCGTAGTAGTTGAACTCATCGCCCATGACCGACCAGCGACCATCGGGCAGCTGGTAGACGGTGAGGCCCTCCATGCGGCCGCGCAGACCCGCCGCGGCAGCTTGCCCCGGAGCGATCTTCTGCGTCCAGGGACCGTCGAGCGACGGGGCGGTGTCGACGACCGTGTCCCAGTCGGAGGTCGAGAACCGGTAGTAAGTGTCGCCCTCCTTCGCGATGGTCGAGTCGATGATGTTCCGACCGCCCTGACCGTCGCCCTTCGGGTTCAGCGTCGTCCAGATCTCGGGCTTCGTGAACGTCGTGAAGTCACGGGTCTTGGTGAGGTACATGCGCAGCGCCCAGTCGGGCGTGTTGTTGTCGGTCTGGTCGCGCGCGGCCCAGTACACGTAGTACTCGCCGGTCGCCTCGTTGTAGATCGCCTCGGGCGCCCACACGCAACCGGCCTTGTCGAAGCCGGCGAAGACGATGCGCTGGTCGCTCCAGTTCACCAGGTCGGTGGATTCCCAGACGACGAGGTTCTGGCTCGCGTTGAGCTGGTCCCAGCCCGAACCGCCGGCTCCGCCGCCTTCGGCGTGCAGGTCGGTGCCGATGATCCAGTACTTGTCGCCCTCGGGGGAGCGCACGAGGTGCGGGTCGCGCACGCCGAGGTCGCCGCCCAGGTTCGCGAGGATCGACTTGTTGTCGTTCAGCTTCTCCCAGTGCAGACCGTCGGTGCTGTGCCCCATGAAGATCTTCTCGTAGCCGCCCTCGGTGGCGAAGTGGGTCCACAGGTATCCGGCCGTGTAGTCCTTGTCGAGACCCGCCGGAGCGGCCTTGACGGTGACCTCGATCTGACGGGTGACGGACGTTCCGGATGCCGCTGCGGTCAGCGTCACCTTCGTGTCGGTCGCGCCGCGCGTGACGACGCCGGCAGCCTTGCCGCCGGTCGGAGCCGTCGAGATCACACCCGACGGCGAGGCCGACCACGTGATGGCCGTGCCGTTGACCGACCCGGTCGCCGGGAGGGTGATGTTGCCGCGCACGTCGGTGGCGTTGGGGATGCTGATCTTGTCGAGGTCGGCCTTCGCGAGCTCGGCGTTGCCGGGCATCGCCGCCACGGTGACGGCGAAGGTGCGGGTCTCGGTGGCCGAGCCGCGGGTGAGGGTCGCCGTCAGCGTCGCGGTGGCGGGCTGCTGTCCGGCCGCCGGGCGCGTGACCTTGCCGGTTGCGCTCACCGCGGCGGTGTTGCTGGAGGCCCAGCTGATGGCGGCGCCGTTGACTCCCGTCGTGGGCAGACGCAGGTCGGCGGTCACGGCGCTCAGGTCGCCGAGCGAGAGGGCCGCGGCGTCGCGCTGCAGACGGGTGGCGTCGGTGGGGACGAGGGCGGCGACATCGGATGCCGACAGGGCGGCGTTGTAGACCCGGAAGTCGCGCACGCTGCCGGCGAGGCGGCGGTCGGCGTTGTAGACCGAGCGGCCGATGTAGTTCGCCGCGGTGGACCCGCCGCCGATGGCGCTCGGCTTGGTGGTGACGCCCGTGGCCTGGCCGACCTGAGCGCCGTCGAGGTAGATGCGCGCCGTGTCGGTGGCGTCGTCGAGGGTGTACGTGAGGGTCTTCCACACGTCGCGCTGCAGGTTGGCGTTGCTGTTCGCCGTCTGCTCGGTGCTCCAGTTGCCCGTCGCGATCGACGTCTTGTACGAGTTGCCGGTCGAGTAGAGGTAGCCGTTGCCGACACCCCCGCCGTCCGTGTTGCCGAGGCCGTAGATGAAGTACGGCGTGCCCTGATCGCCGCGCACCAGGACGTCGGTGCTGATGGTGATCGAGTCGAGGCCGGCCAGCAGATTGTCGGGCAGGTCGACGTAGTCGTCGGTGCCGTCCAACCGCACGCCCTCGCCGCCCGTCAGGGCCGCGCCTCCGACGTAGGTGGCGTTCCGACCCTTGCCGGACGCATCGACGGCGGTGGTGCCGCTCGCATCCGTGAGGGGGTAGTGGGCGACCAGCCGGTCGTCGGCGGCGGCAGCGGGCTGCGCGGCGACGAGGGCGCCGGTCAGCGCGAGGGCGAGTGTCGCGACGCTCGCGAGCGCGCGGCGGGGCAGGGGGTGCTCCATTGCGATCCTTTCGGACAGCCGTCGTTGGCTGCCGTCGTGCAGGGATGCTGAATGTTATCGCTCACAGGCGGTTGAAACAAGACCTCGTAGCCTCACTGTCTGCGCGGGCCGTGACGCAGCGGGTGCCCGTCGCGGTCGCACGGGAGCATGCGGATGTTGACGTCAACGAAGGATTGCCCCGCGCGACTGGTACCGCTAACGTGTGCAGCACGATCGGCATGCGTCGCCTCACGGGCGCGCGAATGCCATCGAGGTCGTCCTTCCCGGGGCCGACCGACGCGTCGCCGCCTCGGCGCACCACCCCACCGCTTCGCCTCGGCCCCCACCGTCGAAGCCGCGCACACAGCGCCGAGAGAAAGGTCTCGAAGATGAGATCACCGGTCACCCGCCCACCCCGAGTCGAGCGCTCGCGTCGCGTGTCGAAGGCGCTGACCGCGTCTCTCACCGGCGTGCTCGTCGCCTCGACCATGAGCATGGTCGCGCCCGCGGCTCACGCCGCCGACGTGCCGGCGCCCACAGCGCACTACGACATGTCGCACTCGGGTACGTCGCTCCTCGACGTCTCGGGCAACAACCGCAATGCCTCGCTAACCGGGTTCACCGACGCGTCGTTCGCCGACGCGGCCGGCGACGCCGTGCTGCGCTTCAAGGCCGACGGCTACGCCGCGCTTCCCAAGGGCCTGGTCACCGGCACCGACAACGACTTCACCGTCGAGTACACGGTCGCCGCGCAGTCCGCGGCGAACCACTTCGGGTGGGTCATCGGCGACGGCGTCGGGCCGTGGAACACCACGCAGCTCGGCAACCACATCTTCCTCAGCCCGCGTTCGGCGCAGGGCGGCTACACCGACCAGGTGCTCGCGGCCATCCGCGTCAAGAGCGGCAGCAGCAACGGCGAGACGCGTATGCCCGCCGGCGGCGGACTCAACCCGGGATTCACGACCCTCACGATGGTCGGCAGCGGCAACACGTTGACGCTGTACCGCGACGGGAGCGTCATCTCGACCCTCACGCACGCCAATTCGCTCAGCTCGATCATCCCCTCGGGCAACGTGCTCGGCTACCTCGGCCGGTCGCTCTACCAGGGCGACTCGCTGCTGCGCGCCGACGTCACCGACGTCAAGTTCTGGGACGCGGCGCTCACCTCCGCGCAGGTCGGGTCGAGCATGCCGACGGCGTCGCAGAAGTCGTCGACCACCTCCGCGCTCCTGCGTGGAGACGTCGCGGCGACCATGCTGCGCTCCAACACCTCGCTCGACAGCGTGTCCAGCAACCTCAACCTCGCCTCGTCCGTGAACGGCGTCGCGCTGACCTGGGCGTCGTCCAACCCGGCCGTCGTGTCGACCAC
The DNA here is from genome assembly GCF_963521695.1 of uncultured Microbacterium sp. Taxonomy (GTDB): domain Bacteria; phylum Actinomycetota; class Actinomycetes; order Actinomycetales; family Microbacteriaceae; genus Microbacterium. The sequence goes on along the minus strand of NZ_CAUQWC010000066.1, from coordinate 2,643 downwards.
CGGTGTCGTCTCGCGCTCGATCACGGCGAACACCCCGGTGACCCTCACGGCGACGAGCTCGCTCGGCACCCTGACCTTCGACGTCACCGTGATCGCCCCCACCGTCGCCACCGACCTGGATGCCATCTCCCTGGCATCCCGCACGACCGAGAACCTGCCGCTGGCCACGAAGGGCGCCGTCAACGGCGCCGCGATCAGCTGGACCTCGTCGAACCCCGCCCTGGTCACTTCGACCTCGGCCGCGTACATCGTTCCGGCCGTCGGTGCCGCCGACCCGTACCGCGGCGGCGGTCTCGTTGCACGTCCCGCCTACGGCGCGGGAGACGCGAAGGTCACGCTGACGGCGACGGCCACCCTCAACGGGCAGTCCGCGCAGAAGACGTTCGAGGTCACGGTCGCCGAGAAGGGACGCTGGGCTCCGGATGCCGGATACGCCGCGGCGTACTTCAAGTCCGACGGCGACGAGAAGATCTACCAGGCGGCGACGTCGGGCAACGACTTCTTCTCGTTCTCGCCGGTGAACGCGGGCCAGCCCGTCATCACGTCGACGACCGACACCAAGGGTCTGCGCGACCCGTACATCCTGCGGTCGAAGGATGGCGACAAGTACTACATGGTCGCCACCGACCTGTGCATCAGCTGCGGCACGGGCTGGGGCCCGGCGCAGTCGAACGGCTCGCTCAAGATCGAGGTCTGGGAGTCGACCGACCTCGTGCAGTGGACCCGCACGAACGGCGTCAACGAGGGCATCACGGTCAACCAGCCCGAGGCCGGCATGACCTGGGCCCCCGAGGCCTACTGGGACGACGCGCTGCAGTCGTACGTCGTGCACTTCTCGTCGCGTCTGTACAAGGACGCGTCGCACACCAACACCGACAACCTGCAGGCGCGGGTGTTCTACGTGCTCACGCGCGACTTCAAGACGTTCACCTACCCGCCCACCGAGTGGCAGAACACCGGCTTCGCCCGCATCGACTCGACCGTGCAGAAGATCGGCGACTACTACTACCGCTTCTCGAAGAATGAAGAGGGCGGCGCAGCCGACGGTCTCGAGGCGGGCAAGGACATCTTCCTCGAGCGCTCGAAGGTGCTGACCGCCCCGACGACGCGCTCGGACTGGAACGCCGATCCCGAGAAGACGTGGCAGCTCACCGACACCAACATGACCCGTCTCGAGACGAACGAGGTCGGCGAGGGTCCGCAGATCGTCAAGCTCAACGAGGGTGACCCGAACAACGCCGGGGGCGACGGATACGCCTTCCTCGTCGACAACTTCGGAGCGGGCGGATACCGCGCCTTCGTCACCACCGGTGGTGCCATCGCGAGCAGCTCGCAGAGCGACCGCCTGTCGCGTCGCGCCGACTGGAACGTCCGCCCGGTCGGCGGCCTGCCCGCCAGCCCACGGCACGGTTCGTTCGTGAGTGTGAACCAGTCGGTCCTCACCGCCATGCGCGACTGGACGTCGGTCAAGGCGGTCGCCTCGACCACCACCCTTACGCGTGAGGGCCGCACGGCCACCGCCGTCGTCGCCGCCGCCGACCGGGGCGACGTCGCGGGCACCGTGACCTTCACGGGCGAAGGGTGGACGCAGACGGTGAAGCTCAGCCAGCGCTCCGCCTCCGTCGAGGTGCCGGCCACGGTGCGCTCGGTGACCGCGCGATACGACGGGTACGTCGACGGCCGGGTCACCGCGTCGTCGTCCGAGGCGCTGTCGCTGGGTCTCGACGTGTCCGCCGTCGTCGCGAACCGCTGCGTCGCCGGGAAGGTGACGCAGGCCGTCACGGTGACCAACGCCGACTCCGTCGCCGCCGACGTCACCGTCGCCGGTGCCTTCGGCAACAAGAAGATGACCGTCGCCGCGGGCAAGACGGCCTCGACGACGTTCGCGACCCGCGCGACGTCGGTCGATGCCGGCACGATGTCGATCGACGCGGTGACCAGCGGTACGAAGAACGACGCTACGACGTTCACCGTGCCGGCCCCCCGGGGCAGCTGCGGCTGATCCCACGTCACCGGTGGGCGGCCCGACTCGTTCGGGTCGCCCGCCGGCGCGTGCGTTGTCCCGAAAGCCCCTGGCGTCGGGCGCCACCGCTCGTGAGGGCAGTGGTGCCGCGGCCCACGCGCGCTTCGCCGCGCACCCCACGATCCCGATTCCCCGTCCGCTGACGAAACTCTTGTCATCGGATGGTGTTCTCGCTAACATTCATGATGTCGCGGGGCGGGGGATGACCCGGATCCTTCCCGTAACGACCGGAGCGTCCGGTGAGCTTGCTAGTCGTTCGACGTCGGTGTCGGACGAAGAAACGGAGTACACAATGAAGTTTTCCAAAGGTGTCGCGGCTCGTATCGCCGTGGCGGCTGCCGGTGGTCTCGTGCTCGTGGGCACGGCTGGTGCCGCGTTCGCCGCCGAGGTCGGAGACGAGAACGTCGACGTCAACGTGCAGATCGCGCCCGTCGTGGGCCCCGGTAGCCTGAGCCTCACCGTGGCCGGCACGTCGGCCACGCTGACGGAGTCCCCGTCAGGTGACGCCGAGGTGCGCCAGTTCGACGGCGCCCTGCCCACCGTCACCGTCACCGACACCCGCGATGTCGCCGACATCCCGGCGGACCGCTTCTGGTACGTGGTCGGTCAGGCCTCGGCCT
>NZ_CAUQWC010000065.1:0-15342 GCF_963521695.1 uncultured Microbacterium sp. | reverse complement strand
GCCTCAGCCCTCGCCGACGGCGCCGCCACCGCGGCATCCGGTGCCGCCCAGCTCCGTGACGGCTCGGCGCAGCTGCGCGACGGGGCGTCGCAACTCGACGGCGGGATCGCTCAGCTCTCCACCGGTGCGACGCAGCTGCGCGACGGTCTCGCGGCAGGGGTCGTCCAGATCCCCGACGCCGACGACGCGACGCGCCAGGCGCAGGCCCAGGCCATCTCCGACCCCGTCGCGGTCGGTACGAGCGCGGTGACGACGGCCCAGAACTACGGCGCCGGCCTCGCCCCGTTCTTCGCCGCACTGGCCGGGTGGATCGGCATCTACGCGCTGTTCCTCATCGTCAAGCCCGTCTCCAAGCGCGCGATCACGGCGCTGCGCTCCCCCGTGCGGGTGACGCTGGCGGGCTGGCTCGCCCCGGCCGGTCTCGGCGCGGTGCAGATGGTGGGGCTGTTCACGGTGCTCGCCATCGCCCTGCAGTTCTCGTTCGCCAACCCGGCCGCCGCCCTCGGCATCCTGATCTTCGCGTCGGCGACCTACGCCGCGATCGTGCTCGCCCTGAACGTTTGGCTCGGCTCGGTGGGACAGTTCCTCGGGCTCGTGCTGATGGTGCTGCAACTCGTCACCGCCGGCGGCACGTTCCCGTGGCAGACGCTGCCCGCCCCGCTCGCGGCGCTGCACCACGTTCTGCCGATGGGATACGTCGTGGATGCCATGCGCCAGGTCATGTACGGAGGCGACGTCGCGCGGGTCGGGTCGGATCTGCTGGTGCTGGGCACGTGGATGGTCGGCGGCGTGCTGGTGGCGGCAATCGGCGTGACGCGCATGACGCACCACCGCACGCTGCGCGACCTGCAGCCGAGCCTGATCGGCTGAGCCGGGTCCCGGGCGAAGTACTACTTCCACCACCGGGGAGTCACGCTACGAGCCTTGGCAGCAAGTCGACCTGCGGTTGCGCCCGCGCATTAGCTGGTGGGCGCGATTGGATGAGGCCGTCAACTTCCCTTCGCGTCCGGGGTACTCGATGTGGGGCCGGTTCGCCCCCGGGCGACAGGTACACCTACCAAACCGAAGAATGACCCCACCCGGTGACGGGTGGGGCCACTCTTCGGAGGAGTCAGCCGATCTGGACGCTGTCGTCGGTGAAGGAGTTCTCGAGGGACGACGCCACCAACCCACCCACTACTTGCGCGATGAGAACCATGCCCACAATCACGACGGCGGTGGCGATAACGGCACGTGCTTGCCCCCCGGTGACGCGAAAGAACGCGACGACACCGAAGACCAGCGCCGCGACCTGCAAAACGAACGCCCATTCGGTCACCAAAGGCGCGGCCAGCGAAACCGCGGCTGCGGTGACCACCCACCAGTGAAGGGTGTTCGCGTTGGTCTTCTGCAGGTCGGTCATGCTGGCAACCTAGGCGGTGTAGATACGACCATCAACTCGGGCGGCATTTCCGGCCTGAGTAGTGACCGTGTGCACCTTCGTGAATTGGAAGGGCGCGCCCTTGATGAAGACGCTGGGCTGGGTGCGAACCTCGCAGGTGCCGCGGCCTTGCGAGATGTACTGGTTCGACGAGGAGCTGGCGTTGATCGCGCCGGAGGCCGAGCCCGTGCACAGCAGGTTGCGAGTGACGGTGTTTCCGTTCGCCTCGTACCGGTAGGTGAGGTTGAACGTCACCACCGTGATGTTCGCAATCTTGGCTTCCTGCTTGTTCGTGACCTCGAGTGTGCGGGTCGCCGCCGCTGCAGCGATCTGCCGGCCCTTCGGAGCCGCCGTAGGCAGCTCCTTCACGGTGGACGTCACAGCCGAATAGGTGAACAACGTCGAGGGATCAGCGACGCCCGCCTTCTGCTTCGCCTCCGGCAGACTCTGGAAGTACGACTACACCTGCTCCTTCGCCGCCGGTGACATGTTCAGGGTGGACACGATTTCGTGGAAAGCGTGCTCTGTACCCGTGTCGGTGGTGGCCGCGGAGGCCGCCTGTGCGGGAAGAGTAAGCGCCAGTGCGACGGCCGCGACTCCGGCGGCGAGTGATGAACGGCGAAGAATCTTCATCGGTTGTCCCTTCGACACAGCGACACGCTGTCTCTGTGTGCGTGCCCCCCTTCAGAATCACAGGGCCGAAACTAGACGTCTGTTCGGTAGAGCAGCACCAACCAACAGGGTTCTTTCATCACAGAGGCCGTCACAGACCTCTACTCCTTCACCCCGTACTACGGCACGATCCCACGCAGGTCCTCAGTTCGCCCATCGGCCCGTGGTTGCGTATACGGAGCAACCTGGACGCCGGCTCACGCGGCCGGGCGCACCGCCCGATCCGCCCGGGTCGTTCGGGGTCTCGCCGGGCGGGCGACGACGTCTTCCAGGAGGCGCGAGAAGGTCTCGCCGACCACCTCCGGGCTCAACCGGCGCGACTGTTCGACTGCTCGCTCCGACATCTCGGCCCGCGCGGTGTCATCGAGCAGGAGTGCGGACAGAGCGCTCGCCACACCCTCCGTGTCGCCGGGGGCGACGAGAATGCCACCGTCGCCCACGTAGTCGCGGGGCCCGTAACAGACGTCGAACGCCACGACCGGCAGACCGCTGGCCAGCGCTTCACCGATGGCCAGATTCTGTCCCTCGAACGCGCTGGTGCTGAGGAAGGCGGTGGAGACGGCCATCGCCTCGCGTACCCGATCGGAATATCCGTGGAGGTGCACGCTCTGCGCCAGGCCGCGGTCCTCGATCAGGTTCTGCAGCAGCGTCCGCAGGGGACCGTCCCCGTAGATGTGGAGGTGCGCATCGGGAACGCGCTGCAGCACGCGCGGCCAGGAGGTGATCGCGATGTCGACCCGCTTCTGGTCGGCGAGCCTGTTCACCATGAGGACCTCGCGGACCCTCCGCCGGCGAAGACGGGGACGGGGGTCGGGGGTGATGGGTGTGGGGATGACGACGGAGCCCTCCCGGGCTCCGAAGCGTACGGCCACGTCATCCTCTTGCGAGGCGGTGGGCCAGACGACGGCGTCGAAGCGGTCGAGAAGGGCGAACCATCGGCGCCACCCGTCGTCGCGCAGCGCAGACGAAGGCTCGCAGGGGGCGTCGAGGTGCGAGTTGTGAACGGTGTGCACGATGCGCACGTTCGGGTCGGCCCAGTCCGCGATCAGCTCGCCGAGCTGCTTGGACTCGCAGATGACCACGATGCACCGATCCTCGTCGCCGGCGCGCGAACGCAGCTGCGCGGCCACGCGCGTCAGCCACGCCATGTACAGCTGCTTGAAACCGGCCAGGGTCCGGGAGCCGCCGTCCGTGCGCACGACGACCGGTGCCTCGGTCAGGTACCAGGCGGGGTCGCCGATGACGGGGAGCGAGACGACCTCTCGTCCCTCACCGTCGCGGATCGCGCGATACGAGGCGTCGGGATCGGCCCGGCCCTCTCGAGCCTCGTCCCAGAGCCAGGACGGATCGTGCAGGATCTCCTCGAAGAGGTTACGGATCTCGACATTCGGATGCGGGTCGGGGAAGGCCTGCCGATTGTTCCTCGCGTGCTCGTCCGCACCACCGACGTCGAAGGTCAGCAAAAGCGGGTGCGCGACGCCGATCGACGCGAGCAGGCGAAGGCGCGAAGCGACCGCGACGGCGTACCCGCCGTCGCGGTGAGGCGCTAAACGGCTGGTGAGTACAACGAAATCGGCGTCGGGGGGCGCAGTCATCTTCAGATCCTCATAGCGAGCACATAACGCGACCCTAAGCATTCCTATGAGTGAGGTACGGGGAGTTGCCAGTGCGGGGGATCCATGCAGACCGCTCCGCACCCGCGATGGGGCGGCCCGACCGCGAGGTCCGCGAGCCCGTCGAGGTCCTGACCCGTGTCCTCGGACTCGCGCGCCTCACTCGTGACCAGGGCGCGGGTCTTGTCACAAAGCCGGACAGGCACCGTGAGCTCGCGGGCGTGGGTGCGGGGCACCTTCAGCGGCGTCAGGGCGCCGTCCGCGACCGCGGCGAACTCTCCCCTGCCCTGGTCGACGACCGTGCCGTCCCACAGGGCGGGATCGGCCCCGACGCGCGTCTCACGTTCGTTGAGCACGTCGGCGGTCGGCGCAGCCATGGTGAGTCCCCGCTCGATGCCGCTCGTGGTGAGGGCGGTGAGGGCGGCATCCAGCTGCGCGGCCGCCGCGGCGGAACCCCCGCGCACGTGCAGCGTCGTCGACCCGTGGATGCCGGTTCCCAGCTCGAGGGTGCCGAGGATGTGATCGGGGCGGTTGTCGAAGTATGAGTTTGCGTGGATTTTCTCGCCGTCGAGGATCCTCGGTGTGACTTTCTCCCAGGTCGTGTCGATCGGGCCGGCGTCGGGCTCTCGTCGGCGGAGGAGGAGGAGGAGGAGGAGGTCGGTGACGGCCTCTGTGCCGGCGGTGCGGCGGTGCGCACCCGTCGGTAGCCGCACCGCGCCCACGAGGTCGGCCATGCCGCTCATCTCGCGACGGGCGGCGGGGTTCTGAGCGTCGAGGGTGTACCGGCTGGTTAGCACGGCCACGAGCCCGCCCGGGCGGGTCAGGGCGAGAGACTTGATGATGAAGTGGTTGTGCATCGAGTGCCCGCCACGGTTGTTCATGGAATCGTGCAGTACGACGTCGGCGAAGGGAACGTTTCCGATCGCAGCGTCGAAGGACGCGCGCGGCATCCGGGTGCCAGCGCGAACGACTCCGTGCGGACCTCCGCCTGCGGGTACAGGCCGTGCGACATCGCCGCAGTCAGCGGGTCCAACTCGACACCGGTCATCTGCACGCCAGTCGGCGCCAGGCCGATGAGTGTGCCGGCGCCGCTTCCGGGTTCGAGCACGCGGCCGCCGTCGAAGCCGAGGCGTCCCATCACCCAGTGGTGCAGAACTCATCCGTTTTGCACAGCCGCGGCACTGTGCCCACGGGGGCCGGCACAGGCGACGGCCTGCGAGATCCGCGCGGTACGGGCTGTCTGCACCATCCGATGTCGGAAGCCCCGGTAATACTCGAATGAGTTCGCCTATGGGGGCGTGTAAGCGAAAGAGTGGAGCTACCTTGACTGATTCCAATTCCGTCGGCACGGAACGCGACCAGTACCTGTTGGGGCAGGTCCGCGAAGCGTTCGGCCGGGTGGCGTACTCGCACAAAACCCACGAAAAGCAGGCGGACATCTGCTTCACCAAACACCGATGGCAACAGGGCGTTCTCATCGCGTTGACCGCGATCAGCTCGGGCACTTTCCTCGCCGCAGTGGTAGGTCAACTCACCACCACCACTGTGGCCAGCTTCGTCACCTCCACCGTCGCCATCCTGGTGACCTGGGTATCCCTCGGGGCCAAGACGTTCCGCTTCCACGAGGAAGCAGAGGCACACCGCGACACGGCCTCCCAGCTTTGGAACGTGCGCGAGTCCTACCTGTCCCTCATCGCAGACCTAATGAGTGGTCACGTCTCCGACTCCAACGTCCGAGACGTTCGCGATGACCTGCAAGCGGCAACTCTTCGAATCTACACCGCGGCACCACGCACAAGCGTCAAGGCCTACACCCGTGCGCAGAGCGGCCTGAAAAACAACCAGGAGCTGACCTTTACCTCCCGAGAGCTCGATCTGCTGCTGCCCGAAGCGCTCCGACTCAACGAGGGTGAGCAGTGAGCATGGAGACTTCCGACATCTTCGATGGTCTGCTAACCAACCTGAAGGTCGGGGACAAGGTCGCGAACATCCGAACCCGGCGCGACGAGATCACCAAGGCCCTCAACAAGAACTTTCGCGCAAAAGACGGCTGCACCGACTACAGGCTCATGATCGGATCGTTCGGCCGGCACACGGCTATCAAGTCCATCTCCGATCTGGACATGATCTTCGTCCTGCCCTCGAGCCTGCGCGACGCCTATAGCGACGACAACGGCCCCCGACGGATACTCGAACGAGTGCGAGACATCCTCACCGCGCGCTACCCCAACACCGATATCCGAGTCGACCAGTGCGTGGTGCGCGTACAGTTCGCCACCAACGCCTTCAAGTTCGAGGTGCAGCCCGCGTTTGAAAACACTGACGGCACCTTCGACTACCCCGACACAAAAGCCCAGGACTGGAAGACCACCAAGCCCCGCGCAGAGATCAAGGCGACGAAAGACTGCAACGACCGCACGTCCATCAACATGCGCCACCTTGCACGCATGACCCGCGCCTGGAAAAACGCCAACGGCGTCAACATCGGCGGGCTAGTCATCGACACGCTGGTGCACAACTTCTTCGGCCAGACCTCCGACTACGACACCGCGAACACAGCGTCGTTCGACCTGATGTCCCGCGACTTCTTCGCCTTCCTCATGGACGAACCCGACCAGGACTACTACCTTGCGCTCGGCAGCCGCCAGCGCGTCCACGTCAAAGCCAAGTTTCAGGCGAAGGCAAAGAAAGCGCACAAACGCTGTCTCGACGCAATCGACAACGCCGGCAAGACCGCAGCGGTGAAAAAATGGCGCGAGATCTTCGGCGTCAGCGTCCCCCTGACCGCCAGCGATAGTGTCATCGCCGCATCCGCCTCGTACGCGGAGACGCACACCGAAGAGTTCATCGAAGATCGCTACCTCGTCGACATCACCGAGAGCATCTCCATCGACTGCGAAGTGACCCAGGACGGATGGCGGCCCCTCTGGCTTCGCGCAATGAGACGCATCGGCATCCCCCTAGCCGCCGGCAAGAAACTCAAGTTCCAGGTCGCCAACTGCACAGCGACGCAGCCCTACACGCTCAAGTGGAAAGTCCTCAACCGAGGCCCGGAGGCTGAACGTCGAAACATGATCCGTGGTCAGATCATTGACTCCACCCAACCCGGGATTCGCACCGAAACGTCATCCTTCCGCGGCGAACACATCGTCGAGTGCTATGTCATCCAAAACGGAACGGTCGTAGCCCGAGACAGAATCGACGTGCCCATCATCACCACCGACGAGACATGAGCCGCGGCGGCCCTGCCAACACGCGCGGTGGCGCTCTTCGGCGCATCAGACCCAACAGGTCATCAATCGAGATGGCGCGAGAACCAATCGGTTTTGCATCACACGGGCAGGAACTTATCGCGGTCGGCCTGCCTGCTCGGAGTCGCTCTGAGGTGGCATGGTAAATCCCATGGCAGCTGCTCCTCGCGTTGAGATCGACCGTGCTACCTCTCTCCCCTGGGTGATGGTGGCGCAGTCGGCGCGTCTATTGCGTGACCTCCTACAGGGGACGCCAGAACCTGTCGGCGGTTCGCCCTTCGCTCAGGTCGACGAGGATCTGCCGGAGGCGAGTGCACGTTGGTGCCGTTCGTACCTGTCTTCGGCTTTGGAGCATCTGTGCATGTGGGCAGACTTCGTGGCGCCCCTCACGCTGCATCCAGACACGACGGTTCATCACGATGCCCGGCCTGCGCAGACGCTCGCGCGTGCGGCTCTCGAATCAGCGTCACAGGCTGTGTGGGTTATGGCGGCTGATAACGCGCCTGAGTTGCTGAGACGGCACCTCTCCCTCGTCCTTGCTGATTGGGAGGAGCAGCGAAAGGCCGAGATTGACCCCGAGACGAAAGAGGCTCTGAGGTCGCAGCGTGCAGCGCTGCTCGACATCATCGAATCGCATGGTGTGCGAGTGGATAATCCGTCGTACTTGACCCTCGTCACCGCCGCCGCCGAGGAGGTCCGGGAGAAGACGACGGTCGATATCGTAAGACGCGCCGAGGTGGAGCGGTTGTGGCGAGCTTCGGCGGGGTCCGCTCACGGGAAGATGTGGCCGTCAGTGGAGCTGCGGACTTCCGTCGACGTTGCCGGGCGCCGTTACTCACTTCCGGACGCTGATGCAATGTCTGCCATGCTCGTTCTCGCCGATCAAGTGACCCAGTATGGAGTATTCCGGTACATCGACCGCGCGGGCCACGAGCCCAACCTGGCCAAGCGTCTGCGCGATGCCACGGAACGTTGGTATCAGCTCATCCCAAAGGTGCCCGGCGCTCCAGAGCGCTTGCAAGACCCGCCCCCAGGGCCGACCGCCCATGAGGATCCGGCTCGCTCTTAGCCGTGCGGCGGAGTGCGGACCGAGTTGCACCGTAAAACCGGACTGGTCGGGTACAGAATCTCGGACCCCTATGCGGGACGCGACGGACGCCGAGATTTCACGGACCTCGAGGGTTTCGACAGCCTCGCAGACCGGTCCGCATAGCGATCCCCCAGCGAACAGGGATGTCTAATGGGGTGCCACCCTGGGCGCTCGGGGTTTTGCGCCGGATACGGGCGGAAGGCGCCGCCTCTCTTGCCCCACCGTAAGGATTTGCGGATTCGAGACACAGCACTGACGGAAGTGTGTGATTCTCACGACCACCGCACATTCTCGGTACGCAAAACCGCCATCGGAGACTTCGTCTTCCGGGCGCTTGACAGTCAGCCAGCAAGGGCTGACTCCGAAGATTGACTAGGGGGAACCACATGACCATTCGAAGGAAGATCGCGGTCGGGGCAATGGGGCTGCTCATGGCTGCAGGCATGTCCATCGCGATCGCACCCGCAGCTCAAGCCGCGGACTACTCGGTCAGCATCGCGGACTACTGTGCCCGGAACGTCCCTAGCGGAACCGCAGCACCCAGCCAGGCCACGAACATCAACAACCGCTGGGATGGCTGGCGGTGCGGCGCGCGAACCGGCCTCGTGGGCGTCGACGTCGCCACGGCTTGCAAGCAGCAACACGGAAGCAACGCCAAAGCCGTCGTAGTAAATCAGACGGCCAGCGGGTGGCGGTGCCGCGTCTGATCACAGCGGTACATGACGTCGTGTCGGGCTCGCTACGAGCCCCACATGGTGGCTTCAGCTCTCATCCATTGTCGTCCGCATCGTGGCCTCGCTGGCCGGATCGGTAGCTTCCACCTGTGGGTTATTCATTCTTTGTACGCTTCTCGCTCGACGGGTCCGGCTGGAACGTCGACGAGGATCGCTTGACGCTGGTGGCGCGCGGGTCCGAAGAGCTTTGGATAGACGCGAACGGTCCCCTGCGCGACGCTTCGCGTCTGGTTCTTCGAGGAACTGAGTACGAGACACAGGACGCAGCTCAGGAGGCGGGAGAACGCGCCCTCGCCGCGCTCAGGATCAGTCTCGTCCAAACCCACAGTCCTGCAGATTTTCATGCGCGCAGATCAATGGGCCAGTGGTCCGAAGAAGCCCTCGCCCACGCTCAGGAAGCGGGCGATGCTGCATGGGAAGAAGACGGCTCTCATCCCCCACGTCCGGTGCTGAAAAATGAAAGCCCCGGCGTGATCGTGCACCCATCCGACGAGGTTTGGTGCGTCATTCGTGGTTCTGCAACCGGCGTCGTCGTCAAGGTGGCGTCGGCCCTGGTCGACGAGTACGCGTCCGCGATCGAAGTGGCACGGGTAGACAAGGCGGCTGACTTGGCCTTCGATTTGTGGAGCGCTGCAAGTCGCATGCCGTCCGGCGATTCGCGGTTTCTGACGCTGGTGAACGCTGTAGAGGCGCTCGCTGATCAGCTGCCGATCGCCGGTGAGGAGCGGGAGGCAATCAATCGCCTCCGATCCGAGGTGAAGAGGATGGACCTCGAGCCGGACGTTAGGCAGTCTCTCCTCGATAGGTTGATAAGACGAGAGAGTGTCGGGATGGCAATCCGACGATTGCTCGCGAACGTATCGGACAAGGTTTACGACAACGAGTCGGCCACAGATTTTTTCAGCCGGATCTACCGCATGAGGAGTCGACTCACGCACGGCGACGGGGCTCCAACGCACCACGAAGTCGCCGCTGTGACCAACGAGCTTGGGAACCTTGTGCGCGACCTGATCACGCGCCGATACGTTCCCCTTCTCGAGCACCAGCAGCGGCGCGGCGTCCGCGGTTGACCTTTGGGCACCGCCTTCGAGATCACCGCCGCGCGCGTATCTCCCACCCGATCGTCGGCGACCGCGTCTTCTTGGCAAACCGGTCAGGGTGAGGTCTATGAGCGTGCTGTCGATTCGTTGCGGGAAGTCCACTTGCGATTTCGCATGGGAGGGTCCACCGTCCGAGCTTGATAAGGCGACCGCTGAGCACCGTCAAGCTGTCGCACAGGCGAAAGCGACCGTCGACGCTGCAGCCGGCGCGACGACTGCAGCGTCGGGTGCCGAGATTGGTGCGCCGGAGGACAAGCACCGTCCGGTGGTAATGGGCGAACGCTGGACCTGGCTGAAGGGCTACTCGATCTTCAACTTCGCGTGGATCGTGATGTCCTTCGTGGCGTACGCGAACATGTCGAACGGGTGGTTCCTGCTGTTCCTCGTCTTTCCCCAGGTGGCCACCTCTATCGCCCAGCCGGTCATCCCAATCGTGGTGATGATCGCCGCGGTGTGCACGGCCGTGGGCTACGGGATGCAGCGGGTGAAGGGCGCGGAGTTCTGGCCACGATTTTTTGCCTCCCTGACGATGTTCGGCGCTATCTCAGCGACGGTTTCAGCCGGCGTCGGCATCGCGCTCCCCCTCCTCCTGCTGGCGTTCGCACGCTTCATGTGAGAGCGAGCTTCACCCCGGGAGTGGGAGGAGGCGTAGCGAATCGGTCTCTGCACGTTCCAGGTCGACGCAGGACCGTTCGTCACGGGTGGGCGGCCCGACATTCGATCCCATATCCAAATAGAGGATCATCGTGACTGGGAGTAGCTCTGAGAGGTCCCCGAGGAGGGTTTGCGATGCCGCGGTATCTTCACGGCGTCGAGGTCCCTAAGCCCGTCGAGGCCCCCGAGCCCGTCGAAGGGACCGGAACCCCCGCGGCCACCCGCGCTCACTCGGGCAGCCGCACCTCGAACACCGTCCGCCCGGGCGCGCTCTCGACCGAGATGCTCCCGCCGTGCGCCTCGGTGATCGCCTGCGCGATCGAGAGCCCGAGACCCGTGCTCCCGGCATCCCGATTGCGCGAGTCATCTCCCCGGGCGAAACGGTCGAAGAGGCGCTCCGCGACGCTCTGATCGATCCCCGGCCCGGTGTCGGCCACGCGCAGCACGGCCTCCGCGGCCTCGCGGGCGAGCGACAGCGTCACCGTCGTCCCCGGCGGCGTGTGCGTCTGCGCATTTCGCAGCAGGTTCGCCACGACCTGCCGCAGGCGGTTCTCATCTCCGGTCACCGAGATGAGGTCGTCGGTCACGTCGAGCCGCCACTCGTGCGTCGCATCCGCGGCCTGGGCATCGCTCACGGCGTCGACCGCGAGCAGCGTCAACTCGACCTCGTCGCGGCGCAGCGGCTGTCCGGCATCCAATCTCGCCAGAAGCAGCAGATCGTCGACGAGGGATGCCATGCGCTGGGCCTCCGACTCGATCCGGTCGAACGAACGGGCCTGGGTGGGCGTCATCGGCGCGTCTTCGCCGAGCGAGAGCTGCGCATAGCCGCGGATGCTCGCCAGGGGCGTGCGGAGCTCGTGGCTGGCATCGGCGATGAAACGTCGCAGCTGCTCCTCGCTGTGCTGCCGCGCGGCGAGCGAGGACTGCACGTGCCCGAGCAACCCGTTCAGCGAGGCCCCCACCCTGCCCACCTCGGTAGCAGGATCGGTGTCGGAGGGCGCCACCCGGTCGGGGATGTCGACGCTCCCGGCGCTGAGCGACAGCGTCGACACGCGCTCTGCGACGCCCGCCACCCGGTCGAGGGGCCGCAGACTGCGCCGCACGAAGAGCGAGAGCCCCAGCACCGCGACGAGCAGTGTCACCGCCGAGACGGCGACGAGGATGACGGTCAGCGCCGAGGTGGTCGCGGTCACGTCGGACTGCGAGCTCCCGGCGAAGACCGAGACGCCGTCGTCGGTCGCCGCCGCCACGCGGAACGCGCCGAGGTCTCCCCCGAGGTCCACGGTCGTGGGCGCGCCGTCGGTCGCCACCGACGAGCGCAGCAGCGCTATCTGTTCGTCGTTCAGCGCGACCTCGGTGCCGTCCGCCCGCGTGTAGCCCGAACGCTCGACCGTCCCGTCGGCGTCGACGACAGCCTGCAGCGTGCCGATGCGGGGCGCGGGGTTCGTGACATCCATCCCCGGGGGCCGGTCGTCGCCGCCGTCGCCGCCGCCGCGCCCCCCGAACGCGTCGCGACCCACCGCGAACGACAGCCCCTCGCGCACCTGCTGGTCGAGGCGGTCGACGGCGAAGGAACGCAGCGCCAGGATCGTCGCCACGCTCATCGCGATGAACGCGAGCGCGACCAGCACGCTCGTCCCCACGACGAGGGTGCGGCGCAGCGTCCAGCGACCGCGGGTCATGGCGCCTTGATCGTGTAACCGACGCCGCGCACGGTGTGGATGAGCGGTTCGCCGAGGGTGTCGATCTTCTTGCGCAGGTACGAGATGTAGATCTCGACGACGCTGCCGTTGCCGCCGAAGTCGTAGCTCCACACCTGATCGAGGATCTGCGCCTTGCTCAGCACCCGGCGCGGGTTCTGCATCAGGTAGCGCAGCAGCTCGAACTCCTTCGCTGTGAGTTTGATCGGGATGCCACCGCGCTCGACCTCGTACGACTCCTCGTCGAGCGAGAGATCGCCGACGCGCAACCGCGGGTCGGCGTCGACGACCGCCGCGACGTGACGGCGGGCCATTCCCCGCAGGCGCACGATGACCTCCTCGAGGTTGAAGGGCTTCGTGACGTAGTCGTCGGCGCCGGCTGAGATCCCCGCGATGCGGTCTTCGACGGCATCCTTCGCCGTCAGGAACAGCACGGGCGCGTCATTGCCCGCCGCCCGGACGCGGGTCAGCAGTTCCATTCCGTCGAGCCCCGGCATCATGATGTCGAGCACCAGCAGGTCGGGCGCGAACTCGCGGATGACGCCGAGCGCCTCCTGCCCGTTCGCCGCGGTGCGGGCGTCCCACCCCTCGTTCTGCAACGCCATGCGCAGCAGATCGCTGAGGTTGGCCTCGTCGTCCACGACGAGCACACGGATGGGCGAGCCGTCGGGACGGGCGAGGGGCGCGGGGCGGGAGGTCACGAGAGCCAGCATGCACGCTTCCCGGCCTCGGCGTCACGCGACATACGCGGTTCATAGCAACGGTGAGGGAGCGGTGAGGGTGCCGTTCCTACCTTCGCCTGAGACGGCCGCACCCCGCGTCCGGAAGGAGAACCATGTACGGCACGTACCTTCGGCGCGAACTCGCCGGCCGCACCAAGCAGACCGTGATCGTCGCGGTGGGACTCGCGATCGCCATCGCGCTCGTCATCGTCGTCAACGCGCTGTCGGCGGGCGTCCGCGACGCCCAGTCGCAGGCTCTGTCGTCTGTGTACGGCGTCGGCACTGACCTCACCGTGACCGGTGCGCAGACCGAACCCGGTCAGGGCGGCGGCGGACCGCGCTTCGACTTCGGCGCCGACGAGGGCACGACCACCGACGGGACCACGACGCTCAGCCAGTCGCGACTCATGACCGACATGCGACGCGGCACCCTCGACGCCTCCACCGTCACCACCGTCGAGGGCCTCGACGGCGTCTCCGCCGCCACCGGCGCCCTGTCGCTGACGAACACGACGTTCTCGGGGCAGATGCCCGACCGCGGTGCCGAGACCGGAACCACGCAGGGCGAGGGGATGCCGCAGCAGCCGCCGGCCGGAGGAGGCCCCGGCGGAGACGGCGGCAGCGCCTTCGGTGTCGACTCGTTCAGCGTGCTCGGCGTCGACCCCGCGGCACCCGTCGGTCCGCTCTCCGCCGTGACCGTCTCCGACGGTCGAGCCCTCGCCGCCTCCGATGCCGGGACCGACGTCGCCGTGATCGACGCGACGTACGCGGCGAGCGCCGGACTCGCCGTGGGCGGCACGGTCGACGTCGCCGGTACGACGATGCAGATCGTCGGGGTCGTGGCGTCCGCCTCGGCCGACGCCGACACCGCCGCGAACGTGTACCTCCCGCTCGACGTCGCCCAGACGCTCGCCGGCGTCGGCGACGTCGTGTCGACCGTGTACGTGCAGGCCTCATCGGCGGATGCCATCGACGCGGTGCAGAGCGAGATCACGGCCGCACTCCCCGACGCCACCGTCAGCTCGCAGTCCGAGCTCGCGTCGACCGTCTCGGGCTCGCTGTCGAGCGCGTCGGCGATGATCTCTAACCTCGGCACGTGGCTGTCGGCCGTCGTGCTGCTGGTCGCCCTCGCCCTCGCCGTGCTGTTCACGATGTCGGGCGTCGCCCGCCGCACGCGGGAGTTCGGAACGCTCAAGGCCATCGGGTGGTCCAACGGCCGCATCGTGCGCCAGGTCGCCGGCGAGTCGCTCGTCCAGGGCCTGCTCGGCGGCGTCGCGGGTCTCATCCTCGGGCTCGGCGGCATCCTGCTCGTGAACGTCATCTCGCCGACCATCTCGGTGAGCGGCGAGGCGACGGCCCCCGGCCAGGGCGGCGGCGAGGGCTTCGGTCCCGGCGGCCCCGGCGGCTTCGGCCAGGCGGCGGCGCAGGCCACCGACATCGTCCTCAGTGCCCCCGTGACGCCGATCGTCGTCGTGGCCGCCGTCGGCATCGCCGTGCTCGGCGGTGTACTCGCGGGTGCCTTCGGTGGCTGGCGCGCCGCTCGTCTCAGTCCCGCCGCCGCCCTCCGCTCGGTCGCGTGAGCGGCATCCCCCGTCCTTCGAAGGAGACATCATGACCCTCACCGCCCCCACCCTCACCACCACCGCCTACAGCCTGCGCGGCGTGACCCGCACCTACCGCCAGCGCGACCGCACCGTCCAGGCCCTGGCCGGCGTCGACCTCGACATCGCCGCGGGCGACTTCGTCACCGTCCAGGGCCCGACCGGCGGGGGCAAATCCACGCTGCTGCAGATGCTCGGCGCCCTCGACCGCCCCACGAGCGGATCCGTGACGCTCGGCGACGTCGACATCGCGGCCGCCTCGAACGCCGAGCTCGGGCGGATGAGGGCGCGGGAGATCGGCTTCGTCTTCCAGGGCTTCAACCTCATCCCCACCCTCACCGCCGCCGAGAACGTCGACATGGGGCTGGAGCCCCTCGGGCTCGATCGCGCGGAGCGGCGACGGCGGGTGACGGACGCACTGGCTCGCGTCGGGCTGGACGACCGCGCCGATCACCGCCCGGGCGAACTGTCGGGCGGGCAGCAGCAGCGCGTCGCGATCGCCCGTGCCGTGGCCAAGCAGCCGCGCGTGCTCCTCGCCGATGAGCCGACGGGCAACCTCGACGAGCGCATGCGCGACGAGATCCTCGACGTGCTCGAGGCGTTGAACGCCGAGGGACTGACGCTCGTCGTCGTGACGCACGACTCCGCCGTCGCCCGCCGCGCCCGCCGTCGCCTGCGCCTGGCGAAGGGAGTGGTCACCGACATCACGGCCGGCTGACCTTTCGAGAGGCGTGCCCAGGTCCCTGCGCCGGTCGAGCGGACCTGGGCCGGTGCGTCGACAAGCG
>NZ_CAUQWC010000064.1:0-15469 GCF_963521695.1 uncultured Microbacterium sp. | reverse complement strand
CGGCATCCGGAACCTAGAACGCGCGCAGATTCGCCTGCAGGCCGCCGTCGACGTACTCCTCGCGGAGGATCCCGCGCCGCCGCAGGATCGGCACCAGATCGTCGAGCACGCGGTGAACGGTGACCGGGTGGAGGTCGCCCCACAGCAGGACGCCGTCGTTACCCCACGTGCCGAGCTCCTCGATGCGGTCGGCGAACTCGTCGGCCGTGCCCACGAAACCAGAGCCGTCGTTCAGGCGCCCGAGGCGCGCGTGCGCGGCGAGCACCGTCCGCAGGGGCGTGTCGGCATCGTGCTTCCCGACGAGGCGCTTGATGCTGCCCTCCGACACGTGTTCACCGAAGATCGACCGGTCGAGGGGCCTGTCGAGGTCGAGTCCCGTGAGGTCGGTCTCGAGATCGCTCGACTGCTTACGGGCGATGGCGACCAGTGCCTCCTCCGACGGATCGGCGGATGCCGCGACCAGGCGGTCGGCCTCCTCCGGCGACGACACGAGCACCGGCTGGATCGCGAAGAGGATCTTGATGTCGGAGGGGGTGCGCCCGGCGGCGACGGCGGCGTCGTGGATGCGCGCCCGGTAACCGCGGACGCTCGCCTCGTCGAGCGGCGCGAGCGCCAGTTGCACGTCGGAGTTGTGCCCGGCGAACGACAGTCCGCGGCCCGACCCGCCCGGAGAAACGACGGCCGGCTCGCCGTCGGTGAACGGCACGGCGTTCAGCGGGCCGTCGAAGCCGTAGTACTCGCCGCGGTGGCGGGTGGCATCCAATCTCGTTCCGTCGGCGTAGACGCCGGACTCCTCGTCGACGACGAGGGCGCCCTCTCCCCAGCTGCGCCAGAGATCCCGGATGCCGCCGAGCCACTCCTCGGCCCGGTCGTACGCCGCGTCATGTCCGAGCTGCGGCGCGGACGAGAAGTGTCGTGCGCTGCCCGTGTCGGTCACGACGTTCAGGCCCAGGCGGTGGCCGCTGAGGTGCTGCAGCGTCGCGAACTGGCGGGCGGCGGTGTACGGGAGGTACGCCGCGGGGTTCACCGTGGGAACGACCCCGAGGTGCCGGGTCGCCGCGAACAGGTACGGCGCGAGCAGGAGGGGGTCGTGCTTCGGGCCGCCGAACGCGTGGCGCACGCGCAGGTCGATGGTCTCGGCGCTGCCGAGCGAGGGGGCGTCCTCGATGATCAGCAGGTCGAAACCGGCCTGCTCGAGCGTGCGGGCGGAGTCCTGGTACAGACCCGGCTCGGTCCAGCGATGGTTCCACCGCAGGTACGGGTGGCCCCATCCGTGCGGTCCGAAGCCGCGCGCGAGGAACCAGCCGAAGTGCTGGAGGCGGGTCACAGCACGACCGTCTCGCGCTCGAGGGCGGGCACACCCACCAGCGCCTGATCGAGATCGGCGAGGATGTCGTCGATGTCCTCGATGCCGATCGACAGGCGGATCGTGCCGGGGAAGACGCCCGCGCGCTCACGCTCCTCGACGGTGCGCGCGGAGTGCGAGGTGCTCTGCGGGTGCAGCACGAGCGAGCGCACGTCGCCGAGGTGGGTCATGTGCGTGATGAGCTTCACCGACTGCACGACGTGCCGCGCGGCTTCCAGACCGCCGCGCAGGGTCACGGTGAAGACCGAGCCGCTGCCGCGTGTCAGGTACCGCTGCCCCAGCTCGTGGTGGGGGTGCGACTCGAGGCCGACGTAGTCGACGCGCTCCACCTCGGGGCGCCCCTCGAGCCACCGCGCCACGGTCAGGGCATTCTGCGACTGGCGCTCCACGCGCAGGCTCAACGTCTCGATGCCCTGACCGATGAGGAAGGCGTTCAGCGGCGAGGGCGCGGGGCCGAAGCGCGGGGCGACACTCTCACGGATGTAGGCGCCTCGGGCGCGGGCGCCGTGCTTCTCGGCGTAGCTCGCGCCTCCCAGGCGGTCGGTCTGCACGAGGTGGGGGAAGCGGTGACCGGATGCCGCGGCGTCGAAGCGGCCGTCGTCGACGATGACCCCGCCCAGCACCGCCCCCTGGCCGGCGAGGAATTTGCTCGCCGAGTGCACGACGACGGCGGCGCCGTGCTCGATCGGCCGCAGGAGGTAGGGCGTCGTGAAGGTGCTGTCGACCACGAGAGGGATGCCGTGTTCCCGACCGATCGCCGAGATCGCCGCCACGTTGAGCACGTCGTTGCGGGCGTTGGAGAGCGTCTCGGCGAAGAACGCCCTCGTTCGCGGGGTGATGGCATCCCGCCAGGCGTCGAGATCGGACGTGTCGACGAAGGTCGTCTCGATGCCCAGTCGCACGAGGTTGTCGAGGAGCAGTCCGCGCGTCCCCTCGTAGATGTGCTCCGAGACGACGACGTGATCGCCGGCACCGGCCAGGGCCAGCAGCGCCACGGTCACCGCGGCCTGGCCGCTGGAGACGAGCACGGCTTGATCGCCGCCCTCGATCGAAGCGAGACGCTCCTCCACCGCGTGCACGGTGGGGTTACCGGTGCGGGTGTAACCGAAGCCGGTGCCCGCGCCGAAGTGCGCGGCCGACTCGTCGAGGTCGCGGAACGTGAACCCGGCGGTCAGGTAGATCGGCATCGCCCGCGGGGTGGCGGGCGCGGTGGCGGAGCCGGCGTGCACCTGTCGCGTCGAGAATCCGGTTTCGGCGTCTGCGGCCATGTGGCACGCTCCTTCCTTCGGGTCGGCCCAGGCTCGCACGCGAGCGCGCGCAACGCCCAAACATGCGGCGTCGTGTTACGCAGGAGCTGCCGACCGGCCCGGTGGTATCGTGACGAGGTGCGGATCGCCGGCCTCCTCCTTAGCGGCCGCGACGAGACCTTGTTCTAGGCCTTTCTCGTCGCGGAGTTCGTCGCGGGCCTCACACCCCTCCCGAGGAGAAACGCAACCATGAGCACCATTCCCGAGAACCCTCGCACCCTGGCCGAGAAGGTCTGGGACGACCACCTCGTCGTCAAGGGTGAGAACGGTCAGCCCGACCTCATCTACATCGACCTGCACCTCGTGCACGAGGTCACGAGCCCCCAGGCGTTCGATGGTCTGCGCGCCGAGGGGCGCCCCGTGCGCCGGCTCGATCTGACGATCGCGACCGAAGACCACAACACCCCCACGCTCGACATCGACAAGCCGATCGCCGACCTCACCAGCCGCACGCAGATTGAGACGCTGCGCCGCAACGCCGCCGAGTTCGACGTGCGCATCCACTCGCTCGGCGACAAAGAGCAGGGCATCGTCCACGTCGTGGGTCCCCAGCTCGGGCTCACCATGCCGGGCATCACCGTCGTCTGCGGCGACTCGCACACCTCCACGCACGGCGCGTTCGGCGCCATGGCGTTCGGTATCGGCACGAGCGAGGTCGAACACGTGCTCGCCACGCAGACCCTGCCGCTGAAGCCCTTCAAGACGATGGCCATCACCGTCGAGGGCGACCTGAAGCCGGGCGTCACCGCGAAGGACATCATCCTCGCGATCATCGCCAAGATCGGCGCGAACGGCGGCCAGGGCTACGTGCTCGAGTTCCGCGGCAGCGCGATCCGCTCCCTCTCGATGGAGGGGCGCATGACGATGTGCAACATGTCGATCGAGGCCGGTGCGCGCGCGGGCATGATCGCCCCCGACGACACGACCTTCGCCTACATCAAGGGACGCCCCCACGCCCCCGAGGGCGAGGACTGGGACCGCGCGGTCGAGTACTGGCGCTCCCTGGCCTCCGACGACGACGCCGTCTTCGACGCCGAGGTGGTCCTCGACGCGGCCGACCTCGAGCCGTTCGTCACCTGGGGGACGAACCCCGGCCAGGGCGTCTCGCTGTCGGACGTCGTGCCCACCCCGGCCGACTTCGCCGACCCCAACGAGCGCGCCGCCGCCGAGCGGGCGCTGGAATACATGGACCTCGCCGCCGGCACCCCGATGAAGGACATCCCGGTGGATGCCGTGTTCATGGGCTCGTGCACCAACAGCCGCATCGAAGACCTCCGTGCCTTCGCCTCCGTCATCCAGGGCCGCACCAAGGCCGAGAACGTGCGCGTCATGGTCGTGCCGGGTTCGGCCCGTGTGCGCCTCGAGGCCGAGGCCGAGGGACTCGACAAGGTGTTCGTCGACTTCGGTGCGGAGTGGCGCTTCGCCGGGTGCTCGATGTGCCTGGGGATGAACCCCGATCAGCTCGCACCGGGGGAGCGCTGCGCCTCCACCTCGAACCGCAATTTCGAAGGACGCCAGGGCAAGGGCGGACGCACGCACCTCGTGTCGCCGCTGGTCGCGGCTGCCACTGCGGTCCGCGGCACCCTGTCGAGCCCCGCCGACCTCGACCCGATCTCGAGCGACGGCACCCTGATCACCGGCGGTGCCGCCCGCACCGACGAGACCGTTTCCACCGGGGCGGAGGCCTGACATGGAGAAGTTCCGCACGCACACCGGTGTCGCCGCCCCGCTGAAGCGCTCGGCCGTCGACACCGACCAGATCATCCCGGCGGTCTTCCTCAAGCGCGTCACCAAGACCGGCTTCGACGACGCCCTCTTCGCCAACTGGCGGCAGGACCCCGACTTCATCCTCAACCAGGACGCCTACCGCTCGGCATCCGTCCTCGTCGCCGGTCCCGACTTCGGCACCGGCTCCAGCCGAGAGCACGCCGTCTGGGCGCTGCGCGACTACGGCTTCCAGGTGGTGCTGAGCCCGAAGTTCGCCGACATCTTCCGCGGCAACTCCGGCAAGCAGGGCCTCGTCACCGGCGTGATCAGCGAAGACGACCTCGAACGCATCTGGGCCGTGATCGAGGCGCAGCCCGGCATCGAGATGACCGTCGATCTGCAGGCCAAGACGGCGACCGTCGGCGATCTCCAGGTCTCGTTCGACATCGACGATTACACTAGGTGGCGGCTTCTCGAAGGGCTCGACGACATCGGGCTCACGCTGCGTGATGAAGACAAGATCACGCAGTTCGAGGCGCGCCGCGAGGCATGGCGGCCGCGGACCCTTCCGGTCCGCTGAGCCCGATCGACCCGATCGGGTCGATTCGCCGCCCCTCGTCAACGAAGTGAGGTCCACCCCCCTATGAGCACACTCGTCACCGACTCCGGAGACCGCATTCCCGGGCAGCCGGACTGGGAGGAAGCCGAGACCCTCACGATCCGCGGCGGCCGCCCGCTGCGCGGCACCGTCGAGGTCAAGGGGGCGAAGAACCTCGTCACGAAGGCGATGGTGGCGGCGCTGCTCGGCGATACCACGAGCACCCTGCGCGACGTCCCCATGATCAGCGACGTCAAGGTCGTGCGTTCGCTCCTCGAGGTGCACGGTGTGACCGTGACCGAGGGCGACGAAGAGGGCACACTCCACCTCGATCCCTCGGGCGCGGTCGCCGCGCACTTCGAGGAGATCGACGCGCACGCGGGCGCCTCGCGCATTCCGATCCTCTTCTGCGGGCCGCTGCTGCACCTGCTCGGCGAGGCGCTCATCCCCGACCTCGGTGGATGCCGCATCGGCGACCGACCGATCAACTTCCACATGGACGCGCTCCGCGCCTTCGGTGCGGTCGTCGACAAGAGCTACGAGGGCATCCGCATCACGGCCCCGAACGGGCTGCACGGTGCGAACATCACGCTGCCGTACCCGAGCGTCGGCGCCACCGAGCAGGTGCTGCTGACCGCCGTGCGCGCGAAGGGCGTGACCGAGCTCCGCAACGCCGCGATCGAGCCCGAGATCATGGATCTCATCGCGGTGCTGCAGAAGATGGGCGCTATCATCTCGTACGAGCCCAACCGCGTCATCTTCATCGAGGGCGTCGAGCGTCTCGACGGTTACGACCACCGCGCGATCTTCGACCGCAACGAGGCCGCCTCGTGGGCGTGCGCCGCCCTCGCCACCGACGGCGAGATCTTCGCCAAGGGCGCCCGCCAGCAGGACATGCTGACCTTCCTCAACGTCTTCCGCAAGGCAGGCGGGTGGTTCGACGTCCGCGAAGACGGGATCCTGTTCCGTCGCGGTGACGCGCTCAAGCCCGTGATGGTCGAGACCGACGTGCACCCCGGCTTCATGACCGACTGGCAGCAGCCGCTCATCGTCGCCCTCACCCAGGCGTCGGGCACTTCCGTCGTGCACGAGACGGTGTACGAGAACCGCCTCGGCTTCACCGAGGCCCTGAACAAGATGGGCGCCGACATCGTCGTGCACCCGAAGGGACTCGACAGCGCCGACCGTCGCGTTCCCCGCCGCGATCTCGAGCAGGCCGCCGTCATCACCGGCCCTACGCCCCTGCACGCGGCCGACGTCGAGGTGCCCGACCTCCGCGGCGGGTACAGCTACGTCATCGCGGCCCTGGCCGCGCAGGGCGAGTCGACGGTGCGCAACATCGGCATCATCCGCCGCGGTTACGAGAAGTTCCTCGAGAAGCTCA
Organism: uncultured Microbacterium sp.; assembly: GCF_963521695.1. Lineage (GTDB taxonomy): Bacteria > Actinomycetota > Actinomycetes > Actinomycetales > Microbacteriaceae > Microbacterium. The sequence continues at coordinate 9,107 of NZ_CAUQWC010000064.1, read as the reverse complement.
CCGCCCTCGACGCCGATTTCGACGTCGCGGGATGAGGTCGGCGACCGCGACCCCCGAGACGAGTCGCCCGAGCGTCTTCTGGCCGCTCGCGGCGATCATCGTGCCCGCCGTGGGGCTCTTCGCCCGCATCGAGATCCGCGGCGCCGAGAACCTGCCCCGTGAGGGGGCCTACGTGCTGGCTCCGAATCACAACTCCGAGTTCGACCCGCTCGTCGTGGCCGTCGCCGTGTGGAGACTCGGTCGCGCCCCGCGGTTCATGGCGAAAGAGAGCCTCTTCCGCGTCCCCGTGCTGGGGGCGGCGCTGAAGGCCACCGGCATGGTTCCCGTCCCGCGTGCGTCGTCGGGGGCCAACCAGTCGATGAAGGCCGCCGAGCAGATCGCTCGCGACGGCCGCGGAGTCATCGTCTACGCCGAGGGCACGCTCACGCGGGACCCCGACCTGTGGCCGATGCGCGGCAAGACAGGGGCCGTACGCCTGGCCCTGGCGGGCGGTCTTCCGCTCATCCCGATGGCGCAGTGGGGCGTGCAGCAGATCCTGCCGCGCTACGGGAAGCTGAAGTTCCCCCGGCGCTCCCACGTGATCGTGGAGTTCGGGCCCGCGCTCGACCTGACCGAGCACGCCGCGACGCCGACACAGCCTTCGACGCTCGTGAAGGCGACCGACACGATGATGAACCGTGTCGCCGACATGCTCGGCGGCATCCGGGGTCTTCCCGCGCCGACCGAACGCTGGGACCCGTCGAAGCACGGGCAGAACGAGACGGGGCGCCTTGAGCCGTAAGAACGTCGCTCCCGCGGCGGGACCGAAGGTCGCCGTCATCGGCGCCGGAAGCTGGGGCACGACGTTCGGCAAGATCCTCGCCGACGGCGGAGCCTCGGTCGTTATGTGGGCCCGCCGCCCGGAGCTTGCCGCCGAGATCACCGAGTCCAAGCGCAACAGCCGGTATCTCGCGGGCATCAATCTGCCGCGGACGATGACGGCCACCACCGACCTCGCCGAAGCGCTGCGCGGCGCCGAGCAGATCTACCTGTCGGTGCCGAGCCAGTCGCTGCGCGAGAACCTCGCCGCGATCAAACCCTTCGTAGAACACACCGACGTGCCGATCGTGTCGCTCATGAAGGGCGTCGAGAAGTCGACGGGCCTGCGCATGAGCCAGGTCATCGAGCAGGTTCTGCAGTGCGACCCGGCGCGGATCGCGGTGGCATCCGGCCCCAACCTCGCCCTCGAGATCGCGCGCGAGCAGCCCACGGCGGCCGTCATCAGCTCGCTGAGCCCCGAGACGGCCGAAGCGGTGGCCCGGCGCGCGCGCAACCGGTACTTCCGCTCGTTCGTCAACACCGACGTGATCGGTACCGAATTCGGCGGAGTGCTGAAGAACCTCATCGCCGTCGCGATCGGAATCGTCGACGGCGTCGGCTACGGCGAGAACACCAAAGCCTCGATCATCACGCGCGGGCTCGTCGAGATGACGGATTTCGCCGTGGCGCAGGGTGCGAAGCCCGAGACGCTGCAGGGTCTCGCCGGTCTCGGCGACCTCATCGCGACGTGCCAGTCGCCGCTCAGTCGCAACAACACCGCCGGGCGACTGCTCGGCCAGGGGTACGGCTACAAAGAAGTCGTGGCCCAGATGCAGCAGACCGCCGAGGGCTTGGCATCCGTGGCCCCCGTGCTCCAGCTCGCGAAGCAGGTCGGCGTCGACATGCCCATCGTGCAGCAGGTGAAGATGGTGCTCGACGGCACCATGGACCCGCGCGACATCGCGCCGCACCTGACGACAGACGACGACCAGCCGCAGGGCGAGAGGACGCAGAATGACCAAACCGGTGGTGGTAGTGCTCTTCGGCGGGCGCTCCAGCGAGCATTCGATCAGTTCCGCCACGGCGGGCGGGGTGCTGCGGGCGATCGACCGTGACCGCTTTCGGGTGATCCCGGTCGGCATCACGCGCGAGGGCGCCTTCGTGCTCGAAGACGACGATCCCGACAAGTTCGCCCTGCGCCCCGAGGCTCTGCCCGAGGTGGTCGACAACGGCTCCCGCGTGCGGCTTCCCGACTCGACGCTGTCGCGCGAGTGGACGGTGACGGATGCCGAGGGCACGCGGTCGCTCGGAGACGTCGACGTCGTGCTGCCGATCCTGCACGGCCGTTTCGGGGAAGACGGGACGGTGCAGGGATTGCTCGAGCTGCTCGGCATCCCGTACGCCGGCGGTGGCGTGCTCATGTCGGCGATCGGCATGAGCAAGAACGTCACGAAGCAGGTACTGCGCTCGGCGAACGTGCCGGTGGTGCCGTGGGTCGCCGTGACCCGCGCCGACCTCGCGCGCGACCGCGCGCTGTGGGAGCGTCGCATGCGCGCCCTCGATCTGCCGGTGTTCGTCAAGCCCAACGAGGCCGGTTCGAGCGTGGGCGTGACGAAGGTGTCGCGGTGGGAAGACCTGGATGCCGCTCTCGACACGGCCTTCGCCGAAGACCGCCTCGCGCTCGTCGAGCAGGCGATCGTCGGGCGCGAGCTCGAGTGCGGCGTGCTGCCCGGGCGCGACGGGGGACCGGTGCGCGTGAGCGTCGCCGGCGAGATCGTCGTGACGGGTCGAGACTTCTACGATTTCGAGGCGAAGTACCTCGACGCCCCGGGCGTCGACCTCGTGTGCCCCGCCGAGCTCGGCGAGGGCGAACTGGCGGAGATGCAGCGCGTCGCGGCGAAGGCGTTCGAGGCGATCGGCGGGCAGGGCCTCGCGCGTGTCGACTTCTTCTACACCGGAACCGAGTTCTACGTGAACGAGGTCAACACCATGCCGGGGTTCACGCCGATCTCGATGTTCCCCACATGCTGGATCGCCTCGGGGCTCTCGTACCCCGACCTGATCAGCGACCTGCTCGACGCCGCGCTCGAGAAGGTCTGAGCGCCCCGACTCAGGGCGCGGGTGTCGGCGTCGGCGAGACCGCCACGTCGGACGCCGCGGTGCACACCGATCCGGTCGGCTGCAGGTATTCGCGGATGAGAGGACCGAGCGCCCGGGCGACGTCGCCGCTGCTGGCGGTGCCTTGATCCAGGAACACCTGGATGGCGGGCTCGCGGCCATAGGTGGTCAGTGTGAAGAGCTTGTCGGCAGCCTGGGACTCGTCGACGATCCAGTCCACGCCGTCGACCGAGCGGCACGGCAGCGTCGAGGGGGCCGGAGGCTCGAGCCCGCAGGTCATGAGAATGGATGCCGGATTACCCCAGGCCCCGGTCGCCTGCGCGTCGGTCCAGCGACGTTCCTGGCCGGAGATGCTCTCCGGCAGGCGCGAGATCACCGAGGCGCACGCGGGGTCGTTGGCGAGCTTCGCGGGTTCCATCGCCACCGTCGTGCTGCACGCCGCGAGCCCCGGGACCAGGGCGAGGACGGCGAGGAGCGCGAGAGTACGGGGGGAGCGGGGCACCCGTCAAGGCTAATAGCGTGGGAGGGTGACCGACGCCGAGCCCGACCGTGAAACCACCGTGGGGGGGTTGTCCGAGGGGCAGATCCTGCGGGGCATCCTCGACCGCCTTCCTCCCTCCCGCGCGCTCGTCGGCCCGGGCGACGACGCCGCCGTGCTGGCCGTGCCCGACGGGCGGGTCGTCGCCACGACCGACACGCTCGTGCACGGCCCCGACTTCCGGCTGGCGTGGTCTTCGCCGTTCGACCTCGGTTTCAAGGCGGCGGCGGTCAACCTCGCCGACGTCGCCGCGATGGGCGCACGGCCCATCGCCCTCCTCGTGGCGTTGGCCATGCCCGACACGACTCCACTGGCGTTCGTGCGCGGTTTCGCCGACGGTCTCGCCGCCGCCTGCGCCGAGCTCGCCCCCGACTGCGCGGTGGAGGGCGGCGACCTCACCGTCTCGGACACGCTGACGATCGCCGTCACCGCCCTCGGCAGTCTCGACGGTCGTGACCCCGTGCGCCGTTCGGGTGCGCGGGTCGGCGACGGCGTCTACGTCATCGGGGAGCTCGGCGAGGCGGCCCGGGGACTCGACGTGCTCTTCCAGCGGTTCGTGGATGCCGACGGCGTCCCCGTCGCCCTCACGGATGAGGCGCGTGCCGCACTCGACCCCGCTGATGCGAAGGCGCTGTCGAGCCAACTCGCCCCGCGCCCGCCGCTGGACCAGGCGTTGAGGGCGGCGGCATCCGGAGCCACCGCGATGATGGACGTCTCGGACGGCCTCGTCCTGGACGCGACACGCCTCGCCGACGCGTCGGGTGTGACCATCGCCATCGACTCGAGCGCCCTCGGCGACGACCCCGCGCGGGCGCTCGGCGGGGGAGAGGACCACGGCTTCCTGGTGACCTTCCCCCCGGATGCCGAGACCCTCGGTCGACGCATCGGGAGCGTGCAGCCGCGCGGAGCCGCGGCGATCGAGGTGGACGGCGCGGCGTGGACGGGCCACGCCGGCTGGGACCCCTACCGGGACTGGGACGCCGGCCGGGGCTGATTCCGGCGCCGTCGAGGGCGGGTGCCGCTCACAGGGGCGGTCGTCCCCACCACATCGTGGTGTCGCCGTAGTTGCGATCGCGTTCGGGCACCAGACCGGCAGCAGCCCAGTCGGGCGCCGCAGAGCGCTTCGCGCGTTCGACGATGACGGTGGCATCCGGGCTCAGGTGGGGCGCGAGGGCCACGAGGGCCTTCTCGAGGTCGTGGTCGGCGATGTCGTAGGGCGGGTCGAGGAACACCAGATCCCACTCCCCGGCGGATGACGCCAGATAGGCGGTGACATTCGCGCGGTGAACCCGCGCGGGGGCGACGACGCCCGCGGTGCGCACTCGCTCGGCGTTCTTGCGGATCAGTGCGGCGGCCGGGGCCGACAGCTCGACGAGGTCGGCGGAGGCGGCACCGCGGCTGAGGCTCTCCAATCCCAGCGCTCCGGAGCCGGCGAAGAGGTCGGCGACCCGGGCGTCGTCGAGGACGCCCGCCGATTCGAGTGCTCCGAACAGCGACTCGCGCACGCGGTCGCTCGTCGGGCGGGTGCCCTTCGGCGGAACGTCGAGGACGGTGCCGCCCGCTCGGCCGGAGATGATGCGCGTCACCGGTCCAGCCTAGGGTCGCGGATGCCCATGGAGACACGGGCGCGGCGGGGCGGCGGAGGAGGCTGAGCTTGTCGAAGCCTCGGGATCCTCGCGGGTGCTCGGTCCCTTCGACGGGCTCAGGGACCCCTGTCGGGCCGGGCGTGCGGGCGGCGATGTCGGGCGCCCTGCCTAGACTCGTCAGCATGCCCGGTCTCTCGCTCGCCTCCCGGCTCGACGGCGCCGTGGGCGGAAAGACGGCGTCGGCGTTCGACCGCGCGTTCGGCACGAAGACCGTGGGCGAGTTGCTCGAGCACTACCCGCGCCGCTATGCCCGGCGCGGTGAGCTCACCCCGATCGCCTCGCTGCCGTTGGGCGAACCCGTCACGATCGTGGCCGAGGTCGTCAGCGCCGCCGAGCGCCGGATGCAGAACCGACGCGGGTCGCTCCTCGAGGTCGTGATCAGCGACGGCGACGGGCGCATGTCGCTGACGTTCTTCAACCAGCCGTGGCGTCTGAAAGACCTCACCCCCGGGCGGCGGGGCATCTTCTCGGGCAAGGTCGGCGAATACCGCCGGCAGACGCAGCTGACGAACCCCGACTACGAGCTGTTCGACGACATCGCTGAAGCCCGCGCCGAGGCAGAGGTCACGGCGAAGAGACCTATTCCCATCTATCCCGCCACCAGTTCGGTCCCCAGCACGCTCGTGCAGAAGACGATCGCGGTCGTCCTCGACGCGCTGGGCGAGGTCGACGACCCGCTGCCCGACGACCTGCGCACGCGGCGGGGACTCCTCCCCGCTCGCGCCGCGCTCGAGCGGATCCACCGCCCCGAGAACGACGACGACATCCCCCCGGCCGTCGCGACGCTGCGCATGCACGAGGCCTTCGTGCTGCAGTCGGCGCTGCTGCAGCAGCGCCAGTTCGTGCGCGCACTGTCGGCGACGAAACGCCCCGCGGCTCCCGGCGGGCTGCTCGAACGATTCGACGCGATCCTCCCATTCGAGCTCACCCCCGACCAGAAGGACGTCGGTGCGCAGCTGGCCGCCGACCTCACGGGCGACTGGCCCATGAACCGTCTCGTGCAGGGCGAGGTGGGTTCCGGTAAGACGCTCGTCGCTCTGCGGGCGATGATGCAGGTGGCCGAGTCGGGAGGGCAGTCCGCCCTGATCGCCCCCACCGAGGTGCTCGCCGGTCAGCACCTCCGCTCGATCGCGCGCATGCTCGGTCCCGAACTCGCGCCGGAGCTCATGCCGACGCTGCTGACGGGGCAGATGCCCGCGGCCGAGCGCCGCCGGGCGGCGCTGCGCGTGGCGTCGGGGCAGGCGCGGATCGTCGTCGGCACGCACGCGCTGCTGAGCGCCACCACGACCTTCGCCGACCTCGGGTTCGTCGTCGTCGACGAGCAGCACCGCTTCGGCGTCGACCAGCGCGAGGCGCTGCGTTCCAAGGGCGACTCGCCGCACACGCTCGTGCTCACGGCAACGCCCATTCCGCGCACCGTCGCCATGACGGTGTTCGGCGACCTCGATGTCTCCACGATCCGGACGATGCCGGCCGGGCGCGCCGGCATCCAATCGTTCGTCGCGCCGCTGGCCGAGAAGCCGAGCTGGTTCGCGCGGGTGTGGGATCGTGTGGCGGAAGAGGTCGCGCAGGGCCGCCAGGCGTTCGTCGTGTGCGCGGCGATCGACGCCGAACAGCTCGCCGCCGATGACAAGACCGACGAACCCGCCGATGCGCCCGACGGGGCCGCCCCCGTGGCGGGGGAGAGCAGCCGGACGCGGTGGGGCGTCGTGCAGGTCGAGGCGTTGATCTCGCGGCTCCCGAGCTTCGCCGGCATCCGCGTGCAGATCCTGCACGGCAAGATGCCGTCCGATGAGAAGGACGCCGTCATGCAGGCGTTCGCCCGCGGCGACATCGACGTGCTCGTGGCGACGACCGTGATCGAGGTCGGGGTCGACGTGCCGAACGCCTCGACGATGGTCATCCTCGAGGCCGACCGCTTCGGCGTCTCGCAGCTGCACCAGTTGCGCGGCCGCGTCGGTCGTGGCGGGGTCCCGGGCCTCTGCCTGCTCGTGACCGAGGCCGCCCCCGGCACGTCGTCCCGTTCGCGGGTCGAAGCCGTGGCATCCACCCTCGACGGCTTCGCCCTCGCCGAGGTCGACCTCGAACTCCGCGGCGAGGGCGACGTGCTCGGTGGAGCGCAATCGGGCGCCCGATCGTCGCTGCGTCTGCTGCGGGTGGTGACCGACGCCGACCTCATCACTGAGGCGCGCGCCGAGGGGGAGCGCCTCCTCGCCGACGACCCCGCGCTGGTGCGGCATCCCGGACTCGCCGCCGCCCTCGAACGCCGCGTGGGCGTCGAAGAGCGTGCCGCGCTGGCGAAGTCCTGAACGCCGGGCTCTCGGTCGAGTCGCGTCGATAGGCTGGCGGCATGGATCCCCGGATCGCCGTCGTCCCCGGCTCGTTCGACCCGCCCACGCTCGGTCACCTCGACGTCATCCGTCGTGCCGCCGGCCTCTTCGACCAGCTGCACGTGCTCGTCGTGCACAACCCCGGCAAAGAGGCGATGCTGCCCATCGCCGAGCGCCAACGCCTGCTCGAGCAGTCGATCTCGGAGGCGGGGGTCGAAGGAGACGTGATCATCGCGGCGTGGAGCATGGGCCTCCTCGTCGACTACGCCACCGACGTGGGGGCGAAAGTGCTGGTGAAGGGCATCCGTTCGCAGGTCGACGTCGCGTACGAGACCCCGATGGCGATCGTGAACCGCGACCTCGCACACGTCGAGACGGTGTTCCTGCTGCCCGACCCTTCGCACGCCCTCGTGTCGAGTTCGCTCGTGCGGCAGGTGGCCGGCCTCGGTGGAGACGTGTCGCCCTACGTCCCGCCCGCCGTCGCGCGCTATCTCGACACCGGCGCGCGCGGCATCTGAACCTCACCGCCCGCGGGTGCGCGGTGGTCCGCCTTCCACGCATAAACGCGATCTGCGCGCAGAAACACGCGCTCGTCGTGTTTCTGCGCGCGAAACGCGTTTATGCGTGTTCGTTTGTGCGACGCCGCACCGCTGCTCGCGCCGCCCGGCCCTCGCTCAGGGGGGCGCGGGTAGCATGGACGACCGTGAGAACCCGTCGACCCGGCCCCTTCCAGCTCCCCGTCCGCGACATCGAGCACCATCCCGGTGAGATGCGCGAGCACAGCCTCGACCTCCCCACCCCCGAGAAATGGGGGGAGGGCCTGCTCTCGATCCCCGAGGGCGAGATCCTCGAGCTCGAGGTGCGTCTGGAGTCGGTGCACGAGGGGATTCTTGTCTCGGGCACCGTCGACACCACCGCCACGGGCGTGTGCGGACGCTGCCTCATCGACATCGACGAGCCTGTCGAAGTCGAGTTCCAGGAACTTTTCGCGTATCCTGGGCACGAAGCGAGTGACTTCGACGTTCAAGACGACCACGTGGATCTTGAAAATCTGGTCCGGGATGCCATTGTCCTGTCGCTTCCGTTCCAGCCGGTGTGTCAGCCGGACTGCCCCGGGCTCGACCCGAACACGGGCGAGAGGCTGACGAAAAACACCGACGACACGGAGCACACGCCTGTCGATAACCGATGGGCTGCGCTCCAGCAGTACACCCCAGACGACGGCGATGCGCTCCGCGCCGCCCCCAAGACAGAGAAGAGCTAGTCATGGCAGGTAACCCCCCGAAGCGGAAGGTCTCCCGCTCCAACACCCGCTCGCGTCGCGCGCAGTGGAAGGCCGAGGCCCCCACGCTGGTCAAGACCATCGAGAACGGCAAGGTCGTCTACAGCCGCCCTCACCAGGCCAAGGTCGTCACCGACTCGCAGGGCACCGAGCTCTTCCTCGAGTACAAGGGCCGCAAGGTCGCCGACGTCTGATCGTCGCCCGCGACGAGACACTGCGACGCGAAACACTGTGACGCGAAACACCGTGACGCGAAACACCGTCGAGCGCCAGGCGCTCACCGAGAAGCTCGGGGTCGACATCGACCCCGAGCTTCTTTCGCTTGCCCTGACCCACCGCTCGTTCGCCTACGAGAACGGCGCCATCCCGCACAACGAACGTCTCGAGTTCCTCGG
>NZ_CAUQWC010000063.1:0-15709 GCF_963521695.1 uncultured Microbacterium sp. | reverse complement strand
CCGTCGCCGGCCTCCGCGCCCACGTCGGCAAGAGTCACGCGCGGGGCGTAGTCCATGGTGCACACCTGATCGGCGGGCGGCGTGGCGAACCGCACCGCCACCTGGCCACCGTCGGAGCTCACCGATTCGACGGTCGGCACGCAGCTGGAGCTGCCGTAGGTGACGATCGCGACCAGCGACGCGCTCACCCAACCCGCGCTCGGCGCGAAGTCGTCGGGGGGCGTGGGCACGTCGGCCAGCGCGGCGAGCGTCGTCTCGCCCTCTGCGGCCCCCGTCACCTTCACGGTGAGGGCGGCACCGGGATCCGTGCCCACCGGAAGGGTCACCAGCGTCGCGCGCGGCACCATGTCGCGCGTGCACGGCTCCTGGGTCGGTTCGACGAGGTCCACCGTCAGCGTTCCGTCGGTGATCAGCGGCTCCCCGCCGACAGCCGGGACGCACGACGAGCTGCCGGAGGTGACGACCGCGATCGCGCGGCCCGCGTCGAGCCACGCGGCGCTGACGTCACCCGCGGGCGATGCGGTCGCGGCATCCGCGGGCGACGACGATTCGGGCGATGACGCGGCACCCGACGCGCACCCGGTCAGGGTGCCGGCGGCGAGCAGGCCCGCTCCCAGCAGGCCGATGAGGGTCAGACGTGAGCGGGACATGAAAACCTCCGGGGGGTGGGTTCGCCCCATGATGACGGAGATTCCTGGATGCCGGCGGCGAACGCCCCACCGCCTCACTGCAGCGCGGAGGTGAGGCGGGCCAGGTTGTCGAGGATGGTGGAGCGCAGGGGCTGCCGGCGCCACTCCTCGATGGTGAGCTGGCGGCTGAGCTGCCGGTAGCGGTCTTCGACCGCGCGCATGTCGCGCGCGAATTCTTCACCGCGCACGAGCATCGACACCTCGAGATTCAGACCGAAGGAGCGCATGTCCATGTTGCTCGAGCCGATGACGGCGACCTCGTCGTCGATGGTGACGCTCTTGCTGTGGAGGATGAAGGGCTTGCGGTACATCCAGATGACGACTCCCGCACGCAGGAGCGCCTCGTAGTAGCTGCGCTGGGCGTGATAGACCATGGCCTGGTCGCCCTCTTCGGACACGAACAGCTCCACGTGCACGCCACGCTGGCAGGCGGTGGTGATGGAGAGGAGCAGCGCCTCGTCGGGCACGAAGTACGGGCTGACGATGATGATGCGTTCCCGCGCGGCGAAGAGCAGACCGAGGAACAGCTTGAGGTTGTTCTGGAAGTCGAAGCCCGGACCCGAGGGCACGATCTGGCAGTCCAGGTCGCCTGGGCCGGTCGTCACGCTGAACAGGTCGATCTCGTCGGCCAGCGTCTCGTCTGTCTCGCTGTACCAGTCGGAGAGGAAGACCGCGTTGATGCTGGCGACGACGGGGCCCTCGACGCGCACCATGAGGTCGACCCAGTGCAGCCCGCGGCGGATGTTCTTGCGCAGGTTGTAGGAGGAGTCGGTGACGTTCTGCGAGCCCATGTACGCGACGTCGCCGTCGATGACGAGGAGCTTTCGGTGATTACGCAGGTCAGGGCGCTGCCAGCGGCCGCGCAGCGGTTGCACGGGAAGCATCAGATGCCAGTGGGCGCCCATCGCGTCGAGGCGGCGCACCGTCTGCTTGTAGCGCGGTTTGCCTTGGTTCGCCCAGTGGTCCAGCAGTACCCGCACCACGACCCCACGCTCCGCGACCTCTTCGAGCGCGCGGAAGAAGTTGTCGGTGGAGTCATCGGACTGCAGGATGTAGAACTCCACGTGCACGTACCGCGTGGCGCCGCGGATCGCGTCTGCCATGGCATCCAGGCTCTGCTGGTAGTCGGCGATGAGGGTGGCGGCGTTGTCGCCCGCGATGGGCATGGCGCCGAGATTGCGGTTGAGCTGAACGAGCGCGCGGAACCAGTGCGGCGCGTTGGGGCGGAGCGTTCCGAACTCAAGCGACGCACTCGTGTCGTGGATGTACTCGTTGATCGCCGCCTGCTTGCGTCGGCGTTTACGCGGCAGACGCGGATTTCCGATCAGCAGGAACAGGAACACCCCGACGAACGGTATGAAGTAGATCGCCAGAAGCCACGCCATCGCCGCGGTGGGACGGCGGTTGCGGGGCACGATGATGATCGCGGCGATACGCACGACCAGGTCGACGACGAACAGCGTGATGACGAGCCAGCTCGCGTCGAACGTGGCGTTGATCACGGGTCCTCCTGGACGGGTTGTGGACCCAGCGTAGCGACGACCGCCGACAACGGTCTCGCAGACCTCAGTTCGCGGGGCCGTCGCCCGTGGACGCCACCGGCGGAAGACCGCGCTTGGCCCGTTCCTGCGCCTCGATGCGTGCGTAGGCCTTGCGCTCGGTGCGGTCCATGCGAATGACGTTGCGCAGGATGAAGAAGAAGACGAACGACACCACGATCGTCGGCAGGATCGCCCACAGCACAGCGGTCCAGGTCTCGTCCATGCTTCGAGAATACCCGCGGCGGCTGGGCGAACGCCCGCCCGCGCCTCCTCCCCACCCGGCGGATGCGCGGAATGATCCACGATCGAGCGAATCCTCCCGGAACGGAACGGCCTGCGACGACCACTCTCGACGCATGACCACCACCGTCCTGCGGGCAACCTCGTCTCCCGCCTTCCTCTCCCTCGTCCCGCACCTGCTCGAATGCACCCCGCATCGCAGCCTCGTCGTCGTCCCCTTCGGTGAGGGGCGTTCGCTCGGCGCGATGCGCGTCGACCTGCCGCCGCAGGGCGATCGACCCACCGAAGAGGGGGTCGCCTCGACCGTCGTCGGCATGGCCTGCAAGGTGACCCGCACCGACGCCGTCGCGATCGCGGTGTACACCGATGACTCCGTGACGGGCGGGGCCGGCGCACCGCACACCGGCCTCGCGGATGCCGTGCGTGCCCGCGCCGACATCTGCGGCCTGCGCGTCGTCGACGCGCTCGTCGTGGGCTCCGACGGGTGGGCCAGTTATCTCGAGCCGGCGGCGGGGTCGCATCCGCTCACCGAGATCCAGGATGCCGCCTTCGAGGGGCTCGACCACGACGTCAGCGGCGACCACCTCGCCGCCGCCCGCCTACCCGTCGGGTCCGCGGCAGACTCGCGGCTCCTCGAACAGCTCCTGGTCGACGTGGAGCACGCGTTGAGGCGCTCGCGCGACCGGCGCCGCCTCTCACCCGCACGGCGCACCGCGGCCGACGCCGTGGCCGCGGAGATCGCCGACCCGCCCGAGCTGTTCGAGCGCACCATCGACCGACCGACCGACCAGGTCGACATGACGCGGATCGCGGCCCTCGCCTTCTGCCTGGAGCGACCCTCCCTGCGCGACGTCGCGCTGATGCAGTGGACCGGTGATCTGGCGACGGGCGACGCGGTGTTCCGCGCTCAGACCGCCTTCCGGGGCGGCGAGCCGGTGCCCGAAGACCTCGCCCGCCCGATGTGGGGCGAGGGCGCGCAGCCCGATCCGGCCCGGCTGCGCTCGGGGCTCGAGCTGTGCCGGCGCGTCGCCTCGTTGGTCGCCCCCGAACGCCGACCCGGAGCGCTCGCCGCTTGCGCGTGGCTCGCGTGGGCGTCGGGGCGATCCACGCACGCCGCGTTCTACGCGGACGCAGCCCTCGCGATCGACGGCACACACGGGCTCAGCGAGATCATGCGGGCCATGCTGGACGCCGGCCGGTTGCCCGAGTGGGTGTTCGAGCGGTCTACTTCACCAGCGGGAACAGGATCGTCTCGCGGATCCCGAGTCCGGTGATTGCCATGAGCAGTCGGTCGATTCCCATCCCCATGCCACCGGTGGGGGGCATGCCGTGCTCAAGGGCCCGCAGGAACTCCTCGTCGATGGGCATGGCCTCGTCGTCGCCGCGGGCGGCGAGCTTCGCCTGCTCGATGAAGCGGTGACGTTGGATCACCGGGTCGACGAGTTCCGAGTAGCCGGTCGCCAGCTCGAACCCGCGCACGTACAGGTCCCACTTCTCCACGACACCGGCGATGGAACGGTGCTCGCGCACGAGAGGACTGGTGTCGACGGGGAAGTCCATGACGAACGTGGGCCGGCTCAGGCCCGGCTTGACGAAGTGCTCCCACAGCTCTTCGACCCACTTGCCGTGGGTCTCGTGCGGCGGGGAGTCGACCTCGTGCTCGGCGCCCAGCGAGCGCAGCGCGTCGAGCGTCGTCTCGGGCGTGATCGCGCGGCCGACCGCGGCCGACAGCGAGTCGTACATCGAGATGCGGTCCCATTCTCCGCCGAGGTCGTACTCGGTGCCGTCGGCCCACGTGACCGTGGTGGAGCCGGCGACGGCGATCGCGGCATCCTGGATCAGGGTCTGCGTGAGATCGGCGATGCCGTTGTAGTCGGTGTAGGCCTGGTATGCCTCAAGCATCGCGAACTCGGGGCTGTGCGTGGAGTCGGCGCCCTCGTTTCGGAAGTTGCGGTTGATCTCGTACACCCGGTCGATGCCGCCCACGACAGCGCGCTTGAGGAACAGTTCGGGCGCGATGCGCAGGAACAGCTCGGTGTCGAACGCGTTGGAGTGAGTGGTGAAGGGGCGCGCGCTCGCGCCGCCGTGCTGCACCTGCAGCATGGGCGTCTCGACCTCGACGAACTCGCGTTCGGTGAACGTGCGTCGCAGGCTCTGGTTGACCTTCGCCCGCGCCAGGACGGTCTCGCGGGCACGGTCGCGCACGATGAGGTCGAGGAAGCGGCTGCGGACGCGGCTCTCTTCGCTCAGCTCGCCGTGGAGGTTGGGAAGGGGAAGCACGGCCTTCGCCGCGATGCTCCACTCGGCCACCATGATCGACAACTCGCCGCGGCGGCTCGAGATCACCTCACCCGAGACGAAGACGTGGTCGCCCAGGTCGACGAGCTCCTTCCACGCCTGCAGGGAATCGTCGCCGACGCTCGCGAGCGAGACCATGGCCTGAATGCGGCTCCCGTCGCCGGCCTGGAGCGATGCGAAGCACAGTTTGCCGGTGTTGCGGCTGAACACCACACGCCCCGCGACACCGGCGGTCTCGCCGGTCTCCGCGCCGGCCTCGAGATCGCCGAAGCGGGCGCGCAGGGCCGGGATGGTGGTGGTGACGGGCACGGCGACCGGGTACGGCCCGCCCGCGGCGTCGGCGCGCTCGGCGAGCAGGCGCTCGCGTTTGGCCAGGCGCACCGCCTTCTGCTCGAAGACCTCGTCTTCGGTGGGTTCGGCGGCGTCGTTCGCGGGCGCGTCGGTCATCGGGAGGCTCCTCGGGGTCGTCTCCAGTCTATTCGCCGCGACCGAGAGCCTCAGATCGACGGCGGGCGCTGCTCTCGCAGAGAGCCCCCCAGGCCGTGGGCGGCCGATCCTGGTGACAGCGGTCGGCTGCCGGCTCCCCGCGAACGACCGCCCGACGGACGAACGCCTCGCGCGGCCCCGTCAGCGCAGCGAGATCTCAGCGTTGTCGATGAAGCGGTGCCCACCCACCGTCGCGGCGATGAGGGCCAGGGCGCGACCGCGGTGCCCCTCGTCGACGGGCAGGAAGGTGGCGGGGTCGACCACGCTGAGGTACTCGAGGGCGATGCGCTGCTCGCCCATGAGCGCCGACTGAGCCGCCGCGATGCACGCGTCGACCCCCAGGTCGGAGTTGGATGCCGCCGCCTCCAGCGCACGGGGCAGCTTCGCCGCAGCGCGACGATCCGAGGGCTCCAGAAGGGCGATACGGCTGGACACCGGCAGCCCGTCTTCGGTGCGGACCGTGGGCACCGTGGCGATCTCGAGGCCGAAGTCGAGGTCGCGCACCATGCGCTGCACCAGGAACGCGCGCTGGAGGTCCCGCTCGCCGTAGACGGCGACGTCGGGGCGGACCAGGTTGAACAGCTTCGCCTCGACGGTCAGTACGCCGTCGAAATAGAAGGGCCGTACCCGACCCTCGTAGCGCAGCCCGACGTCTCCCGCCGATACGCGGGTCGTCGCGGTGCCCGCGGGCAGGAACTCCCCCGCAGAGGGCGCGAAGACGACGTCGACACCCAGGTCGCGGAGGACGCGCTCGTCGGCGTCGGGCGAACGCGGATACGAGGCCGTCTCGTCGGCGGTGCGGAAGCGCAGCGGGTTGACGAAGGTCGACACCACCACGACGTCGGCGCGCTCGCGGGCTTCATGGATGAGGTCGACGTGGCCGTCGTGCAGGGCTCCCAGGGTCGAAACAAGTGCGACACGGGGGCCGCCGGACGACCGATCTGCGCCTCGGATTTCGCCGAGTCGGGTGCGCAGATCCTCGAGGGTGCGGATCATCCGTCGATCGTAGCGTCGTCGTCGAGGGTGCGACGTCCGGAGCCCTCGACGAGCGCCTGGTCGACGCTCGACCGCACGAGCGCCGAGAGGTACCCGCCGGGGTTGTCGACCCCGACACGCGACAGCATCTCCGACGACTGGCGCACGATCGATCGCGAGAACTCCGTCGCCGTGGCGATCGCCTCCGCGTACGCCGCGCGATCGTCTTCGGCGATCACCACCGGTTCGCATCCGAGTTCGACGGCGAGTGCCTGCGCGATGGGCAGGACGGGCGCCGGGGCCGTCACCGCGGCGTACGCCTGCGCCAACTGCCGCAGGTCGATCGACGATGTCCCGGTGAACGAGATGGCGGGGTGGATCGCGAGCGGGATGGCGCCGAGCCGCGCGGCCGGGTCGAGGACGCGGGCGCCGTACGCGGCGTCGGTGTGCAGCACGAGCTGGCCCGGCTGCCAAGCACCCACCCCGGCGAGGCCCGCGACGAGCGCCGGCAGCTGGTCGTGCGGCACGGCGATCACGACCAGCTCGCTGCGTCGCACGACCTCGTCCGCGGTGAGGACGGCGAGACCGGGAAGGATGGC
The DNA here is from genome assembly GCF_963521695.1 of uncultured Microbacterium sp. Lineage (GTDB taxonomy): Bacteria > Actinomycetota > Actinomycetes > Actinomycetales > Microbacteriaceae > Microbacterium. The sequence goes on along the minus strand of NZ_CAUQWC010000063.1, from coordinate 8,881 downwards.
CTCGACCCGGTCGTCGTCGGAGCCGGAGGTGATGCCGGTGAGGGCGTGCCCGGCGCCGGCGAGCGCGGCTGCGAGGACGGGACCCACGCGCCCGGCGCCGATGACTCCCACGCCGAGGCGTCCGTCGCGGCCGCTCATCCGGCCCACCGGTGACTGCGATCGGTCGCGGCCGCCGCCACGGTCGAGAACGCGGTGCGTTCGAACATGCGCACCGCCTCGTCGCGATCGAGGGCGCCGACCGAGGTCTGCACCGTGCCGGCGATCACGTGGCCCGTGAGCGTCGCCGCCCCGAACGCTCGCGCCAGCGGACCCTGCTCCAGTCCGACCGACTGCAGGCGCGCCAGAGGCAGGATGCTCAGCGACCGCCACACCCACCCCCGACGCATGAGGAGGGCGGCGTCCGTCAACAGCACACCGTTGCGCCGCCACGACAGGGGCCGCAGCCAGCGGGCGCGCGCCGGGGTCGTCACGTAGGGGTCGTCCTGCACGGGACCCAGGATGCCGTCGCGGAAGACGCTCGTCCACTCGCCGCCGGTCAGGGCCGGGGCGAGGATCTCGAGCACGCGCTCGACGTCGTCGCGTGTGCCGATGGGCAGCACCGCGGCCAGCTGGTCGGTGCTTGAGTCGGTCGACGACCGGCCCGACAGGCGGTTGACCGACACGGTCCACCACCCGAAGGGTCGCCACAGGAGGGGCTGTCGCACCTCGATGGCGTGGACGCGGCCGGGCGGCACGATCTCGGAGACGGTGGTGAAGAGCCCGAACGTCACGCGGACGCCGTCGGGCGTCGGCGCGATCGAGTACCGCAACCCGCGCGCGACGGATCGCACGTAGTAGGCGCCGAACGCGAGGAACATGGGAACGACCGTGAACAGCAGCCACAGAGTCGACAGCGACGCCGCAACGACGATGCCCACCACGAGGGCGATGAGGAACACCGTCGAACCACTCAGCACACGGGATGCCACGAGCCGGCCCACCGGGATGCGCACGATGCTCTCGGGCTCGGCATCCGAGAGGTCCTCGCCGTCGACCAGACCCTGCAGGCCCGAACCCACCGCCGCCGCGGCCTGGCGCGCGAGCGAGGATCGCCCGTTCTCGGGCGACTGCCCGGCGACGAGACGGCGCCGCCCCGAGGCGAGGCAGAGGATGTCGCCGCGGATGGCATCGGCGTCCTTCCCCGACAGGTACTCGAGCTTGACGTTGGCATCCAGGCCCGCCCCGACGACCTCCAGCTTCGCCAGGCCCAGGAGCCGGGCGATCATGGGGCGCGTCAGGTTGACACCCTGGACGCGGTCGAGGGGTGCGCGGCGGTGGGTGCGGAACAGCACCCCCGAACGCACCTCGACGTCGTCGTCGCCGATGCGCAGCGTGTGGAACCGCCATGACAGCCGGAACAGCACCAGCAGCACGATGAGCAGCGCCAGCGTCGCACCGCCGACGATGAGGATCAGGTTGTTCGCGAACAGGAAGTCGACCGGATCGGGCGGCAGTTCGCCCGGTGGAAGGTCGGTGAAGACGGGGAACAGGAACTCGACCAGCCGCTCGCGGAGATTCGCGACGATCACGCCGATGATGACGAGGAGCGTCAGGCCCCCGCGCAGCAAGGGGGTGAGCGGATGCAGTCGGTGCCATTCGCCGTCGCTGTACGGCGACCGCACCGCCGGCCGGACGATCGGCGCGGCGCTGCCCGCCTCGGGAACCCGAGCGCCCTCGGGCTCCGACGCACCAGCCGCAGGGTCCGCCGCGCGCGCTCCGCCGGACGCGTCCGGGTCGCTCACAGACCCGTCCGCCGGGTCTCGGCCACCGCGACGAGCGTGTCGCGCAGGTGCTCCGCTGCCTCTTGCGTGAGTCCCGGGATCGTGACCCCGGTCGAGGCGGCAGCGGTGACGAGCTTGAGCTGGGCGATGCCGAAGCCGCGGTCCAGGGGGCCGTGGGTGATGTCGACGAGCTGCATGCGCCCGTAGGGGACCGCCACGACCCGCTGCCAGAGGATGCCGCGACGGAACACGAGGTCGTCGCGCCGCAGCTGGTATCCGAACGACCGGGCCTGCCGCGGCGTGATGACGAGCCCGAAGAGGGTCACGAGGAGGACGACCCCCGCCGGGATCCACTGCCACAGCACCCCGGTGATCACCTGCACCACGACGGCGACGGCGAGCACCAGTAGGAAGAAGACGCCCTGGGAGATGAGCTGGACGCGCACGTAGGCGCGGGCGAGCTGGTACCACGTCCCGTCGCCGAGGGGCAGACGACGCTGCGAGCGCGGCTCGAGGATGCGGTCGTACGTGCGTGCGCCCAGGACGGCACCGTCGTCGTGAGCGCCCGTTCCACTCGTCGGTCCGCCGCCGTGCACCCGAGGCGGGGCGAGCGGGCCGGGGACGTCGGCCGAGCCGCCGTCGGCCATCGCCCCACCATCGTGGGCTCCGGCGTCGACCGTCGCTTCCGCCCCGAGCTCGTACCCGGATTCGATCCCGGCAGGCTGGTCCACCTCCGCCCCACGGGGCGCGCGATCGCGACGCAACCCTCCGCTCGCCGAGGGTGAGGAGGCGCGCTCGTCACCTGCCTCGCGCGGGTCCTCGACCGGCTCCGACGGGGTGAGCCGTACACCGTCGACGGGCTCAGATGCAGAGAGCCACGCGCCCTCGACGGGCTCCGGCGGAACGAGCCGCGCGCCCTCGACGGGCTCCGGCGGAACGAGCCGCGCACCCTCGACGGGCTCCGGCAGAGTCAGGCGCGCACCCTCGACGGGCTCCGGCGGAGTCAGCCGCGTGCCCTCGTCGAGCGGCGGCCGCGCGGGCTCGTCAGGCCTGGACGGGTCCGGTCGGGGTGTTTCCGGGGGTGTCGTCATCGTCGTCCTTCCGGATGGTGCACAGCTGCTCGGCAACGAGTCCCGCGACGACGAGGACGACGGCGCACACGAGCGTCGCGACGATCGTTCCCATCGAGCCTAGCGACGGCGTCACGGGTCGGGTCGTCAGGAACACGATCAGACCGAGCGAGAATCCGAACGACACCGCCCCCAGCAACGACGAGGCCTTCGCCAGCATCGCGATGCGCAGAGCCTGGAAGGGATTGATGCGCCGGGTGCCACGACTCCGGGTCGCTCGCCACACCGGCACCGCCAGGGCGACGATCACGGCGCCGAGCAATGCGAGGATCGTCGGCAGGCTCGCCGCCGGAGAGAACGTCGCGCGGCCCATCGCGGTCAGCATCGTGTCGAGGATGAAACCGGCCGCCGCGCCGACGACGACGGCGACGGTGAGGATGCCGACACCCGTGCGTCTCATCGTCGGAGCCCTTCCAGCAGGTCGGTGACGCGTCCGCGCCCGGGGATCTCGGCATCCGGATCCAGCTGCGCCCACGGCGCGAGCACGAAGTCCCGCTCGTGGGCCCGGGGGTGCGGCACGACGAGGTCGTCGCGGGTGATCTTCTCGTCACCGTACGCGATCAGGTCGAGATCGAGCGTGCGATCCCCCCAACGTTCACGTCGCACGCGTCCGTGTCGTGCCTCGATACGGTGCAACGACGCGAGCAGTTCAGCAGGGGCGAGGCGCGTCCGCAGGATGGCGACGGCATTGAGGTAACGAGGCGCGTCTTCGTCCTCGCCGTCGAGGGTCACCGCGACGGTCTCGATCGGCTCCGACACGCGCACGTCGCCCGTCAGGGTCAGACGCCTCAGCTCGTCAGCCGCCTCCGCCAACGTCTCCGCTCGCCGGCCGAGGTTGGCGCCCAGCGCGACGACCGCCGTGACCGGCGTCGAACGCGGTGCTTCACCCATTCCGTGGGCCAGCCGCACGCTCACGAACGACCCCGCGTGATGGTCACGGCGACGTCGCCGAACGGCACGGGGATGGGGGCCTGCGGCTTGTGCACGGTGATGGTCACCCGGTCGACGCGCTCATCGCGCAGCACCTCGTCGGCGAGGCGCTGGGCGAGCGTCTCGAGCAGATCGACGGGCTCGCCCGCGACGACGGCGACGAGTCTCTCGGCCAGCTCGCCGTAGTGCACGGTGTCGACCACGTCGTCGGTCTCGGCCGCACGCCGCAACGACAGGGCGAGCGCCGCGTCGACCACGAACTCCTGGCCCTCGCGCTTCTCGTCGGCGTACACACCGTGGTGACCGAAGGCGCGCACCCCCGTCAGGGTGATGTGGTCGACGGCATCCATCAGGCCTCCCAGGCGCGGGCGACGGCGAGGGCGTCGCGGGTGGTCGCGACATCGTGCACGCGCACGGCCCAGGCGCCCGAGCGGGCGGCGAGGGCGCTGGTCACGGCGGTGGCGAGGTCGCGTCGAGCAAGATCGGCGTCGTCGCCCAGCGCGTCGGCGAGGAACCGCTTGCGACTCGTCCCCACGAGCACGCGGCACCCCAGCCCGCCGAGTTCGGGCAGTGCGCGCAGCGCCCGCCAATTCTGGTCCCCGCGCTTTCCGAACCCGATGCCGGGGTCGACGACGATGCGAGCGGGGCCGATCCCCGCAGCGACGGCGGCAGCGACGCGCTCCTGGAGCTCCACCACGACCTCGCGCCCCACGTCGACGTAGTCGGCGCGTGCGTACATCTCGCTCGACGGTCCGCGCCAGTGGCCCAGGGCGATGTCGGCACCGGTCTCCGCGACGGCGGCGAGCATGTCGGGGTCGGCGAGACCGCCCGAGACGTCGTTCACCAGCCGCGCACCAGCGCGCACCGCGGCGACGGCGGTCGTCGCGTTCATCGTGTCGATGCTGACGGACACCCCCTCGGATGCCAGTGCCTCGACGACCGGTAGCACCCGCTGCTGCTCGACGCGGGGTGCGACCCGGTCGGCTCCGGGCCGTGTGGACTCGCCGCCGACGTCGAGCAGATCGGCGCCCTGCTCGCGGAGGAAGCGCGCGTGGGCGATCGCGACGTCGGGGTCGAGGTAGCGGCCGCCGTCGCTGAAGGAGTCGGGGGTGACGTTGACGATCCCCATGACGAGGGTCACGCGCGCGCCCCGATGAGGGCGATGAGCTCCGCGCGCGCGGCGGGCTCGGTGTAGGCACCGCGTGCCGCGATCGTCACCGTCGAGGCGTCGGGCTGCCGACCGCCGCGCATGGTGACGCACTCGTGCACCGCGTCGAGCACCACGAGCACCCCGCGGGCGTCGAGGGCCGCATCGATCGCGTCCGCGACCTGCTCACCGAGCCGCTCCTGCACCTGCGGGCGGGCGGCGAGGACGTCGATCACGCGCGGCAGCGCTCCCAGCCCGACGACCTCCTCGCCGGGGAGGTAGGCGACGTGCGCGCGTCCGCGGAAGGGCAGCAGGTGGTGCTCGCACATCGAGCGGAACGCGATGTCGCGCACCATGACGGCCCCGGAGGGCAGCGTGTCGGGCGCCGGCCCACGCGACACCGAGATGGTGTGCTCGAGCGGGGCACCGGCATCCTGGCCCACTCCCCCGAAGAACTCGGCCCAGGACTCAGCGACGCGGGTCGGGGTCTGCCGGAGTCCGGGGCGATCGGGGTTCTCCCCGATCGCCTCCAGCAGCTCGCGGACGAGCGCTGCCACCCGTTCTCGATCGACGGCCACGGCGCCTCAGGCGGTGGCCGGGCGCGTCTGTCCGCTCGGACGGGGCTGCGCCTGCGTCTGCGTCTGCGCCTCGGCCTCGGTGGATGCGGCGATTCCGGCCGTCTCCCGACGGGGGACGTTCACCGGCGGCTGGGTGGAGACCGGACGATCGCCCGACGACAGCCACTGCGGGCGCGGGGTGAGGCGCTTGACGTCGGTGAAGATCTCGGCGAGCTCGTTGTGGTCGAGCGTCTCTTTCTCGAGCAGCGCCAGAGCGAGCCGGTCGAGCACCTCGCGGTTGTCGTTGATGACCTGGTACGCCTCGTTGTGCGCCTGCTCGATGAGCGCGCGCACCTGGGCGTCGACGCGCTCGGCGATGCGCTCCGAGAAGTCACGGCCGTGTCCCATGTCGCGACCCATGAAGACCTCGCCCGAAGAGGAGCCGAGCTTCACCGGACCCACCTCGTTCGTCATGCCGTACTCCGTGACCATCTTGCGCGCGATGCTCGTGGCCTTCTCGATGTCGTTCGAGGCCCCGGTGGTGGGGTCGTGGAACACGACCTCTTCGGCGACACGGCCGCCCATGGCGTAGGTCAGCTGATCCTGCAGCTCGTTGCGGGTGATGGAGTACTTGTCGTCGAGCGGCAGCACCATCGTGTAGCCCAGCGCCTTGCCGCGCGGAAGGATCGTGACCTTCGTGACGGGGTCGGTGTGGTTCATCGCGGCTGCCGCGAGCGCGTGGCCGCCCTCGTGGTACGCCGTGATGAGCTTCTCTTTGTCCCTCATCACACGGGTACGGCGCTGGGGCCCGGCGATGACGCGGTCGATGGCCTCGTCGAGGGCGCGGTTGTCGATGAGCTGCGCGTTCGAGCGTGCGGTCAACAGCGCCGCCTCGTTGAGGACGTTGGCGAGATCGGCACCGGTGAAGCCGGGGGTCTTGCGGGCGACGACCTCGAGGTCGACCGAGTCCGACAGCGGCTTGCCGCGGCCGTGCACCTCGAGGATGCGCTGGCGGCCCTTGAGGTCTGGCGCGTCGACGCCGATCTGGCGGTCGAAGCGGCCCGGGCGCAGCAGGGCGGGGTCGAGGATGTCGGGGCGGTTCGTCGCCGCGATCACGATGACGTTGACCTTGGGGTCGAAGCCGTCCATCTCGACGAGCATCTGGTTCAGCGTCTGCTCGCGCTCGTCGTGGCCGCCGCCCATGCCGGCGCCGCGGTGGCGACCGACGGCATCGATCTCGTCGATGAAGATGATGGCCGGGGAGCTCTCTTTGGCCTGGTTGAACAGGTCGCGCACGCGGCTCGCGCCGACACCGACGAACATCTCGACGAAGTCCGAACCCGAAATGGAATAGAAGGGCACGCCCGCCTCACCGGCGACGGCGCGGGCCAGCAGGGTCTTACCGGTTCCGGGAGGGCCGTACAGCAGTACGCCCTTCGGGATGCGGGCACCGACCTCTTCGAACTTCTTGGGGTCCTTGAGGAATTCTTTGATCTCTTCGAGCTCTTCGATGGCCTCATCGGAACCCGCGACGTCTTGGAAGGTGACGGTCGGCGTCTCTTTGGTGACGAGCTTCGCCCGCGACTTGCCGAACTGCATGACCTTGCTGCCGCCGCCCTGGGCGCTGGAGAGCAGCCACCAGAAGAGCAGACCGAGGAGCACGAGCGGGAGCATCAGCCCAAGGAAGCCGTCGAACCAGCTGGGGCGGGGCACTTCGTCGTTGAAGCCGTCGGAGGGCGCGGCGGCGTCGATGGCGTTCGCCACCTCGGCGGCGCGGGCCTGGCCGAAGTAGAACTGCACACTGTCGGCACCCTCGAAGGGCTCGGACAGTGTGAGATCGACGCGCTGATCGGGATCGTTCGTCACCACTTTGGTCACGGTGTTGCCCTGCAGCAGCTCCAGACCCTCTTTCGTCGACACCTGACGGGCGCCGGTGAGGTTGGAGATGAGGGAGAAACCGATGATCAGAAGCAGAACGACCAACAGAACGTAGATGATCGGATTGCGCGTGATCTTCTTCAAATTCATGGTGGGCGAGCCCAGCCCTTTCGTGATCCTCCGCAGAAATGCGGTCGCATCAGGGTAACGTGTGCCGACTATGCCGGGCCTGTGCGTTCGTTTCAGGCGTACAGGGCACGGATGCCGCGGCATCCCCGCCTCTGAGAGGCGCTCTCGTCAGGAGTAGACGTGGGGCGCGAGCACCGCGACGTCGCGGAGGTTGCGGTAGCGCTCGGCGTAGTCGAGGCCGTAACCGATGACGAAGTCGTTGGGGATGTCGAACCCCACGTACCGGCAGTCGACCTCGACCTTCATGGCATCCGGTTTGCGCAGCAGCGCCAGCACCTCGACCGATTCGGCGCCGCGCGAGGCGAAGTTCTCGAGAAGCCAGCTGAGGGTCAGGCCCGAGTCGATGATGTCTTCCACGATGAGCACGTGCTTGCCGGTGATGTCGGTGTCGAGGTCTTTGCGGATCTGCACCACGCCGCTGGAACGGGTGCTCGCGCCGTACGACGACACCGCCATCCAGTCCATCGTGATGTGAACGGGCAGGTGCCGCGCGAAGTCGGCCATGACCATGACGGCGCCCTTGAGAACGCCCACGAGCACGACCTCACGGCCCTCGTAATCGGTGACCACCTGTGTGGCCAGTTCGGCGAGCTTTTCGTGGATCTGCTCCTCGGTGAGGAGGACTTCGCTGATGTCGTCGGAGATGTCGGCCGCGCGCATCCGTCGAGTCTACGTCCGGCGGTGAGGGATGCCATCTGACTGCGGACGCCGTGGGGCTCGGAGCTCTGACGTCGTCGCTGCTTCCGGCGTGTTCCCGCAGCCCGTATCCCTCCGCCGTGAACTTCAGGATGCCGCGCGCGCGACGACCTCCACCCGAGCGCCGACGCGACGGGCGACGCACGACGGCAGGTCGATCGGGCCCTGACCCCGCCAGTCGATGGCGAGCCGCGCGACCTCGAGCGTCTGCGATCGCGTCAGCGCGACGCCGAACTCGCTCTCGACGACGTAGCGCACGATGCGGTTGCGGAGCGCTGCCGGGTTGGCGGCGAGGGCGGCGACCGAGATCGAGATGCCCGCCTCGGCGTGCTCGACGATGTCTTCGATAGTCTCGTCGATCATGTCCTGGAACGCCGCGGCATCTTCCCGCAGCTGTTCAGCCGTGCGGGCGAGCGCCTCGGCGACGCCCGGGCCGAGCTCGCTCTCGAGCACCGGCATGACCTGCTCGCGCACCCGCACACGGGCGTAGGCGGGGTCGGTGTTGTGCGGGTCGGACCACGGATCGAGCCCCTGCGCGCGGCACGCCGCCACGGTCGTGCGTCGCCGGACGCCGAGCAGCGGGCGCACCCACCG
>NZ_CAUQWC010000062.1:0-15921 GCF_963521695.1 uncultured Microbacterium sp. | reverse complement strand
GGCGGAAGAGCCGACGCGCACAGCCGCGTCAGGGTGAATTACCGACGTGTTCATCACGCGTTCGCGAAACATGTCTGTAACATTTTGAGGCACCGGGAGCATCACGCCGGTGACGAGGCCGCACCCGACGGCCCGAGAGGAACTCGAGATGCGCTACTCCGAATACCCCCGTGCCGAACGCGTGCTGCTGCACCTCAGCGACACCCACCTGCGTGCCGGCGGCACACGGTTGTACGACAGCGTCGACTCCGAGGCCTACCTCGCCCGCGCGGTGGCGGCCATCGACGAGTCGGGCGTGCGACCGAACGCCCTGGTGTTCACGGGCGACCTCGCCGATTTCGGCGAGGCCGACGCCTACGAGCGGGTGCGCGCGCTGGTGGAGCCGCTCGCCGAGCGCCTGGGCACGCGTGTGGTCTGGGTCATGGGAAACCACGACGACCGCACCGCCTTCCGTGCGAGCCTGCTTCCCGGCGACGGCGCTGAGCCGACCGCACCGGTCGACCGCGTCGACGAGTTCGACGGCCTGCGCATCGTCACCCTCGACACCTCGGTACCGGGCGCGCACCATGGCGAGGTCGGTGCCGACCAGCTGGCGTGGCTCGCCGAGGTGCTGGCCACCCCCGCTCCTCTCGGAACCATCCTCGCGATGCACCACCCGCCCGTGCCGAGCGTCCTCGATCTGGCCGCCTCTGTGGAGCTCCGCGACCAGCGCAGTCTCGCCGCCGTCCTGCGCGGGAGCGACGTCCGCGCGATCCTCGCCGGTCACCTGCACTATTCGACGTTCGCCACGTTCGCCGGCATCCCCGTATCGGTGGCATCCGCCACCTGCTACACGCAGGACCTCATGGTTCCGGCGGGGGGAACGCGCCCGCAAGACGCGGCCCAGGGCTTCAACATCGTGCACGTGTACGACGAGACGGTCGTGCACTCCGTCGTCCCGCTCGGGGCAGCCGAGGCGCTGCAGTACGTGGACGCCGCCGAGTCGCAGCGACGCCTGCGCGAGGCCGGGCTCGTCGTCCCGGCCACGCGTGAACTCAGTGGACCGGTGTCGCCGCCGACGACGCCGCTGCCGATCCTGCGCTGACCGCCGGCTTCTCCCAGGGGGCCGCGACCGGGAAGTACCGTTCGAGGCATGCCCGGAGCGCGGGAACGCGCACTTCTTCGGGGATCTCGGGGACGCTGCCGTCGTTCAGGCAGAACATATCGGTGTCCCGACGTGTGACGAGTCGCTCCATCGTGCGCAGGGAGTCGAGCTGGGTGGTCTGCACATAGCGGGTCCGGGGCTCGGTCGTCACGATCGCGCGTCCGGTCGCGAGCGCGTAGTAGTGATACAGGCTGTTCGTGACCGAGATGTCGGTCGCCGAACGGAAGCGGCTCGCGGCGGTGCGGGCGTAGTCGTCGGCGAACTCCTGCTCCAGTTCGGCCGCGACCGAGCGACGCAGCGGGGTCGCACAGTGTTCGAGGTCGAGCGTGATGACCCGGCCGAAGCGCTCTTTGAGCAGGGCGCGGTTCACGCGCAGGCCGTTGTCGTGCCCCGAGCGGTCGATGTGCGAGGGACCGCTGCCGATGCGCACGCCGCTCTCGACGAAGCGGCTCACGCCCCCGCCGCTGAAGAACAGCTCGGGTGTCACGGGGCGCCCGAAGAACATGTCGTCGTTGCTGTAGAGGAAGTGTTCCGCCAGACCCGGGATGCGGTGCAGCTGGGCCTCGACCGCGTGGGAGTTGTGCGTGGGGAGCACCGAGGGATCGGCGAAGAACTCCTCGCTGCGCACGATCGTCACCTTGGGGTGATCGGCGAGCCATTCCGGCGTGGGGGAGTCGGTGGCGATGAAGATGCGGCGCACCCACGGTGCGTACATGTGCACGCTGCGGAGCGCGTAGCGCAGCTCGTCGACCTGGCGGTAGCGGGCGGCGTTGTCGTCGCCATCGCCGACGACGTACCCCTTCATGCGCGCGGCGCGCTGCCGCTGGAACTCGCTGGACGACCCGTCGACCCACGAGAAGACCATGTCGACATCGGCGGTGAACTCGTTCGGGTGGGGGTCGAACATGCCCGAGATCGTCTCCCACCTCCGCCCGTAGCGCTCCACCTCGACGAGGTCGAGGTCGGTCGCGGCGAAACGGCGGCGGCTGAGGGCGCTCGGACGGGGCGCTTCGATAGTCTTCTCGCCGAAACGCCAGAGCTCGAGGCGGGGGGCGAGCGATGCGCCGTAGCGATACGAGCCCTCCGTCGAGGTGCGCGGGCGGAAGACCGCGTACGCCTGCACGGATCCTGCGGTGGGGTGCACGCTGTGCGCGGGCACGGGGTCCTCGCCGCGGGCCTTCATGTAGACCGGACCGAGGTCGGGGTCGCGTAGCGCCTCGATCGCGGCTTCGGCGTGGGCGGTGTCGACGACGAGCTTGGGGCGGCGGTTCGCGTCGCGCACGAGCAGAACGCGGATCCCCGCGGCCTCGATCGCGGCGGCGGCGGTCAACAGGTCTTCCCGCTCGGCGTCGGCCGGGGTGGCGGTGTCGTCGACCATGTGCAGGATGCCGTCATGCATCCGGATGTCGGAGCGGGATAGCAGCGCGCGCCAGGGATCGGCGTCGATCGACAGGGGGACCATTGGGCGCATGCTGCCTCCTCGGGGGTCGGGGACGGTATCCGGTCACCGTACGGTTCCGGGGTTTCGAAGACGTTTCGGCAGCGGCGGCGAACGTCGGGGAGCGGAGCGCTACTGTCGAAGAGTGACTCAGATCGCTCGCTCCGGACCGGACCTCCCCGTACCGACTGGGGAGCGGCGGGGGGCCTCGGACCGAAGCTTCAGTCTCGCACACGCGGGCAGCGGCCGACGAGCGGGGGCGGGAGAACGGCGATGACGACGCATACCCCCTCCTCCGTGCGCGTACGCGCACCCGGCAAGATCAACGTCTTCCTCGAGGTCGGCGACGTGCAAGACGACGGCTACCACGAGCTCGCGACCGCTTTCCAGGCTGTGTCGCTCTACGAGGAGATGACCGCCACGTCTGCCGACGGGATGTCCCTCGAGGTGTCGTCGCGCGGACCCGTCGACATCGACGGCGTCCCCACCGACGACCGCAACCTCGCCATCCGCGCCGCCCGATTGCTGGCACAGGCCGCGGGAGTGGACCGCGGCGCTCACCTGTCGATCCGCAAGGCCGTACCGGTGGCCGGCGGAATGGGCGGTGGGTCGGCGGACGCGGCCGCCGCGCTGGTCGCGTGCGACGCGTTGTGGGGGCTCGGGATGCCGATGAGCGAGCTCTCCCGACTGGCCGCGCGCCTCGGCGCCGACGTGCCGTTCGCGTTGATGGGCGGGACGGCGGTGGGCACAGGACGTGGCGACGAACTGAGTCCCGCGCTGGCACGCGGCCGGTTCGACTGGGTGCTCGTGCCCAACGACGTCGGCATATCGACGCCGGTCGTCTACGGCGAGCTCGATGCCCATCGGGAGCGCCACGCGGTCGACATCGGCCCTGCCCCGCGCGTGCCCGCCGTCGACCCCGATGTGCTGCACGCGCTCCGGCAGGGCGACGCGAAGATGCTCGCGGCGACACTGCGCAACGACCTGCAGGCCCCCGCGTTGCACCTGCGTCCGGATCTGGCACGCGTGCTCGAACGCGGTGAGAGCTCGGGGGCCCTCGCCGGCCTCGTCTCGGGCTCAGGTCCCACCCTCGCCTTCCTCGCCGCCGACGAGGCGTCCGCGATCGACCTGCAGGTGACGCTGAGCGCCGCCGGTCTCATCGCCCTGCACGTGCACGGTCCGGTCCCCGGGGCTCGTGTGATCTGAGGGCCGTAACGGGTTCCGGTCCCTTCGACAGGCTCAGGGACCTCGACCGCAGCGCAGGGACCTCGGCTGCGGCTCGGGACCTCCGCTGTGGCTCGGGACCTCGGCTGTGGCGCGGGACCTCGGCTGTGGCTCGGGACCTCGCACCGGCTCGGAGCGCTTGCGGGGCGGAGGTGGCTGAGCCTGTCGCAGCCACCGGAGCGGCGGATGGCGCGGCACCATAACCCAGGTGGACATACGGGGCAATGTTCAGATGGCGCGATCGGTAGCTCGCTACCCTCGTCCGAGGTGGTTGGTCACCGCTGGGTGCCGTGCCCGCGGGGCGCCACGAAGGGGGTATCCCATGAAGGCAGTGCTCGACGGCGTCGTGATCGCCGAAGCCGACCGCGACGACCTGGCATCGATCGAGGGCAACTGGTACTTCCCGCCGCAGGCCGTCCGCGACGGTGCCCTGCAGCAGAGCCCGACGCCGTACACGTGTCCCTGGAAGGGTGCGGCGCAGTACTGGAGCATCTCGCTCGACGGTGCCGAGCTCACCGACGGCGCGTGGTCGTACCCCGACCTTCGCCCGGGCGCGGTCGACCGCGTCGGCAAGGACTTCGCCGGCTACGTCGCCTTCGACCGCAAGGTCGTGGTCTCCGACTGAGGTCGGTCGAACCCATGATCGAATTCTCGGCCGTCTCAAAGGTCTTCCCCGACGGCACCCGCGCCGTCGACGATTTTCACCTGGTAATCCCGTCGCGTAAGACGACGGTGTTCGTCGGATCGTCCGGGTGCGGCAAGACCACTCTGCTGCGGATGATCAACCGCATGGTCGAGCCGTCTTCCGGCTCGATCGAGATCGACGGCGACGACATCGGCGGTAAGCCGGCCGTGCAGCTGCGGCGCAGCGTCGGCTACGTGATGCAGAATTCGGGACTCCTTCCCCACTTCACCGTCGCCGACAACATCGCCACCGTGCCGGTGCTGCAGGGCCAGAACCGTAAGGCCGCGCGTACGCGGGCCCTCGAGCTGATGAAGACCGTCGGGCTCGACGCCGCGATGGCCGACCGCTACCCCAGCCAACTCTCGGGCGGGCAGCAGCAGCGCGTGGGCGTCGCGCGGGGGCTCGCCGCCGATCCGAACATCCTGCTGATGGACGAGCCGTTCGGCGCCGTCGACCCGATCGTCCGCGATGAGCTGCAGCAGGAGCTCATCCGCCTGCAGAGCGACATCGGCAAGACGATCGTCTTCGTCACGCATGACATCGACGAGGCCTTCCTGCTGGGTGACCAGGTCGTCATCCTCGAAAAGGGTGCCAAGATCGCGCAGGTCGGCACCCCCAGCGAGATCGTCGAGAACCCGGCATCCGATTTCGTGGCGAGCTTCATCGGCGCCGTGAAGGGCAAGCGCGCGCTCCACCTCAAGCAGACGCCGAACGGAACGGTCGTGGTGGATGCCGAGGGGCGCACGCAGGGTGCCCTGAGAGACGAGCCGCTGTCGTGACCTGGCTGTGGGGAAACCTCCCCCTCGTGCTGGATCTCACCCTCAACCACATCCGGTTGAGCATCATCCCCATCGTGCTCGGGTTCGTGATCGCGGTGCCGCTCGGACGCCTGACCCTGACCAGTCGTTATGCCCGCGCCACGATGATCACGGCGATGAGCCTGCTGTACACGATCCCGTCGTTGCCGCTGTTCGTGATCCTGCCCGCCATCATCGGCACCCGTGTCTTGAGCGACACGAACCTCATCGTCGCTCTCACCATCTACGCCGTCGCCATCATGGTGCGCGCGACCTCCGACGCCTTCTTCTCGGTGTCGGCCGACACCAAGCAGGCGGCCACCGCGATGGGCTTCTCGGCGTGGCGTCGGTTCTGGCGCGTGGAGTTCCCGCTCGCGGGACCCGTCATGCTCGCCGGACTCCGTGTGGTGTCGGTGTCGACGATCGCCCTGGTCTCGGTCGGCGTGCTGATCGGTTCCGAGAACCTCGGGTACCTGTTCCTCAACGGCAAGGCGCGTAACAACCTCGAAGAGGTGGGAGTGGGCATCATCGCCACGCTCCTGATCGCCCTCGTGTTCGATCTCATCCTGGTGGCCGTGGGACGCATCCTCATGCCGTGGGTCCGCGTCGAACGTGGCGCGGGTCGACGCGCCAAGCGCAACGTCGCCCTCACCCACCTCTCTTCGGGGGGCACCGCGCCGATCACCGCGGGCGACGCCGTTGTCTCGGGGGGTCGCGAGTGAACCTCTTCATCGACGCGATCGCGTGGATCCTGGCGCCCCAGAACTGGCAGCCGGGGGGAGTGTCTCCCCTCCCCATCCAGGACCGCATCTTCGAGCACCTGCTGTACACGGCCCTCGCCGTCGTGATCGCGGCGCTCATCGCTCTGCCCCTGGGGTTCTACATCGGGCACACCGGGAAGGGTCGCCAGTTCGTCATCGGATTCACCGGTGCCATGCGCGCTCTGCCCACCCTCGGCGTGTTGTTCTTCCTCACCATGGTGCTCGGTTCGGTCGTGACCGGATCGTCGGGCATCTTCTGGGGCACGATCGTCGCACTCGTCATCCTCGCGATCCCCTCCATCCTCGCGGGGGCGTACGCGGGTCTCGAGTCGGTCTCGCGGCCCGTCATCGACGCCGCCCGCGCGGTCGGCATGACCGAGATGCAGATCCTGACGCGCGTCGAGATCCCCCTGGCCCTGCCGCTGATCATCGGCGGACTCCGCGCGGGCACCCTGCAGGTGATCGCCACGGCAGTCATCGCGTCCTATGCGGGCCTGGGCGGGTTCGGCCGCATCATCAGCAGCGGAATCGGTCTCAACGACTATGACCGCATCCTGGGCGGCGCCATCCTCGTGACGGTGTTCGCCCTCGTCGTCGACGCGCTGTTCGCGCTCGTCCAACGATTCACCCGCGGCCCCGGAGCCAGCACCGGCCCCGGCGGCCGAGGAGTCAAAGTCCGTCGAGGGGCGTCCCGTCCCGAGTCGGTGGTGGAAACACCAACCCACGAGAGGAATGTCACAGCATGAGCATTTTCAGTAAAGGCCGGGTCGCCGCGGGCGTCATCGCGGTCGGGGCCGTCGTGGCCCTGGCAGGGTGTTCGCAGGCGGATCCCACCGCCCCCGACACCGGTAATGCCGGCGGCGGCGACTCCAGCCAGATCACCGTCGGGTCGTTCGCGTTCCCCGAGAGCGAGATCCTGGGCGAGATCTACGCCCAGGCCCTCGAGGCGAAGGGCTTCGACGTGCAGACCCGGTTCAACATCGGACCGCGTCAGCAGACGATCCCGGCCCTGCAGGACGGCTCGATCAACCTGATCCCCGAGTACAACGGCAACTTGCTGGCGTACTACGACACCGAGTTCACCCAGCGCACCACTGAAGACGTCGACGCGGCGCTCGCCGACGCCGTGGCGGCGGACGACCTCGTCGTGTACTCGTCGGCCGAGGCCGAGGACAAGGACGCCTACGTCGTCACCCAGGCCTACGCGGAGGCGAACGGCCTGACCTCCATCGCCGACCTGGCGAAGGTGCAGCCGTTCAGCCTCGGCGCCAACCCGCAGTTCGCAGAGCTGGGATACGGCATCCCGGGTCTAGCCTCGGTGTACGGCGTCAGCAACGTGACCTTCGTGCCCTACGAGGACTTCGGCGGTCCCGACACCGTGCGCGCGCTCGTCGACAACACGGTGCAGGTGGCCGACATCTACACGACCTCGCCCGCGCTCGTGGCCGAGAACCTCCTCGTGCTCGAAGACCCCGAGAATCTGATCGCGGCGCAGAACGTGCTCCCGCTGCTCAGCGCGTCGATCGACACACCGGAGCTGAAGGAGGCGCTCGACGCCGTCTCGGCCAAGCTGACCACCGACGACCTGATCGCCCTGCGCGACCGCGTCGAGGGTAGCGAGCAGGCATCGGCGTCCACCGCCGCCGCCGACTGGCTCAAGGAGGCGGGCCTGGTCTGACCACGCCCCTCTTCTACGACGAAGGCCGTCCCGTTCCCGGGGCGGCCTTCGTCGTGGTGTCGGTATCGCGTCATCGCTCTGCCGGACATGCACATGTTGACATGGGGAGATGACCGACCGGCCTGCCGCGTTGGCCCGGTTGGGCGGCAGGACGCCTCGTCTCGTCGCTTCCGGGTGAAGTGGGGATCCTGGATGCTGATTTCGAGGTGACCCCGTTACCGGGGAGTCGCTTCGCTTCCCACGATGGAAGGGACCTGGCCGCCCACAGTGTGCCGTGCGCCCCTTCACCATCGGAGTCTGCATGATCGATCGTCCCCTCCCCGTCCCCTCCGGGTCGCTCCCCACCGAGCCTCTTTCCCCGGCGTCTACACCGCCGTCGCGTCGGGCGGTCGTCGGAGCCGCACTGTGGTCGGTGCCCGCGATCGCGCTGGTCGCGAGCACCCCCGCATCGGCCGTGTCGAACACGTACTCCGTGGAGATCGCCGTCTCGTCCGGCGTCCTGCCGGCGAGCGGAAGCGTCCCGCTCAGCGTGACGGTCACCAGCGCAGGCACGCCCGCGACCGGAGTCGCGGTGTCGCTCGCGGGTCCCTCGGGCGCGCAGTTCGCCGAAGCAACGGGTATCACCGATGCGAACGGTGTGTACACGACGTCCATCGATCTGGCGAAGCCGTGGACCACCCCCGGAAGCTCGGCGATGGTGACGGCCCTCGTCGGCGGCGAATCGAACACCCGCGTCTTCACGGTCTACGGGGCCAATCTCCTCGTGGGCGGAAACAACTCCGGCGGGCAGCTGGGCCTGGGATGGGCATCGGGACCGATCGGCGGGATGCGTCAGACGTCGCTGGTCTTCCCCTCCCCGGTCGTCGATGCGCGCGGTTCCGGATACCCCGGAGGAAACGGAATGTTCACGCTAGCGCTGCTCGCCGATGGTTCGGTCTGGGCGACCGGTCAGAACCAGAACGGCACGCTCGGCGACGGGACGACCACGAGCCGGACGACGTGGGCGAAGGTGCCCGGGCTCCCATCGATCGCCTCGATCGCGGCGATGGGCACGTCGTCGTACGCCATCGACACGGTCGGCGACGTCTGGGCCTGGGGAAGCGGTGACGGCAACCAGCTCGGCGAACCCGTCTCCGGAGGCCGCACGACGCCCGCCCGCATCCCCTCCTTCGGCGGCGCGACCCGCGTCTACGGGGCCATGTTCACGGCGCGTCTTTCGCGCAAGAGCGATGGAACGTGGTGGGGATGGGGAGGCAACGGCAACGGGGAACTCGCCGACGGGACCTTCACGAGCCGATCATCGCCGGTTCGCGTCACGGCGCTCGACGGCTTCACGGACGTCGCTGACGGCTTCGGCGCAGGGTTCGTCGGCCTCCGTTCGGACCGCACGGTCTGGGCGTGGGGACGCAACAACTACGGCCAGCTCTGCGATGGGACCACGACGTCGAGCTCGGTTCCGAAGCCGATCCCCGGTCTTGCCGACGTCACCGCGATCGCGGGCACCACGGGGCTGAACTGGGACGGCTTCGGGGCGACGGGGTATGCGCTCAAGACGGACGGCACCCTGTGGGCGTGGGGGCGCAACGACGATCTGCAGATCGATTCCACGAAGACGGACATCCTGTCGCCGGTGCAGATCGCCAGCGATGTCGTCACGATGACGGCCTCGCAGGGTGGTGTCTTCGCGCTGAAGAGCAACGGGTCGGTGTGGAACCGCGGTGCTCAGCTGGCGTGGAACATCGGTCGGACCAACGGCACCTCGTTCACGCTCCCGCGCCCCGCCAGTACTCTTCGGGGCGCCACGTCGGGCCAGGGCGGGGCGCAGGCGATCTACATGGTCACGACTCCGTAAGAGGGGGTTCGCGGCCGGGGCGACCACCGTCAGCGTCCCCGCCGCGTCACGGCCCGCGCGACGGGGGAGCACGATACGCGGTGACCGAGGGGATGCCACGGCGGGGTGTCGTGGACGCCGCGCGGCATCCCCTCGGTCACCGCGTAGCCTGGGACCGATATGGCACATCTGCTCGGGGGCGAAGCCCTGCACCTGGAATACCCGACCAAGGTCGTCTTCGACTCCGTCTCGCTCGGCGTCAACGAGGGCGACCGCATCGGCATCGTGGGTCGTAACGGCGACGGCAAGTCGAGCCTGCTCGGCATGCTCGCCGGCATCCGCGAGCCCGACGGCGGCCGTGTAACGGTGCGCGGCGGGGTGACAGTCGGTGTGCTCGATCAGCAGGACACCCTCGACGACGACGAGACCATCGGCCACGCGGTGGTCGGGGACCGATCCGAGCACGAGTGGGCCGGCGACGCACGCACGCGCGACGTCATCGCCGGGCTCTTGGGCGACCTGCCGTGGGACGCGCGCCTCGGCGATCTCTCGGGCGGACAGCGCCGTCGCGTGGCTCTCGCCCAACTGCTGTCGGGCGACTGGGACGTGTTGTTCCTCGACGAGCCCACCAACCACCTCGACGTCGAAGCCATCACCTGGCTCGCCACGCACCTGAAGAGGCGATGGGCGCCCAGCGCGGGCGGTTTGCTCGTCGTGACCCACGATCGGTGGTTCCTCGACGAGATCTGCACCGCCACATGGGAGGTGCACGACCGTCTCGTCGAACCCTTCGAGGGGGGTTACGCCGCGTACATCCTGCAGCGCGTCGAGCGCGACCGTCAGGCGGCGACCATCGAACAGCGTCGGCAGAATCTGGCGCGTAAAGAGCTGGCGTGGCTGCGCCGAGGCGCTCCGGCGCGCACGTCGAAGCCGAAGTTCCGCATCGATGCGGCGAACGAGCTCATCGCCGACGTGCCCGAGATCCGCGACAAGGTCGCCCTGCAGTCCCTCGCCGTCGCGCGCCTGGGCAAAGACGTGGTCGATCTGCTCGACGCCGGCGTGACGTACCCTTCGACGGGCTCGGGGACCGGCTCGGCACCCGCAGAGCCCCGGGTCGTGCTGAGGGACATCGAGTGGCGCATCGCGCCGGGTGAGCGCACCGGCATCCTGGGCGTCAACGGCGCGGGGAAGTCGACGCTGTTGAACCTGGTGACCGGCTCGCTCGAACCCACGAGCGGACGCGTGAAGCGCGGCAAGACCGTCAAGGTCGCAACGCTCACCCAGCGCCTCGACGAGCTCGAGCAGCACATGGACGACCCCGTGCGCGTGGTGATCGCGAGCCTCCGCACCACCTACGCGTTCGGCGCCGGTTCGAAGTCGCAAGAGCTCACCCCCGGTCAGCTGCTGGAGCGTCTCGGTTTCTCGAGCGCCCAGCTCTCGACGCCCGTGAAAGACCTCTCGGGCGGTCAGAAGCGACGCCTGCAACTCCTGCTCGTCATCCTCGACCAGCCGAACGTGCTCATCCTCGACGAGCCGACCAACGACCTCGACACCGACATGCTCGCCGCGATGGAAGACCTGCTGGACTCGTGGTCGGGCACGCTGATCGTCGTCTCGCACGACCGTTACTTCCTCGAGCGGGTCACCGATCAGCAGTACGCGATCCTCGATGGCCGACTCCGCCATCTCCCCGGAGGCGTCGACGAGTACCTGCGTCTGCGGGCGATCCAGGATGCCGAGCCCTCGCGCTCCGCGGCATCCGGAGGCGCCCCCGCGGCGTCCGGCCTGCAGGGCGCGGAACTCCGCGCCGCGCAGAAGGAAGCATCGGCCACCGAGCGGCGCATCGAGAAGCTGCAGCAGCAGATCGATCGGGCCAAGGCATCGCTCGCCGAGCACGATCAGGCGGACTACGTCGGCCTCGGCAAGGAGATGCAGCGGATCTCGACGCTCGAGGCCGAGCGCGATGAGCTCGAGATGCAGTGGTTCGAGCTCACCGAGACGATCGGCTGAGCCGGACGGGACGCGGCTCTCCCGTTCGCGCCGGCTCAGGCGTGGCGCACGGGGTGGAGGAGATTCCGGGAGCGGAGGATCGAGCGAACGGCATCCGTCCTCCTTTGCCGGAATCTCCTCCCGGCGCGTTCTCGCGCCGTCGCCTGGCGCCGAAGCGGAGCGGATTCCGGGAGCGGAGGGCCGGTGGCACGGCATCCGTCCTCCGCCCCCGGATTCTCCTCCCGGCGCGGTCTCCCCAGACGGGGGAGTGCGAGCCCCTCAGTGGACGGCGTACTCCAGGATGACGATGAACAGCCCGAGGCACGCGGTGGCGAAAGCGCCGAGGAGACGCATCACCAGATTCGCCTTGCGCCGCGCGTACGCGAAGTAACCGAGGATCCCGAGCACTAAAAAGGTCGACCAGCCGCAGAGTTCCGACGCATCTTCGACCGACATGCCCGCCGCGTCGGCGAACACCAGCACGAGCACGGAGGGCACCGACGCGTAGAGCATGCCGGCGCCATGACGGATGCCGTCGGCGGTGGCGTGGCGCAGGCCGTGCTCCGCGTGCTGGGTGAGGGTGTGCGCGAACACATGGGCGATGAAGAACACCACGAGCGAGCTCGTGGCGCTCAGCAGTACCTCGCCCACCGTCTCGGCGTGATCGTCGGCGATCGTGACGAAAGCGGCGAACACGATCAGGCCGTAGATCGCGGCGGGGGAGCGGAAACGCACGTCGAACCAGGCGCGGACGCCCTTCCACCGCGACGGCGAGCGGACCTCGGCGCTCACGCGTCGAATCCCATGCTGAGCTTGCGCAGCAGAGTGGCCAGCCGGTCGCGGTCGCCGCGCGACAGGCCCTCGAGCAGCAGGGCCTCCGCGTCGACGAGGCGGGTGATGGCGGCATCCACGCGCACGCGGCCGTCTTCGGTCATGGTCACCAGAATGCTCCGTCCGTCACCCGGGTCGGCCTCGCGCCGCACGAACCGTCGGGCGACGAGACGGTCGATGCGGTTGGTCATGGTGCCGCTGGAGACGAGGGTCTGCTGCAGCAGCTGCTTGGGGCTGAGCTGGTAGGGCTCGCCGGCCCGCCGGAGCGCCGACAGGACGTCCCACTCCCACGACTCGATGTCGCTGCGACGGAACGCTTCTTTGCGGGCGATGTCAAGGTGCCGCGACAGCCGCGCGACGCGTGACAGCACCTCGAGCGGGGAGAAATCGAGGTCGGGTCGCTGACGGACCCACGCATCGACGATGCGGTCGACCTCGTCGCTGTCCCGGTTCACGGTCTCATTATGGCGGCCCGGCTGTCGCGGCGCGGATGCGGAGGCGCGCCGTCTGGCAGACTTGACCGGTGCCTGCGGGCACGGTCCGCCGTGGTGTAACGGCAGCACGACAGCCTTTGGAGCTGTTAGGTCCAGGTTCGAATCCTGGCGGCGGAGCATGACTTCCACGACCGAGCTCGCCGTCGTCGTCCTCGCTGCGGGTCAGGGCACCCGCATGCGCTCGCGCCTCCCCAAGGTGCTGCATCCGGTGGGTGGAAGGCCGTTGGTCGGCCACGTGCTCGACACCGCGGCATCCCTGGACCCTGCCCGCATCGTCGTGGTCGTGCGGCACGAGCGCGAGCTCGTCGCCGAGACCGTGGCCGAGCTCGCCCCCGGAGTGATCGTCGTCGATCAGGACGAGGTGCCCGGAACGGGCCGAGCGGTCGAGGCCGCCCTGGGCGCGCTCGAGGGTTTCGAGGGTGACGTGCTCGTGCTCAGCGCCGACGTGCCGCTGCTCGAGACCGGCACGCTGACCGAACTGCTGGCGACGCACCGCACGGGCGGCACGGCCGTGACGCTGCTGAGCGCGCGGGTCGACCAGCCGTTCGGATACGGCCGTATCCTGCGCGACGACGCCGACGGCGTCCGCCGCATCGTCGAGCAGAAGGATGCGACGGCCGACGAGGCCGCCGTGACCGAGATCAACGTGGGCGTGTACGTCTTCCGGTCCTCGCCGCTTCGCGCGCAGCTCGCGCTCGTGGGCACCGACAACGCCCAGGGCGAGAAGTACCTCACGGACGTGATCGGCCTGCTGCGGGAGGCGCAGCTCGGGGTGGCGGCATCCGTCACCTCCGACGCCTCCGCCGCACTGGGGGTGAACGACCGCGTGCAGCTGTCCGAGGCCGGCCGCACGCTCAACGCACGGACGGTGCGTCGGTGGCAGCTCGAGGGCGTCACCGTGGTCGACCCCGCCACCACCTGGATCGACACGACCGCGACGCTCGCGCCCGACGTGACCATCCTGCCCAACACGCACGTGCGCGGAGCGACGGTCATCGCCTCGGGCGCCACGATCGGACCCGACACGAGCCTGGTCGACTGCGAGGTCGGCGAAGGCGCCACCGTCACCCGCACCGACGGCACCCTCGCCGTGGTCGAGGCGGGGGCCACCGTCGGGCCCTTCGCCTACCTCCGCGCCAATGCCCGCGTGGGCGTCCGCGGCAAGGTCGGCACCTTCGTCGAGGTCAAGAACTCCTCGATCGGCGAGGGCAGCAAGGTCCCGCACCTGTCGTACATCGGCGACACCGACATCGGTCGTGGCGTCAACCTGGGCGCCGGAGCCATCACCGCCAACTACGACGACATCGCCAAGCACCGCACGGTCATCGGCGACGAGGTGCACAGCGGTTCGCACAACGTCTTCGTCGCGCCGGTTACGATTGGAGACGGCGCCAAGACGGGAGCCGGCGCGGTCATCCGCAAGGACGTTCCGGCCGGTGCTCTGGCACTGAGCGTGGCACCCCAGCGCAACATCGAGGGGTGGGTCGAGAAGAACCGACCGGGCACCGCAGCAGCCGACGTGGCCGCTCGGGCTCGGGCTGAACAGGAAGCGGCCGATGGCTCGTAAGAAGAATCGTGTAGATCTCGACCGCGTCAACGGCATCGCCCCCGGGCTGGTCGCCAAGACGAAGAAGCGACTGGTCGTCGCCTCGGGTCGGTCGCACCTCGAAGTGGCTGCCGAGGTCGCGCACCATCTCGGCACCGAACTCGCCCCGACCGAGCACCGAACCTTCGCCTCCGGCGAGATCTACACCCGTTTCGAGGTGTCGATCCGTGGATGCGACGTGTTCGTCATCCAGTCGTTCGGTCCGCCCGTCAACGAGTGGCTCATGGAGCTGCTCATCATGCTCGACGCGCTCAAGCGCGCGTCCGCCAAGCGCATCACGGTCGTCGCCCCGTACTACCCGTACTCGCGGCAAGACAAGAAGGGCCGCGGTCGTGAGCCGATCAGCGCCCGTCTCGTCGCCGACCTGCTCAAAACGGCCGGCGCCGACCGCATCATGAGCGTCGACCTCCACGCGGCGCAGATCCAGGGTTTCTTCGACGGCCCCGTCGACCACCTCTTCGCCAAGCCTGTGCTGCTTGAGCATTTCGAGCAGACGCTCACCGGCGAAGACCGCGAGACCCTCACGGTCGTCTCGCCCGACATGGGTCGCGTGCGCGTGGCCGACACCTGGTCCGACAGCTTGGGCGCGCCGCTCGCGATCATCCACAAGCGACGCGATCCGAAGGTCGCGAACCAGGTCTCGGTGCACGAGATCGTCGGTGATGTCACCGGCCGCACCTGCCTGCTGGTCGACGACATGATCGACACCGGTGGCACGATCCAGAAGGCCGCCCAGGCGCTCAAGGCTGCCGGTGCGCGCAAGGTCATCGTCGCCGCGACCCACGCGATCTTCAGCGACCCGGCCACCGAACGGCTTCAGGATGCCGCCATCGACGAGGTCGTCGTCACCGACACGGTCCCGCTGCCCGCTGAGCGCCGCTTCGACCGACTGACGGTGCTGCCGATCGCCCCTCTGCTGGCCCGCGCGATCCACGAGGTCTTCGAGGACGGCTCGGTCACGAGCATGTTCGGCGGCGACGCGTAGGCGTTCCGCTCCCGCCGACTCAGCCGCCTTCCGTTCCGGGAGGCGGCTGAATCCGTCCCGGCGGAGCCGGCTGAGCCTGCCTCGGCTCTCGGTCCCTGCTCCGGTAGAGGTGGCTGAGCTTGTCGAAGCCACCCCCGGGGCTCGCCGCGGCAGAGGTGGCTGAGCCTGCCTCGGCTCTCGGTCCCATCTGCGGTAGAGGTGGCTGAGCTTGTCGAAGTCACCGGTCCCTTCGACGAGCTCAGGGACCTGCTCGGCGGTCGAGGGCCGGTCGACGCGGGCGACAAAGCGCGTTTCGCATCGGTGGCTCACAGCCGGCGCAAAAGAATGAACCGGGCTGCCGTCAAGGTCGTGTCCCTACCGTGAGCACGAACGAACGAGCTCGGCACGACCGAAGGAGGACCCTCATGATCCGCACCACAGCCGTACCCCGTCCCGTCCGCATCGGCACCGCACTGCTG
>NZ_CAUQWC010000061.1:0-15946 GCF_963521695.1 uncultured Microbacterium sp. | reverse complement strand
GAATCTGCCCCTTGGGGCGGGTCTCGCCCGCCCCAACGCACGAAATGCGCCCGAATCTCGTCGGGGCCCCTCGCGCACCTCGCCGTCCCGCTGTCCGCGCGCGCGCAGCGCCGCCACGCGCGGCTCCGCCCGCGCGAACGCGCTCACACCCCGCCGGCCAACCTCCACACCCGATCGCGCGAGAACGGCAGCTCGTATCCGCGGCGTCCGAGAGCCCGCGACACGGCGTTGCCGATCGCCGCGCCCACGGGGTTGTACGGCGACTCGCTCATCGATTTCGCCCCGAACGGACCCAGTGTGTCGTCGGTCTCGGCGAAGTACACCTCGGTGTCGGGCACGTCCGCGAACTGGGGCACGCGGTACGTGCGGAACACCGGGTTCTGCACCACCCCATCCTCGATGTACACCTCTTCGTACAGCGCCCCGCCGAGGCCCTGGGCCGCGCCGCCCTCGATCTGCCCGCGGCACTGAGCGGGATTGATGACGACGCCGGCGTCGGCGGACTGGATCGACTGCAGAACCTTCACCGTGCCCGTCTCGGGGTCCACAGCCACGCGCGCCGCGTGCACGTTGAAGGCGAGCGAGCGGAAGTCGCCGAACTCGGCGCCGTCGGCGGTCAGCCCCTCGGCCGTCAGATACCCGGCGGGGGCCGCGGCGATGATCCGCTCCCACGTCACGATCTCGTCCCCCACGCGGACTCCGGATGCAACGAGTTCCGCGCCGAGGTTTCCGGGAGGGGATGCCGCGGACCCCGCGTCGCCGCGTACCGCCGCGTCGACCGCGCGACCGCCCGTTGAGGATCGCGCACGCCCCGCGTCGCCGCGCACCACCGGTGCCTCGCCCGCGCCACCGCCCGCCGTCCCGGTGGATGCCGCACCGCCCGAGCCGGCGCCGGCGTCGGATGCCGCAGGCCCCGCCGCATCCCCTCCCGCCAACTCCGTCGCGATCTCGACCATCCGCCGCCGCAGAGCCGTGCACGCGCCGAAGAGAGCCTTGCCGGCCACGACGGTGCCGGCGGAGGCGAAGGCGCCGGTGTCGTGCCGCACCGCGTCGGTGTCGGCGGCCCACAGCTCGAGACGGTCGAGCGGGGCATCCAGCACGGTCGCGGCGATCTGCCGGTGCACGGTCGAGGTGCCGTTGCCGAACTCGGCCGTGCCCACGCGCAGCAGGTACGTGCCGTCGGGACGCAGCGTCGCGGTGGTGTGCGCGATGTGGCCGCGCGGGGCCATGGTCGCGATCATGGACGCTGCCATCCCCTCGCCGACCAGCCAGCCGTCGGGGGCCGCGACGCCGTTGCCGCGACGCAGGGCGCCCTCGGCGAGGTCGAGGCACTGGTCGAGGCCGTAACTGCCCCAGATCAGGTCTTCCTCGTACTTTTCGTCGTCGTCCGGATGCAGCGGGTCTCTCTCGCGCACGGCGTTGATGCGGCGGAGGTCGAACGGGTCGACACCGAGCTCGACCGCGAGGGCGTCGAGGGCCGATTCGACTGCGAACACCACCTGTCCGAGCCCGTAGCCGCGGAACGCCCCCGACGGCGAGTTGTTCGTGTACACGGCTTCGGCGTCGATCCACTTCACCGGCACCCGGTACAGCGTCGTCGACTCGGCGCACGAGTGGAACAGCACTCCGATCGCGTGGTTGCCGTACGCGCCGGTGTCGCTGAGCACGTCGAGCTTCATCGCGGTGAGGGTGCCCCCGGCATCCGATCCGAGGGTCACGCGCACGCGCATCGGATGCCGCAGCGATGCCCGCACGAACTGGTCGGTGCGCGAGAACTCGTATGCCACCGGGCGTCCGAGCGTCAGCACGGCCAGCGCCGTGAGGTCTTCGGTGAACAGCTCCTGCTTGCCGCCGAAGCCCCCGCCGACCCGCGCGGCGAACACGCGGACGCGATCGCGCTCGAGGCCGAAGATGTGGGCGAGCTCGTCGCGTGCGAGGAAGGGCACCTGCGTGGACGATCGGATGACGAGGCGTCCATCGTCGTCGAGCCACCCGACGGCGCCGTGCGTCTCGATCGCCGCGTGGGTGACGCGTGAGGAACGCCACTCGCCGGTGACGGTGGTGTGGCTGGCCGCGAGCGCGGCGTCGATGTCGCCGCCGTGACCGGTGTGGAACCCGGCGACGACGTTGCGCCCGGCCGCCATCACCCGCTCCTCGGGCGTGCGGTCGGGGTGCAGCAGCGGAGCCCCCGGGCGGCGCGCCTCCTCGGGGTCGAACACCGCGGGCAGCACGTCGTACTCCACGACGACCGCGCGGCATCCGGCATCCGCAGCCTCCGCCGTCTCGCCGACCACCGCGACCACGCGCTGACCGACGTGGCGCACGACGTCGTCGAGCATGCGCGTGTCGTCGGGATCGTCGGTGCGGTGCTCGTGACGGCCCGTCGAGTACCGCACGTCGGGCACGTCGCGGTGGGTGAAGACCGCGACGACCCCCCGCACCGCGAGGGCGGCCGCGGTGTCGATCGACACGATCCGCGCGTGCGCGTGAGGGGAGACCACCACCCGCAGCACGAGCGGCGGGCCCCCGGGCGCGGGCTCGTCGAACGTGAACGGTTCGCGGCCCTGGACGATGCGCCGCGCGGCCTCGGGGATCGCCGAGGTGCCGACGCGGCCGGTGGCGGCTGCGTCGAGCGTGCACGACTCCTGCAGAACCGGGCCTTCCGGGACGGGAGGGGAGGACTCGTGCAGATCCGCCGGAGGTGTGCGAGGAGCTGCCGAGAGCTCAGACGCGACATGCCCGCCGCAGCCGCCGCCGCAGCCCCCGGCGCCACCCGCATCGACCGATCCGGCGGTGCGGGTGCCGGTCGAGTCCTCGCCGCACGTACCCGCCGGGTCGACGGCATCCGTCGCGCACCCCGCACCCGTCTCGCGCACCGGGCCCAGCACCGACGCTCGGATCGCCTCGCGGATCGGGCGGTAGCCCGTGCAGCGGCAGAGGTTGCCCTTCATGCGCCGGTCGAGATCGTCGAGGTCGGCGGCGTTCAGGGTCGACGCGGTCACGCTCATCCCCGGCGAGCAGAAGCCGCACTGGAAACCGAAACCGGTTGCCAGAGCCTCCTGCACGGGATGCAGCTCGTCGCCGGGCGCGAGTCCCGCGGCGGTGGTGATCGCGCGTCCGTCCAGGCGCATGGCCGGAACAATGCACGAGTGGGTCGGCGCGCCGTCCAGCAGCACCGAGCACGCGCCGCAGTCGCCCGCGTCGCATCCCTTCTTCACCTCGACATGGCCCGTCTCGCGCAGGAGCGTGCGCGCACTCTGGCCCGGCCTCGGCTCCGCGTCGACGGGGATGCCGTTGATCTCGAATCTCACGTGCGGGCTCCTCGGCGGAGAACGTCGGGGCGCCCGGCGGGCCGTTCTCCGGTGATCGTGTCGTGGCGGGTCGGGGTGCGCGGCGGAATCGGTCGCGCGGCGGTGCTTTCTCCGGAGTTCGGCGCGGCGCGGGGCGGGTCGAGGGGAGTGACGGGTCGCGCAGCGTCGACCGGTACGGTGCGGACCGGGGCTCGCCCAGCCGGCGCGGCGATCACGCGGCGCCCTCCTGCCGTTCACGCGCCAGACCCTGGCGCACCCGCTCGGCGAGCACCACGCTCACGCCGCGACGCCAGTCGGCGCTGCCCAGCGGGTCGGTGTAGAAATCGGTGGCGCTGGCCACGGCATCCCGCAGCTCGCCCGCCCCTGGGATGCGCCCGAAGCGGAGGACCCGGGGTCGGCGCACCGCCGCGGTCACCACGAACACGGCGGCGCCGTCGGGATCGACCCGGGCGGTGACGACCGCGCCCGATCGGCCGAGCTCGGCCAGGGCGATCTTGCGCAGGCCGACGCGGGCGTGCAGCGCATGGGCCGGGATGTCGAGGGCACGCACCACTTCGCCGGGGGCGAGAGATGTCGCGGCGTTGTCGATGACGAGGTCGGCGACCGTGATCCGGCGCTCGCCACCGTCGGGCGTCCAGATCAGCGCCGTGGCATCCAGGGTCGAGAGCATTGCGATCATCGCCCCCGCGGCGAATGCCTGGCAGACGTTGCCGCCGACGGTGGCGGTGTTCCAGATCTTGAAGGATGCCAGCAGCGCATCGGCGGAGGGACGGGCGAGCGAGAGCGAGGTCCACGCCGCGGGCGCGTCGCGTTCGACCCACGCGAGCAGGCGCGCGATCGTGCAGGTCGCGCCGATCCGCAGGCCCTCGTCGGTGATCTCGATGTCGGGCCAGCCGAGGGTCGTGAGGTCGACGAACCCGGTCGTCCCGGGCTGCGGCTCGCTCATGAGCCAGGTCCCCCCGGCGATGACGACTTCACCGGGGCCGAGGGTGAGGTCGTTACGTGTGCGGGCGGAGCGGAACGAGGTGACGGTGGTGATGTCCACGCGTCAGCCCGCCAGGATCCGGCCCGACCAGCGGCCGTCGGCGAGCGTGTACTGCTGTCGGACGCTCTGACCGAGCAGGTCGCCGCGCCAGAACGTCAGCGTCAGGGGGCGGACCCGGAACCCGGCCCAGCGCTCGGGAGGATCGAGCGTCGGGTGCGCTTCGTCGAACTCGGCCCACAGGTGCCGGCGGTCGTAGGCCGGCAGGCGGGCGTTGTCGTTCGTGTTCAGCCACGCCAGCAGCTGCAGGTACCGTGACCGCTGACGGTAGACCTCGGCGGCGGAGGCGGTGCTCACGCGCTCGACGATACCCCGCACCACCAGCTGCCGACCTACCTCGGGCCAGGCCACCGACAGGGCGGCGACGGGGTTCGCCGCGATCTCGGCGACCTTCTCGCTGGCGGAGTCGGTGTGGAAGTACAGGCCCGTGGCATCCCGGTCGCTCACGAGCACGTGTCGGAGCGAGGGGATGCCGTCGCGACCGATGGTCGAGAGCGCCGCGAGAGGGCGCAGCTCGCTGTCGTGAGCGGGGAGCCAGCGCACCAGCAGTGCGAGAGGGTCCTCGACGAGCGCGTCGATATCGTCGACGTCGGAACCGAACGACGTTCCGGCAGTGATCATGGTGACCTCCGAGAGGCTGCGGGTACCGCCGAGCGTAAGGAGTGCGCGTTTCCACGATGTTGCCGCTATGAACATCGGCCGAAACACGTGCTCCCTACACTCCGGGCATGACCCTGCTGCCCCTCATCGACGCGTGCCCCAAGCACATGGAGTACGGCCCGTGCGGAGGTGTCGGCTTCGACGGCTCGTGCGAGATCGACGCCTCCCACCGCTGCGCCTTCCTGCACAGCCCGACCGTGCCGTGGACCGGGGTGGATCGGAAGACGATCGTGCCGCCGTCTGCGCGCACGTCCGCGGCAGCCGACACCCTCGCCGCGCTCGGCACGAGAGCGTGGGTGGTGGCCGACCTTCCCGCGCGGGCGCTGAGCGTGGCATCCATCGACGCGTGCGCCGCCGTGCTGTCGGGAGAAGTGGATGCCGTCCTCGCCGGCGACGCGGGAAGCGCCCGGGTGCAGTTCCCACCCGCGTACCGCGCGCACCTGCTGCAGCGGCGGGGGCTGCGCGTCTGGAGCGGGCTGAACATGCGCGACCGCAACCGCGTCGCGATCGAGGGCGAGCTCGAAGCCCTCGCCGTCGAGGGAGTGTCCGGGGTGCACTGCGTGACCGGCGATCACACCCGCAGCGGGCACCGCCCCGACGCCGCGGCCGTCTTCGACCTCGACTCCACCGAGGCCACGGCCCTGGCGCGCGCGGCGGGTCACGTCGTCTCGGTCGCGGCATCACCGGCTGCCCCTCCCGTCGAGCGACGCGCGGCGCGCCTGCGCGAGAAGCTGCGCGCCGGTGCCGACGTCTGTTTCGTCAACCACGCCGGCGGGGCGGAGCCCGTGCGCCGGTTCATCGACGAGGTGGGCGACGGCATCCGTTTCATCCCGTGCATCCCGGTCGTCGTCGACCAGGCGTCGGCCGACCTGCTGGAGTCGTTCACCACGCTCGTGCTGCCCGACGGGTTCCTCGGTCGCATCCGCGACGCGCGCGATCCGCGGGCCGAGGGGATCGCCCTCGCCGTTGCCCTCGCCGAGGAGATGCTCGCGCTCCCCGGCGTCGTCGGCGTCAACCTGTCGGGCGGCCGCGAGGGCGCCGAGGAGTCGTTCGCGGAGGCGCTCGCGGAGGTCGCGCGGCGCGTGCGCTGAGCGCCCCGCCGCCCCGGTTGCTCAGGGGCGGGGAGAGTCGGGACGATCCCGAAGTTCTTCCGCAGCGTGAGCCACCGTCTCGGCGACGTCGGCCAGCGCGTCGGCGACGGCGTCCTGCGCGTCGTGATCCGCGGACGCGGGTGCGGACGCGGCCGCGCTCTCGGACGCCGTGACGGGCTCGGAGCGTCGGCGGCGTTCGGCGCGAGCATCCGTATCCGCGCTGCTCCGCTCGTCGACGTCGGTGCCTTCCGCGTCGTCCGCGTCCGTGGACCCGGCCGCGGCGTCGGACGCCGCACCGGCGGCGTCGTCGAGAGCTTCCTCGGCCTCGGCGACCGGATCGGTGTCGAAGGGACCCCATACGCCGGTCACCGTGACGTCGACGTCGACGCGGCCCGAGCCGAGTCCGTCGAGGGCGTGTCGTGCCGCGGCGCGCACCGCGTCGGTGACCTCATGCAGCTTGTGCGGGTAGTCGACGATGATCGACACCGCGCTGGTGACTTGTCCATCCCGGCCCCGGTCGACCGTGACACCGGCGACGCCGGCCGCGAGCCCGACGCGCTGACGCACCGCGTCGGAGGCGCGCTCGACCAGGCTGCCGAGCGCGTGAACGCCCTCGACGTGCGCGACGGCGTCTGCGACCGCGCGGGCGAGGTCCACCGGCACGGGCTGCGACGCAGCGGAGGGGGACGAGATCGAATCGTTCGTCATGTCGTGTCCTGTCAGTTCACGCGGGTGTTGTCGCGCGCGAGTTTGGCGCGCAGACCCGTGTGGATGGAGATGTAGGCGCGGAGGTTCTGTCCGGTGAGCGCGGCCAGGTTGGTCACGAGGGTGTCGACGTGCTCGGCGACCTGGCGGGGCGAGGTGTTCTGGCGCGGGGTGACCGCGACGTGCAGCACCGACTCCCGGTTGATCTCCCCCGCGGTGACGCGGGAGGAGAGGATTTCGTCGCGCTCGGCGAGGGCGTTCTTCAGCGCCTCCGAGGCGAAACCGTCGGAGACCGTGATGCGGCCTTCGGCGCTGGCGCTGCCGGTGGACTGCAGGGGCGCGTGGCGCCGTCCGCGGACGGCGGAGGAGGCGATGACGATGAGGATGATCGCCAGCACCACGAAGGCGGCGACGGCACCCCAGCCGGCGGACTCGCGTCCAAGGGATTCGACCCAGCCCTGGAAACCGCCCATGACGGTGGTCCAGGTGTCGGTCCCGCCGGGCACCAGGCCCACGGCGAGGGCGAGGGCACCCGCGGCCAGCAGCGCCACGGCGACGAGGAAGAGGACGAAGCGGTTCAGACCGCGACGCGTCGCATTCATCGGGACTCCTTGGTGTCGGGACGCTCCACGCGCACGTGGGAACGCACGGCGGGCGTCAGCTTGTAGGCGGCGACCTCCTCGTCGACGATGCGGCGCAGCTGCGCCTCATCGACCGGGATGCCGAACGGGGGACGCACGGTCACATCGACCGAGCGGTGGGCGACGCCCACCACGATGTCGTCACGGGCGATGCCGGACTCGTTGCTGAGGTGCTGGGCGATGGCGGATGCCACGACGCCGTTGTCGACGACGACGGCACGCTCTCCCCACTCCATCTCGTGACGCGACAGGCGGCCCGGCTTGAGGGCTAGGACGAGCACGATCAGGCCCACGACGGCCAGCACGACACCGCCGACGATGAACGCGACCGGCATGAGGGCCGTGGGCGCCGTCACGACGGCGTTCAGAGCCTCGCCCGGGGCGACCAGCAGCGGCTGCGCGCCGACGAGGTTCAGGATGATCTCGACCGCGGCGTACGCCAGGACGAGCAGCAGCAGCACGACCACCACGAGCATGGCCACGGTGCGGGGCGAGTGGGTCTCGCGGCGCACGACGGTGCGGAGCACAGCGTCAGTCATCACAGCACTCGCTTTCGCTGGGGGGCGGTAGCGCCCGAGATGGTCAGGTCCACACGCGAGATCTCACGGCCGAACAGCCGGGTCAGGCGCGAACGCAGCTCGCTCTGGGCCGTACGAGCGGCTTCGAGGACGGGAGTCGCAGCACGGACGGCCGCGGCGTCGTCGAGGCGCGGAACCGGGAACGGCGCACGAACGCGGATCACGGCGCTGTCGCGACCGGATGCGATGTCGATGTCGATGCCCTTGGCATCCACCCCGATCACCTCCGCCGCCACCCGCTGCGCGGTCTTCTCGAGGACGCGGTCGGCGACCTCGACCCGGCCCGGGGGCAGCCCGGGCCCGGCAACCGCGGTGCGGTCGCCGGGCCGGACGGGAGTGACGGTGGTCACGAGGTGCTCCGACCCGTGAAGGCGTTGATGATGTTGCGGAAGTCGAGCTCACCCGAGGCGACGCGGGCGACGACCGCACCGATCGCCATGAAGAGGGCGACGAGGACGAATCCCCCGAAGCCGAAGATCAGGGCGCTCAGCGCGAGGATGAGTCCGAAGAGTGCGCCGGTGGTGATGGGGGTCAACGGACGCGCTTCTCGTCGTCGTCGTCGTTGTCGTCGTCGCCCGGGATGTGCACGTCGTTGACGTCGACGTTGACCTCGACGACCTCGAGGCCGACGAGGTGGCTGATCGCACCGGCGACGCGCGAGCGGACCTGCTCGGCGACATCCTGGATCTGCGCGCCGTACTCGACGACGATCGTGACATCGACCGCGGCCTGGGTCTCGCCGACCTCGACCTTGACGCCCTGCGTCAGGTCGGTGGCGTTGATCGCGTCGCGGATCGCGCCCAGCGCACGGGCTCCGCCGCCGCCCAGGGCGTAGACGCCGGTGACCTCACGGGCCGCGATACCGGCGACCTTGCCCACGACGCCGTCGGCGATGTGGGTCGAGCCGGCGGCGTGAGCCTCCTGGCCGCGTCCGGACAGCGGACGGTTGACGCGGGATGCCGCCTGGGGGACGTTCTGCGCAGCGGGGGTGGTGGCGTTGTCAGCCATGAGCGGTTCCTTTTCGACGGGGTTACCCGGGGGTGCCGGGGCGGCGCGATCGCCTGCAGGATCAAGACGTACCGGGCCTGCCTTTCGTCACGCGGGGGTTGCGCAGCGCGCCCAGATATGTATTGAGACGAATAGGCTTACGGCGTATATCCCCCTGGTGGCGCGGGTGTCAATCCGCCGGCGCCGCCATTCGACACCGCCACGCTGGACGGGTGACGGCAGTGTCCGGCCTCTCACGTCGCGCGTGACGATCGACCGTCCGCCGACGTCCACAGGGCGACGCCGGCGCTCGGCCGGCCATCGAAAGGAGTCACCACCGCCATGGGTAAGAAGAAGCAGGAGACGAAAAGCGAACCCGTCCGGGTCGCCGATTCGACCGTCGAGCAGCGTCAGCAGGATGCACGCCAATGGTCTTCGATGGCGAGGTACGGCGCCGAGGCCTTCGGCACGTTCCTGCTGGTTCTGGGTGGGGTGGGAACTGCGCTCTTCGCCGCCAACTTCCCCAGTGCCGACAACAATCAGGCCGGCGTCGGCTTCCTCGGCGTCGCGCTGGCGTTCGGGCTGACGCTCGTGGCCGGCATCGCGGCGGTGGGCCATATCAGCGGTGGTCACTTCAATCCCGCCGTCACGCTCGGACTCCTCGTGGCCGGTCGCACCGACGCGCGCCACGTCCCCGGCTACATCCTGTCGCAGCTCGTCGGCGGCATCCTGGCGACGAGCGTCATCGCTCTCGTGCTGAGCGGGCGTCCCGACGGCTTCTCGACAGCGCAGCAGGCGGGTTTCGCTTCGAACGGTTTCGGCGAGGGGAGTCCCGGCGGCTATGGACTGGCCGCGGTGTTCGTCGCCGAGGCGGTCCTCGCGGGAATCTTCATCGCCGTGATCCTGTCGGTCACCGCGAAGAAGGAGTACGCGACCTTCGCGCCGATCGGCATCGGTCTAACGCTCACCCTCATCCACCTCACCAGCATTCCGATCAGCAACACCAGCGTGAACCCCGCTCGCTCCATCGCTACCACCGTCTACGGCGGCGCGCTGCCGGTGTCGCAGGTGTGGGTGTTCATCGTCGCCCCTCTCGCGGGTGCGGCGGTCGCGGGTCTGATCGTCCGCGTGCTCGGGCGACGGGTCGTCGGTTCCTGAGCGAGCGCCTCTCCCCGGGGTGGTGACGGGCTGGGTCTGGGGGCTCATCGGGGTGTCCCCGGGACCCTCTCTCCCGGCGATCGGCGCCCTCCCGGTCGTGCCGCCCGCGGGGTACCGCATCGCAACAGCAGCGCGCAACCAGGCGTCCTCCCCCCGCGCGGAGGCCCACCATGGAAGCTCTACGTGAAGAGGAGAGGGACATGGACGAGCAGATCGATGCGGACCGGGCCTCCGCCCCTCGACTCACCCGGGAGTCCATCGTGGCCTCGGCGCTTGAGCTCATCGACCGTGAGGGGCTGAACGGCCTGTCGATGCGCAATCTCGGAAAGGAGCTGCGCGTCGAGGCGATGTCGCTGTACCGCTACGTCAACGGCCGCGAGGACCTCCTCGAGGGCGTCGTCGAGCTGCTGATGAGCGGCCTCACCGACGCGCTGTCGGAGGCCACCGGCGACCAGTGGCAGCGATTCCTGCAGGTCACCGCGCACGAGGTGCGGCGCATCGCGGTGGAGCACCCCAAGGCCTTCCCCCTCATCGCCACCCGGCATCCGGCCGCCCCCTGGTTGCGCCCCCCGCTGCGCAGCATCGAGGTCGTCGAGATCTTCCTCGCCACCCTCATCGACTTCGGATTCACCGACGATCAGGCCGTCGGCGCCTACCGTTCGTTCAGCAGCTTCCTCCTGGGCAACCTGCTGCTCGAGTCCGCGGTGCGCGGCGCCGAGACCTCACCCGCCGACGAGCCTCTCGACGAGGGCGGAGCGGACATCCCGCAGGGCGACGGGTCGATGAGCCTGGTCGGTTCGCCGCACGTCCTCCGGTTGCGGGGCATGCT
Organism: uncultured Microbacterium sp.; assembly: GCF_963521695.1. Classification (GTDB taxonomy): domain Bacteria; phylum Actinomycetota; class Actinomycetes; order Actinomycetales; family Microbacteriaceae; genus Microbacterium. The sequence continues at coordinate 4,944 of NZ_CAUQWC010000061.1, read as the reverse complement.
GAGCGAGAACCATGCCGAAGACGAGTTCGAGGAGTCTCTCGAGGCGCTGCTCGATCGCCTCGATCGCCAGCTCTCGCAGTGACGCCGGCGTCCCTCGACCCGTCGAGAAACGGCATCCGCGCGAGGAAACGTGTGGACGACGCGTTTCTTCGCGCGGATCGCGTTTTTCGGGCGACGGGCGACACGCACAGCGCAACGAGCGCAAGGGGCCGCGAAGCTCAGTGCATGATCATGCCGCCGGTGACGTTGATCGCCTGCCCGGTCAGGTAGCCACCGGCGGGTGAGGCGAGGAAGTACGTCACCCCCGCGACGTCTTCCGGCACCCCGAGTCGCCCGAGCGGCGACTTGGCGCTCCACGCGACGACGTCGGCCTCCGACCGCGTGTCGGCGCCCATGTCGGTGAGCACATAGCCGGGGCAAACGGCGTTGACCGTGACGCCGTGGCATCCCCACTCCTGTGCTCCGGCGCGGGTGAGCGCAACGACCGCGGCCTTCGATGCGGCGTAATGGCCCTCGCCTCCGCCGCCCTGTTTCGCGGCCATGCTGGCGATGTTGACGATCGCGCCGCCGTGCGCCTGCAGCATGACCGGCGCCACCGCCTGCATCGTCACCAGGGTGGCGCGGGCGTTGACGTCGAGCACGAGATCCCAGTCGTCGATGCTGATATCGAGCAGCGGCAGGTGCTGGAACACTCCCGCGCAGTTCACCAGCACATCCACTCCTTCGAGGGCCTCCACCGCTTCGCCCACGGCACGACGGGTGTCGAGCGGGTCGCGCAGGTCGACGGCGAAGAACGTGGATGCCGAGTCCTCGGCGGGCGGGCGACGATCGAGCACCGCGACGCGGGCGCCGTCGGCGACGAAGCGGGCGACGATGGCGGCGCCGATGCCGCCCGAGCCTCCCGTGACGATGACACGCTGCGGCATGGCATCCCTTCTGCGGGCGTCGGGTGCGCCCTCGGCGTCACCGTACGCGGCACGGCGCACGCGCGGGAGACGCCCGTGTTTCCGCGGCGTGAAGTGTGCGCCTGCGGGCGGCACGCCGTCGGCGCCGACCGGCTACGGCGTATTCCGGACACTCGGCAGGGGTTGGGCCCGGGGTCAGCGTGCGAGCAGCGCCCACACCTCCGCCGCGTCGACCTCCAGGCGCGCGTCGGTGCCCCGCGTGCGCCAGGAATCGCGGTCGAAGACGAATGCCCGCACGACCTCGAGGGCGTACAGGCGCTTCGTCGGCACCGCGAGGATCGCGGCCGGATCGTCGTCGCCGGCATCGCGCGGCAGCCGTGCGGCCAGCACCTCGCGGATCGCCGACGCCGCGGCATCCACCTCCCGCGCCCGGAACGCCAGCTGCACCCCATCGGCATCGGACACCGCGGCCGAGGAGTCGTAGACGACACCGGATGCCACGCCCGACGCCGCGATCGCGCGCGCGTGGCGCGACGACACGTCGGACTCCACGTACAGCCCGCGGGGGAGGAGACGGTACTGCGCGGCCGCTGTCCACGGCCCGTCGGCGTCGGCCGTGCCGATCACGACGAAGTACTGGGCGGCGAGGATCGCGGCAGCGCGCTTCTCGGGAGTCGTCATCGACTCATCGTCGGGGCCTCGATCGACGCCCGTGTTTCCGCGCCGTTACGCTTGCGCGGCGGCGGTCGGGGTCGGTCGCGCCGCCGCCTACGCTCGGGACCACCGCCGCCGTCGCCTGCCCGTCGAGTGTCCAAGACACGCCGCACCAGGTCGCCACCATGCGGCGTGTTCTGGACACTCGACGCGCAGGAGAACCGTGACCGACGCCGTGCACCCCGCGATCACCGACCCCGCCGTGCGCGCGCACCTCGCGCCACTCGCCGCGCGAGCGGGCACGATCCCCTCCGGAGCGACGGATGCCGACGGCGATGACGCCGCTCGTGTCGCCGTGCTGCGTGCGAACCCGTCGTGGGTCCGCAGTCCCGACGACGAGACGATCGAGTCGATCGACCTGGATGCCGACGGCCTCGCCCTGCGCCTCTACCGTCCGCGCGCCGGACACCGCGGGACGCTCGTCTTCGCCCACGGCGGCGGGTGGGTCGCCGGCGACCTCGACAACAACGACGCCCTCTGCCGCGCGCTCGCGGCGACCACCGGCACCCAGGTGCTCAGCGTCGACTACCGCCTCGCGCCCGAGCACCCCTTCCCCGCCGGTCTCGAAGACCTCGAGCGCGCGCTGCGATTCGCCGCCGACGGTGCGGACGGGCTTGTCGACCCGGCGCTCCTCGGCGTCGCCGGGCACAGCGCGGGCGGCAACCTCGCAGCGTCCCTCGCACTGCGCTCGCGCGACGGTCGGGCTCCCGGCATCCGGTGCCAGGTTCTGCTGTGCCCCGTGCTCGACGCCCCCGACCCCGAGCGCCCCAGCTACCGCGCCCACACCGAGAACCTGCCGCTGACCGCCCGGGGGATGCAGTGGTACTGGGGGTTGTACGTTCCGGATGCCGGGGGCTTCGTGCCCGTGGAGGCGGCGCCGCTGCGCGCGGCCGACCTCGCCGGATCCGCGCGGGCCGTGATCGTCGCGGCATCCGTCGACCCGCTCTCGGACGAAGCCGAGGAGTACGCCGGCCGCCTTGCGGCATCCGGGGTCGCGACGACGTTCGTGCGTCGCGAGGGTGTGCCGCACCTCTTCCTGGTGTTCCCCTCGACGCCCGCGCGCGACGAGGTGCTCGCGCAGATCGCGCCGGCCGTGCGCGCGGCGTTCGACTGATCCGCTGCCCCGCTGCCCCGCTGCCCCGTTGCCCCGTTGCCCCGTTGCCCCGTTGCCCCGTTGCCCCGCTGGACCCTCGTCCCACTTGCGGCGGGTGCGGTGGCTCCCAACCGGCGTTTTTCGGGACACGCACCGCCAGAAGTGGGACGAGGTTCCCCGCAAACAGCCCGCCACCCACCCGGAACACTGCGGAAACACGCCATTGTTACCGTCATCAACATGTCGCTCCTGGTCACGAACGCACGTCTCATCACGGTCCCCGCGGGCACCGACGACCCCGGTTACATCGAGCGCGGGTACCTGCTCGTCGAGGACGGACGCATCACCGCGATCGGCGCCGGCGACCCCGCCCCGGGCACGACCGCCGACGAGATCCTCGACGTCGACGGCAAGTTCGTCGCCCCCGGCTTCGTGTCGTCGCACAGCCACCTGTTCACGAGCGGCTCGCGCGGACTCGGTGTCGACCAGACGCTCTACGGCTGGTGCACCTCGATGTTCAGCGTGCTCAACAACGCCTCGCCCGAGCAGATCTACTGGGCGACCCTGCACGGCTCGCTCGATTTCCTCGCCAACGGCGTGACGACGGCCTACAACTTCACCGACCCGCTCCTGCCGTGGGAGCCGATGGTCGAGGGCAAGCGCGCCGACGGGGGCGGGCAGCTCCGCGACCACGCATGGCACACCCGCCAGGCGGACGGATGCCATGACGCGGGACTCCGCTTCGTCGACTCCATCGCCCTGGATGCCACCGTCGGTACCGACGAGGAGATCTTCGCCCGGTTCGAGGCGTCCCTCGACCACGTGCTCTCGATGGACCCCGACATCGCCCTCGGCGCATCGATCATGGGCCAGGTGCAGTGGTCGACGCGGCCCGACGCCGCCGAGATCGAGGTCGCCGTCATGGACCGCTTCGGCGTCACCAACCAGGCGCACTTCCTCGAGACGTACGAGGCGATCGAGCACCAGCAGACGAAGTTCCAGCTGTACAAGAACGCCGGAGCCCTGCGCCCCGGCATGATGTTCGGACACTTCATCCAGACCACGCCCGAGATCATCGCGGATGCCGCCGCCGGCGGCGCGTCGATGTCGTGGCAGCCGGCATCCAATGGGCGTCTCGCATCGGGGATCGCCCACGTGCCCGAGATGCTCGACCAGGGCATGAAGGTCGGAATGGGCCTCGACGACCAGGCCTGCACCGATGTCGCCGACCCCTGGCAGAACATGCGCATGGGCATGTTCATGCAGCGCGCCCGCACCCACGACCCGCTGTCGATGATGCCCGAGCGGGTGCTGCGCCTGCACACCCTTGGGGGAGCCGAGATCATGGGCGTCGACGACCGCGTCGGCAGCCTCGAGGTGGGCAAGCTCGCCGACTTCGTCGTGGTCGACCCGCGCACCCCCGACATCGGCCCGCTGTGGAACCCCGTGCGCAGCTACGTGCTCGCGTGCGGCCTGCGCAACCTGCAGCAGGTCTACGTCGGCGGAAAGCTCGTCAACGACCGCGGCGTCTCGACCAACCCCCTCGCGGCGGAGGCCTCGCGCGTGCTGCACGAGGAACTGCCCGCGCTGGCGGAGGAGTTCGGCGTCATCTTGTAACCCGACGGCGCGCCCTGCCGCCGGTCGAGCGTCCAGTACACGCCGCGCCTCGCGCGCCGGGGCGGCGTGTTGTGGACACTCGACGTCTCTTACCCCGGCTGGCGCGCATGAGCGCGTGTCCACGACACCCGGACGGGATGCCGACGTCGCTCGGGTTTCCTGGCCACTCGATGTACTTCCGCGTCCGCCCATCCGCCCCGCCAGGCTCGGGTCGCGCCCTCGCGCTCGCGGAGCGGCCGTGCCAGCGTAGGGCGCATGCACAGGACCATCGCGGGGCTCCACGTCCACACGTCCCACGACGACATCGCCGGACGCGACGTGCTGCTGTGGCATCACGGTTCGCCGCAGACCGGGGCGATCCTCCCCCCGGTGCAGCAGGCGGCGGACGCCCGCGGTCTCGCCGTCGTCTCGATCGCCCGCCCCGCCTACGCCGGCTCCCCGCGGGTGCCGGGCCGCACGGTCGCCGACGTCGCCGCGGGGATCGAGCCGGTGCTCGACGAGCTGGGCGTGGCATCCGTCGTCTCGGTCGGAGCGTCCGGCGGCGGACCGCACGCCCTCGCGTGCGCCGCGGCGATGCCCGACCTCGTCCGTGCGGTGGTCACGTTCGCCTCGCCC
>NZ_CAUQWC010000060.1:0-16161 GCF_963521695.1 uncultured Microbacterium sp. | reverse complement strand
CGCGCCGGCGCCTTCTTCGTGCTCAGTGCGCGGTGCCGCCCGGGGCCAGCACCGCCTTGAAGGTGCGGAGCAGAATGACGATGTCGCCCACGAGCGACCAGTTCTCGACGTAGAAGAGGTCGAGACGGATGGCGTCGTCCCAGGCCAGGGCCGATCGACCGCTGACCTGCCACAGTCCGCTCATCCCCGGACGAACGATGAGGCGGCGGTGGGCGTCGTCGTCGTAGAACTCCACCTCGGCTTCACGCTGCGGACGGGGACCGACGAGGCTCATCTGACCTCCCAGGACGTTGAACAGCTGCGGCAGCTCGTCGAGCGAGAACTTGCGGAGCCACCGTCCGACGGGCGTGATCCGGGGGTCGTTCTCCACTTTGAACAGGGGGGTGCCGTCCCGCCCCTGCTCGCTGAGCAGCTGTTGCAACCGGGAATCGGCGCCGTCCACCATGGAACGGAACTTCAGCATGCCGAACCGACTGCCGCCCTGACCGACGCGCTCCTGGCGATAGAGGATCGGCCCGGGGCCGGATGCGCGCACGAGGACGGCCAGCGCGGCGAAGATCGGCGCCAGGAGGACCACGAGCACACCCGCCCCCACGATGTCGAAGGCGCGCTTCAGGACGCGTTGCGTCATCGAGTACTGCGGGGTCTCGATGTGCACCAGCGGGAGCCCCGCGACGGGACGGGTGTGCAGTCGGGGTCCGGCAACGTCCGTGAGGTTGACGGCGACGATGAGGTGCTGCCGGCCCGGGTCGAGGCTCCAACCGATCCGGCGGATGTCGTGCGCGTCGACCACGGCGCCGCCGGAGACGAGGACGCTGTCGGCGTCGAGGTCGTCGAGCCTTCGGCGCAGGTGGCGGGCCTGCTCCTCCGACCACGTCGAGCCGAACTCGGCGCGGTCGAGGGTGTGGACACCGACGACGTGGAGTCCCGCCGACGGCTGACGAGCGAGCTCGGTGGCTACCCGCGCGTTCTCCTCCGCGCTGCCGATGAGCACCACCCGCGCACTCATCGAGCCGCCTCGCCTCCTGCGAGCCAGCGCGCTCCGACACAGGAGCCTGCCGACGATCAGCGCGATGGAGCCGAGCGGGAGCCCGATGAGGAAGTACCCGCGGGACAGTTCCGCACCCGTCAGGTACGCGACGATGGCCACCAACCCGAACAACTGCACGGACGCGCCGACGACGAGCCGGTACTCGGCGACGCCGTACCCGACCACGCGGGCTTGGCGGGTACCCCAGAGCGACAGCGCAGCCATCCACGCGATGGTGAGTCCGACCGAGACGGTCGAGTACGTGAACGGCGAAGAGGCGACAGCGACGGGGTGCGGGCCGAGCCACAGGACCTGGGTGCCGAGAGTGACCGCCGTCACGACGACGGCGTCCACGACGGTCACCCATCGCGCGTACCGACGCTGCCAGGGAGATGCGCGGGGGCGGGGGTGGGGGGTGACGCTTCTCGACTGCTCAGGTGAATCGATGAGTGAGACGGATGTGCTCATGTGTGCTCCGTGGTCGATGCCCGTCGGATGTTCACGAGACCGGCGTCCGGGGTTGGACGCAGCGGTGGGCGCGGGCACTCTCTCATCGCTCCGCCCGGGTCTTTCGGATCGGGATGACCGCGGGGACGGGGTGAAGCATCGCGCGACGGCTTTTCGCCGTCAGGTGACCGGCTTCTCGGAACACCCGCGTGGACCGCGGGCGAGCGGCGTGCGGACACGATCGCCCCCGCCCTCACCCGCCTGTGGCGACCCCTCACCTCAGGCGGGGGCGACGTGCGATGGGGTCGTGGCGTCGGTGAGGAATGTTTACATGTTCATGTGAGAGTGGGTGGGCCTGCAAGCTGGACCGATGAGCGACGAGCCCGACCCCTGGAACGACTTCGCGCGCGAGCTCGGTGCCCGGATGCTGCGCGCCCGAGCCGAGAAGCGGATGTCGCAGGAGCAGGTGGCCCATGCCGCAGGTCTCGCGACCTTCACCTATCGGAAGTTGGAGAAGGGCGAGTCGAACCCCGGTACGGCGGCGAACCCGAGACTGCGCACGCTCGTGGCGCTCGCCGACGTGCTGGGCGTGCCGCTTCGAGAGCTGATACCGACTCCCCCGCAGGGGCTTCCTCCCGCGCACTGACCGCGATGTCGGAGGTTGGTTGTTCACTTCTTACGTGCCCACCGATGTTCGGGTCGTCGTCGCGTACGACGACCCCGCGAGAAAGGTGTCAGGCATGAACGAGGGACTCTCCACCGACGGCGTCGACCGCGTGCGGTGTATTCACCGGTGGTGCGTCACCGAACACGGCGCCACGGTGCACCCCGACGACGAAGATCACCGCAGCGCGGGCGTCGCACTGACGGTGAGGGCCCGCAGGGCGGAGGCGCGCGGTCCCGGACGAGAGACTGAGCTCGAGCTCGGCGTGCTTCGCCGCGCGGGGGAGTCCGAGACCTGGATCGTCATCGAGACGGGGATCGGCGCATCGCTGGCGCTGACCCGTGACAGCGCGCCGCTCCTGCTGCGCCGGCTGGGCGACCTGATCGCGCACGGCGGGGTCCTCGGTCTCGACGGCGACGAGCGCTGAGCCGGCTCCGCGCAGCTCACTCCGAGGAACGGGAGCGACGCGCTGCTCGTCGGTCGTGCACCCACGTCCACGCCGCCGCGCCGACGTAGAGCACGCACAGCGGCAGCGCGATGATCCCCATGCTCATCAGGTCGGCTGGGGGAGTCACAGCCGCAGAGAAGACGACGATCACGACGAGCGCGACGCGCCAGCCCCGCACGACGCTGCGGGCGCTCAGGACGCCGACCGCGTTGAGGGCGATGATCGCCAACGGCGAGACGAAGGCCAAACCGACACCGACCACGAGCTTGAGAAGGAAATCGAAGTACTGGCTCGCGGTGAGCATGGTCGTCGAGCCCGAGGGGGCGAACCCGGCCAGGAGCTCGACGATCTGCGGCACGATCATCCAGCCGAAGTAGGCACCCCCGAGGAACAACGGCACGGCCAGGCCGACGAAGGTCACGCCGGTGCGTCGTTCGCGCGACGTGAGCCCGGGTACGAGGAACGCCCAGGTCTGAGCGATCCACACCGGCGATGCGAGCACGATACCGACGGTCATGGCGATCTTGAACCGCAGATCGAATGCTTCGCCGATACGGGTGAAGTTGAGCCCCGTCATCGAGGGGCCGTGCACATGGGAGAGCGGGTCTGCGGCGGCCGCGATGAGGGCGTCTGACAGAGCGAAGCCGACCACCCCGCCGATCACGATGGCGATAGCGGCGACCGCCAGGCGTTTTTTCAACTCAGACAGATGGGACAGGAGGGGCATGGCCCCTCCTGTCCCATCTGTGGGACGCCGCTCGCGCGGACGGCGAGCCCTCTGCGCCCGCGTCACGTCGTGGTCGACGACCCGGGCCGGGTACGGTCCGGGTCTGCGGGTGCGGTGGGCTCGTCTTCACCCGTTGACGCGGCGTCTTTGGTCTCGGAGCGGAGGATGCGCACCGACTCGCCGACGCTCTTGGCCAGTCCGGGGAGCTTCGCAGCGCCGAACAGGAGCAGGACGACGGCGAGGATGAGGAGGAGGTGCCAACCGGAGAATGCGTTCCCGAAGATGCCCATGACGACCTTTCGTGTGGGGGTCAAATTCCCATGTTCGGCCGGACGCACGGGCATCCGTCGAAGACGACCGCAACCTCGCCCGTCGACCTCCGGCATATCACCCCGTGGAGCAGGAGCGAGTGTCGATCGCCCACGGACGGTGGCCGATGGGGCATCGGTTTGACTGGGCGCTGAGGCGACCGTCGCACGGAGGGGGTCGCGCTGTCGGGAGAGGTAACCGTGGTGGGCAATCGCATCGTCGTCGTCTGTACGGCCAACATGATCCGTTCGCCCTTCGTCGCCGGGCTCATCTCGTCACGCCTGGCGGCGATGACCGACGACCATCTCAGGGTCGAGAGCGCCGGTACGGCGGCCCGGCCGGGCGACGAGGCGGCGCCCGAGGTCATCGACCTCGGGCGCACCTACGGGCTCGATCTCTCCACTCATCGCACGCGTCGGCTCGACGACGGCGTCCTCGCGACCGGCGACACGGTGTTGTGTGCGGAACGCGCCCATCGCAGGGTGGTGCTCGATCTGCGCCCCGATCTCCTCTCGAGCGTGTTCACCGTTCGAGAGTTCGCGCGTCTCCTCGATGACGAGGCCGTGCAAGATGCCGCGTCCGATTGGACCGGACTCGTCCGGGCGGCGTCGAGGGCGCGTCTGGCCGGGCGGGTGACGGCGGACGAGGTCGACGACGTCATCGATCCCGTCGGCAGGCCGCAGCATGTCTGGACGGAGTTCGAGCGCCAGGCAACCCAGGCCGTGTCGACGATCCTGGGGGCCCTGGCGGGATTACCCGCACTCGGATCCCCGGCCGAGCCATCGCAGAGCGTTGCCGGGACACGCCGCGAGTATCGGACCCGCCATGGTGTGCCGTCGAGTCGCCGCGCGGCGCGGAGGGGTTGAGATGTTCGGCATCGAATTCGACAAGCTCATCTTCGTCGGCGTCCTCATAGGGCTGATCGTGGGACCCGCGCGCCTCATCGAATGGCGCCGGAAGGTCCCGCGGATGGTCGGACGCGTGCACGCGCTCTACCAGCAGGGCAGAGCCCAGGTCACTCGCGACCTCGACGATATGGCCCCCGATTGGCGCGAATACGATCCGCGGCAGCTGCATCCCCGACGCATCCTGCGCGAGATCGGAGCCGACGTGCGGAAGGTGACCGAGAGCGACGGTGAGCGGGTGGCGTCAGACTCGCCGGCGGGTGAGCCACCGGTTGAGCCACCCGCGCACGCTGGCGACGAGCAGAGCCGCCGTGAGGCTGCCCGCGGCGTTGGCGACGACGTCGAAGATGCTGCTGACGCGGGCCGGCAGGAGGAGTCCCTGGGCGATCTCGACGAGAGTCGGAACGACCCAGGCGGTGACCAGCACCGCCCAGGCGTGCCGCGGCACGAGGGGCGCGAGGAGGCTGCCGAACGGAAGGAAGAGCAGCACGTTCAAGCCGAAGTCCACCTCCCGCCCGTTGGCGGAGGGGAAGAGTCGGAACGCGAGGCGGAAGACCAGGTCCGCGTGACGGTCGAGATGGTCGGGCCACAGAAGGACGACCGCGAGGACGACGAGGTAGACCGCCGCGGCGACGATCCCGAGCCGGGCGACCGTCGTGGCGGTTCGACGGTCTTCGGAGGGCGAGGCGACGGTAGGCACGACACACCGTAAGCAGTGCCCGCGCCGTCGCCATACCGGACGCGGTTCAGTCGCGACGGGTGAAGCCGCGGCGCACGATTCTGAGCAACCCGAGGAAGCCGAAGAGTCCGACGACGGCGCCGAGGACGGCGAAGAGGGTGATCGACCCGCCCAGGACGGGACCCCCGCCCGCGATGACCAGGACGACGGCGATGACCACCGCGGCGATGGAGACGAGCGTCGATGCGATCTCGCCGGTCGCGCGCGCCAGGATGCCGCTGACGTCGGAGCCGTCCTGTCCGCGCAGGGTGATGCCGATCGAGCCCTTCTCCGCTCCGGTGAGGAGGGCGTCGAGTCGACGGGGGACCTGCTCGAGACGCGCGAGGGCGATCACGGATTGCGCCTGGAGGTCGGTCGCCATCCGCGAGAGCGACAGGGTGCGCCGCAGCAACGTGGGCATCAGCGGCAGGGCACGACCGGCCATGTCGAAGTCGTCGACGAGTACCCGCAGGCATCCCTCGAGGGTGGCGAAGCTGCGGAACGCCGAGGCCAGCTCGCCCGGAAGGGCGATGCGGTGCTGTCGGATCACGTCGACCATGCGCGTGAAGATCGATCCATGTCCGGTCGTGCGCAAGTGCTCGGTCGTGAGGACGACACCCACGTCGTGGCGGAAGGCATCGAAGTCGAGATCGTCGGGGACATCGACGATGAGCAGCAGCGCATCGGCGGCGGCGACGTCGTTCTCGCTGAGTGCCGCCAGCAGCAGGGCGGTCAACTGCTGGCGCCGACTGCGTTCGATGATTCCGACGGCGCCGAAGTCGATCATCCCGAGGGTCCCGTCGTCACGCAGGAGCACGTTGCCCGGGTGCAGATCGGCGTGGAAGACGCCGTACACGAGGATCTGTTCGATCACCGTCGACATCAGCACCTGCGCGAGACGGTCTCGTTGCGTGGCATCCATCGCCGACAGTCGGTCGGCGGAGTCGCTCAGTGCCGCGCCGTCGACGAGCTCCATCGTCAGCACCCGCTGATGCGACGCGGCCGGGAAGACACGGGGCGCGGTGACCACACCGCGACGGCCGGGTTCTGCGCGGTCGATCTCGTCGAGGGTCGCTCCGATCATCGATGTGTTACGTGCTTCGATGCGGTAGTCGAGCTCCTCGAGCAGGGTGGCGGTGAAGCCGCGTGCGACGGCCTCCAGCCGCAGGTCGCGCCCGACACGGGTGCGCGCCTCGGCCCGGTGCGCCAGGCGGCCGATGATGTCGGCATCCGCTTCGACCTGGGAGCGCGCCGCGGGGCGCTGCACCTTCACGACCACGCGAGTGCCGTCCAGAAGGCGCGCCCGATGAACTTGGGCGACGGATGCTGCGGCGAGGGGAGTGGGGTCCACATCGGCGAAGACCTCGTCGATCGAGGCTCCGAGGTCCGCCTCGATGACCTGGCGCACCGTGGACCACGGCAGCGTCGTGGCGTTCGTCTGCAGGGTCGCCAACGCGCTGAGGTAGGGCTCGGGCACGAGGTCACGGCGGGTGGAGAGCACCTGGCCGAGCTTGACGAAGCTGACTCCTGCGTCGTTGATCGTCGCCACGATGGCGTTCGCGCGCTCCTCGGACGTGCTCAGCTGCTCTTCGACCCGGGAGCGACCGCCGTGGAAGAGCCAGCCCACGCCGTGTCGCGAGGCGATGGTGAGGATCTCGAGGTAGCGACGCGTGCGCTTGCGCTGACGCAGCGCCGCGCGGACCAGGTCGATGGGATTGGGTAGTGCACGCGTGGGGAAGATGGCCTCGCTCGCGACCAGCGCCGCGACGCCGAGGGCGAAGACCCAGGCGAGTGAGAGGGCGACGAGCCCCACCCACAGCCAGACGTCTTGGGCGGGGATCGTGTCTCCCGCCGCCGCCAGACCCGTCTGTCTCAGGGTCCACGCCGCCGACGGCACTCCCAGCACGAACACGAGAAGACCGACCACGATACTCCGCGGCCACCCCACCGCCGTGCCGATGATGCGGCGCGCGACGAAGCCGACGAGCACGGCCGAGACGACGGCGGAGATCGAGATGAGGATGCTGGCGACCACGGGGTCAGCGTAGCCGCCGCGGTCAGCCGATCACGGCGAGTGCGCAGTCCGGACACCGCCACGCCAGGGCACGGCCCGCCTGCCAGGGCTCGCAGGTGCGCATGCATCGAGGGCAGTGCGGGGCGAAGCCGGCGGCATCGTCGACGAGGTCGTCGACGTCGCCGGCCCCGCAGACGGAAAGGGGGATCGGGATGATGTCCATGGGTCTCCTCGGTGTGACATGCACATCTTGACATGCGCATGCGGAAGCCCTCGGAGGCTATCCACAGGGTGCGCGCAGCGCGCGCACCCTCGCTCAGACCCGCCTCAGTGGCGCAGGTCGCGGAACGTCTTCTTCGCGCGCTTCTCCGCCGCCGCCGCGGCCTTCTTCGCGGCCTTGTGGCGGCGCTTGCGGGCACGGGGGTCGTTCCACAGGCGGACCACCTGATGTCCCACCGACTCCCGGTTCTTCACCTGGACCCTCGAGGTGCGGGTGCCCACCACATAGGCGATCAGCGCGACGGCGCCGACCAGGATGATCTTGTTGCGCATGGCATCCTCCGTTCGGACGAGGGGGTCCCGTTCGCCGTCTCCACCCCGATCGGGGTGGCGGAGGGGGCTCGTCACCTAGGAGACGTGTCGAGACGGCGATTCGTCACGCCGCCCGGCGTCATCCTTTCGCCGGGCGAGGCAGCGGTCGAACGGGCCTCGAGATGCTGCCGGCCACCGAGAGTCCTCCGGCCATGGATTTCGGCCACGGGCTGTCGATGCACCCCGCTCGCCACAGGCAAGACGCCCCGACCGAACGGTCGGGGCGTCTCGTCGAGGGCGCATCGGTCAGGGGCGACCCATGCCGAAGTAGGTCCAGCCCGCTGCGCGCCACGCGGCGGGGTCGAGGCAGTTGCGGCCGTCCACGACGACGAGCCCGCGAGCGAGCGACGCCGCGTGCTCGGGGGAGAGCTCGCGACGGTATTCATCCCACTCGGTCACGACGATGACGGCGTCGGCGTCGCGCAGGGTCGCGTCGAGGTCCTCCTCGTAGGTCAGCTGCGGGTGGATGCGACGCGCGTTCTCGATCGCGGCGGGGTCGGTCAGCGTGACGCGGGCACCCAGACCGTGCAGGCGCACGGCGACGTCGAGCGCGGGAGAGTCGCGGATGTCGTCACTGTGCGGCTTGAAGGCTGCGCCGAGTACGGCGATCTTCTTCTCGAACACGCTGCCGCCGAGCGCGTCGGTGGTGAGCTCGACGGCACGATCGCGCCGACGCAGATTGATGGCGTCGACCTCGCGCAGGAAAGCGACGGACTCGCCGCGGCCGAGCTCCTCGGCGCGGGCCGAGAAGGCGCGGATGTCCTTGGGCAGGCACCCGCCGCCGAAACCGATTCCCGCGCCCAGGAAGCGTCGCCCGATGCGGGCGTCGTGGCCGATGGCATCGGCCAGGGTCGTGACGTCGGCGCCGGTGACCTCCGCGATCTCGGCGATGGCGTTGATGAAGCTGATCTTGGTCGCCAGGAACGCGTTCGCCGACACCTTCACCAGCTCGGCCGTGGCGTAGTCGGTGACGATGAAGGGCGTGCCCTTGGCGATGGAGGGGTGGTAGACCTCGCGCAGCACCTGCGCCGTCCGCTCGCCCTCGGCGGTCGGAGCGCCGTTCTCGGTGGGCACGCCCGCCACGAGGCGGTCGGGGTCGATGGTGTCCTGCACGGCCCAACCCTCGCGGAGGAACTCGGGGTTCCACACCAGGGTGGCGCCCCGCTCGGCCACGCGGGGAGCGAGGCGAGCGGCGGTGCCGACGGGGACCGTGGACTTGCCCGCGACGATGTCGCCCTCGCTGAGGTAGGGCAGCAGGCCGTCGATGGCGGCATCCACGTAGGTGAGGTCGGCTGCGTGCCCGCCGGCCTGCTGCGGTGTGCCGACGCCCACGAAGTGCACCTTCGCGCCCTGCGCGGCAGCCATGTCGGTGGTGAACGACAGTCGACCCGACGCGATGCCCTCGGTGAGGATCTCCTGCAGGCCGGGCTCGAAGAAGGGCGCCTGGCCCTTGGACAGGACGGCGATCTTGCGCTCATCGACGTCGATGCCGACGACCTCGTGACCGATGGATGCCATGGCCGCGGCGTGCACGGCCCCCAGGTAGCCGCAACCAACTACAGACAGACGCACGATGGAAGCCTTTCGGAGAGGTGTCATCCCCGCGCCGACGGTGCCGGCGCGCGGGGTGGGAGGGGACGGAAGTATTAAGCGGCGGTCTCGCCCGGCGCGAGAGCGGCACGAGCGGTCCTACCCAGGATGACGAAGTCGCCGAGCAGGGTCCAATTCTCGACGTAGGACAGGTCGAGTCGGACCGATTCCTCCCAGGACAGCGACGAGCGTCCACTGACCTGCCACAGACCGGTGATGCCCGGCTTGGCCAGGAAGCGCCGGTGCACGTGATCGGCGTAGACGGCGACCTCCGAGGGAAGCGGAGGACGCGGGCCGACCAGCGACATCGAGCCCCCGATCACATTGAACAGCTGGGGGAGCTCGTCGAGGCTGTACTTGCGCATGACGCGACCGATCGGCGTCACTCGTGGGTCGTTCTTCATCTTGAAGAGGACCTCGTTGCCCGAGTCGCGCTGCTGCTCGGCGAGCTGGGCGAGCAGCTCCTCGGCGTTGACGACCATCGATCGGAACTTGATCATCGTGAATTCGCGCCCGCGGAAACCCACACGCGTCTGCCGGAAGAAGATCGGACCGTCGCTGGAAAGACGGACCGAGAGCATGAGGAAGACCAGGAGCGGGCTCAACAGTGCCACCCCCACCAGCGCGGCGGTGAGATCGACCGTGCGCTTGAGGAAGCTCTGGCCCCGGGAGAACTTCGGGGTCTCCACGTGGATGAGGGGGAGACCGGCGACCGGACGCGTGTGCAGGCGGGGCCCGGCGATGTCGACGATGCTCGGGGCGAGAACGAGGTGCTGGCGCCCGGCTTCGAGGCTCCATGAGATCTGCTTGACCTTGTCGGCGGGCAACTCGTCGGCGCTCGTGACGGCGACCGTATCGGCCCCGGTGACCTCGAGGGCGCGGGAGACGTCTCCCACGTGACCCATGACCGGGATCTCCGTGCCGGGGATGACATCGGCGATCTTGCCGTTCGGCACGCAGGCGCCGACGACGCGATAACCCGCGCTGGGCGTGCGGGCGAACTCGCGTGCCAGCTGGGTGACCGAGGTCAGGGACCCGACGAGCAGGACGTTGGCGGAGTAGCGCCCCTTGGACCGCTGCACGATCAGCCACTTGCGCCACACCCACCGGGTGAACAGAAGGACGGCGATGCCCAGTGGCAAGCTGATGAGGAGATATCCGCGGGCGATGTCGATCTGCGTGAGGAAGGCGATGATGGCGACGGTGCCGAAGAGGCGGAAGCTCGCATCGGCGATCCGGACGTACTCGGCGGAGCCGGTGCCGATCACCCGGTCGCTCCGCGACTCGACGAAGGCCAGGGCCCACATCCAGGTCACGACGAGGATGGCGGAGAACGCCCAGTAGGACAGGTCGGTGATCCGCCCGTCGTTTCGTGCGGCCAGTTGCGCATTACCGAGACCGAACCAGAGCAGCTGCGTGCCGTAGACGACCCAGGCGAGCGACAGGAGGTCGGTGATGACCAGGGCCCGGCGGTACGTGCGACGCCACGGATCGCGGCGGTACATCGGAGCGGGACGATCGGCCGTGAGCGGCGTTGTCGTCGTCTCGGCGACCGGCGGGTGCGACCCCGCCACCGATGCGCTTCCCCGAAGGTCCACTGTCACGACCTGTGCCTCCCCCCGATCGACCTGCGTCGATCCCACCTCGCGAACACTAACAGGCCAATGTCACCCGCAGATTCACCCGTCGGATGTCTTCATACGCCCGAAACGTGAACGGGAAGCACGTGGTGAGCGGTCGGCAGCGACGCATTCGCTCCTCCCGACGGACTTCCCCTACACTCGGGCGCGCGTCGGCTCGGCTCGACCGGCGCGGAGTCCCCTCCCGCGGGGGTCAGCCGTGTCCGACGTCCGTGAAAGGGGCACCCATGTCGCGCGCCTCCGTCCGTAAGAGACGTGCCCGCCGTCGACGCCGGTCGGCCGGCGTCATCGCGGCCGTCGTCATCGCCGTGGTCGTCACCGTGGCGGTCGCCGGCATCTTCTCCTTCGCCGTCCTACGGCCGGACCCTTCACCGGTGTCGACACCGGCGACGCCCTCGCCGTCCTCCTCGGTCGCGCCCACCCCGACGGCGTCCCCGACGCCCTCTCCGACAACGAGCGCGGCCACCGCACCGGCACCTGAGCCGCCCGTCCTGCCGGCGGCTCAGGGATGCGACGGCGCGACCACGGTGATGAGCGTCTGGGCGCACCCCGACGACGACATCATTTTCGCGAACCCGACCATCTCCGACGCGATCGGCGCCGGCGACTGCGTCCGGACGGTGTTCGTGACCGCCGGCGACGCGGGCAAGGGGATGCGTTACGTCGAAGCGCGCGAACTCGGCATCCTCCGCGCGTACAACGACATGCGAGGGACGCAGGGACTCTGGGACACCACTGATCTCACACTGACCAGTGGCGCCCACGTGCGCCGCCTGACCCCGACGGGCGACCCGCGCGTCTCGGTGATCTTCCTCCGCCTGCCCGACGGCAACATCACGGGCGCGGGGTTCGCGAACACGGGCTTCGCAACGCTCGGCCAGCTGTTCGACGGCGGCATCCCCGCCCTCTCGCCGATCTCGGGCGGCGCACCCGTATCGCGGGACCAGCTGCTGGCCACCGTGCGCGAGCTCTCGACGGGGTTCGCACCCGGACGCGTCCTCACCCACATCCCGCGGGGGAGCGCCTTCGCTCCTGGTGACCACCCCGATCATTCGGTCGTCGGCAGCGTCGTACGCGAGGCCCTCTCCTCAGACCCGGCGGTGAGCCCCGGCATCCGCTACCTCGTGGGCTACCCGTCGGCCGATCTGCCGCGCAACCTCGAGGGGGCGGTGCTGGACGCGAAAGTCGACACCTACCGCATCTACACGCAGCAGGACGAGGTGATCCGTTGCGCCGATCGCACCGCGTGCCTCGGGACACGAAAGTTCGGCGAGTGGTTGCGGCGCTCGTACCCCAAGACCGAGGCGGAGCTGCAACTGCGCTGAACGCGGTCAGCCCTGATCGAGTGTCTCCTCGACGGCCGCGCGAGCGTCGCGCTCGGCGATGATCTCGACGAAATCCTTCACGGGCGCGTCCGCGTAACGGTCCACGGCGACGACGGCCTCGCCGTGGACGACGTCGGGTGATGCCCCCGGGAACCTCGCGGCGACGCGCTCCTCGACGCCGGCGACGGTCTGATCCTTGTCGAAGCCGTCCGTGCGTTGTGTCATGACTGCTCCTCAGTGCCGATAGGTGCCGTGCACGATGGCTCGGCCCAGGGTGGTGAAGGCGAGGGCGAACGACGCCGCTGCGGGGGTGGCATCCGCATCGATGCCCAGAGTGTCCTCGCCGACCGCGTGCACGACGAAGAAGTAGCGGTGGGGCTGGTCGCCCTGCGGGGGAGCAGCGCCGAGGAAGCCGGCCCGGCCACCGTCGTTGCGCACGTGGAAGGCGCCCTCGGGGAGCGGCGCCGAGGCGGCACCGGTGGGCAGCTCTCGCGTGTCTGCGGGAAGGTCTACCAGCACCCAGTGCCAGAAGCCGCTCGGCGTGGGGGCATCGGGATCGAAGCACGTCACCGTGAAGGACCTCGTGCCGTCGGGGACGTTCGACCAGCGCAGGTGCGGCGAGGTGTCGCCCTTGTCGGCGACCTGCGCGTCGTCGAGCGGCCGGCCGTCGACGAGGTCGTCGCTCGTCACGTCGAACGCGGCCACGGCGGGCAGGAGCGGGTACGGATCGGGAGTCTGCGGGCGGGTGAGATCGACCATGCACCGCACACTAGGACGCTCTGGGGGACCTCGGCAGGGCTTGCTCCACCCGACACTGCCGGGTAATACAAGCGCTCAGTCGACGAGCGCGAGGAGCGAGCGCGCCGCGTCGTGCGACCCCGTGGGCGTCGGGAGCCCGTAATCGTGTTCGACGACGTCGCGGAGCTCGGCCGCCAGATGGTCGACCGAGGGGTGGATGCCGAGGGCGTCGAGGACGGGGATGATCAGGTCGTCGTACTCGTCGTCGGGCCAACCAGGACCGATGTGGTGAACGCCGATGGGGTCCCACTCGTTGAGCACCGCGCGAACGCGGAGAGCTACGGGCGTCAGTGACCGCGGCGGTGAGGAGATCTGCATACGGCGAGTGTCACGACTGACCTTAGGTGCCCGCTGAGGATCACCGATGCGTGGGGTGCGGACCTCCGCGTCGGCTCCCGCACCCGTCGGATGATCGACTCACCCGACCCCCGCGGCGCGCGGCGTCGCGTCCGGGGAGGAGCGTCGAGCGCGATACCGTCGAAGGGCGTCCACGGGCGCGACATACCCGAAATCCGTCGCCGGGGGGCGCATCACAGGACGGAGTCGCCGTGAGTGACATCGACGAGCCTTCGCATGGCGACGGCGATGGCGACGGTGCGGAGGGCGCAGGACGGCGGCGTCGCGCCATCAGTCGCCGCGCCCTGGTTCTCGGGGGGATCGCCGTGGGGGGACTCGCCGCACTGGGCGGGGGCGCGCTGGTGTACCGCGACATCCGCCGGTCCGCCGGTCCGGAGGGCGCGTGGGTGAAGCTCGCCCCGATCGTCCCGTCGCCGGGCGCACCGCCGCGCGAGACGTCGCCCGCGTTCGAGGAGCCGGGAGAGAACACCACCGTCGCCGTGTGGGCGCACGCCGACGACGACATCATCTTCGCCAACCCCCACCTCGCGGGCGTGATCGCATCGGGGGCCACCCTGCGCACGGTCTTCGTCACGGCCGGGGACGCGGGGCGCGGACTCGCCTACGCGCGGCAGCGGGAGGCCGGCATCCGCGCGGCCTACGACCTCATGCGCGGCAGCACGGCGGCCTGGGACACACGGGAGATCACCCTGCTGAGCGGAGCCCGTGCGACCCGGTTCGTGCCCGTCGACGACGCCCGCCTGTCCATCACCGTGCTGCGCCTGCCCGACGGCAACCTCAGCGCCAAAGGGTTCCCCAGTACGGGTGACGCGGGACTGACGCAGCTCATCAACGGCACCGTGCCGGTGCTCCGTCCGATCGACGACGGGCCGGCTCTCGACGCGAGCCGCTTGGCCGACACCGTCGCCGAGCTGATCCACGCCGGACGCCCCGATCACGTGACGACGAACATCCCGCACGAGAGCGTGTTCGCTCGCGGAGACCACCCCGATCACTCCTGCGTCGGCTCGCTGGTGCGAGCGGTCGCACCCGCCGTCGAGGTGCCGGCCGATGCCATCACGTACTACATCGGATATCCGTCGCAGCATCAGCCGGTCAACATCGAAGGCGATGTGCTGGCCGCCAAGGTGGACGTGTACCAGACGTACGCCGCGGAGGACTCCGTCGTCACGTGCGACGACGCGTCTGCGTGCCTGTCGCAGCCCGGTTTCGGCCAGTGGCTGCGTCGCTCGTACGGCAAGGCCGAGAGCGAGTTGCAGCTGCGCTGACCGGGGACGTATGCAGCGACGCCGCCCGCAGAGCGGACGGCGTCGGGGTGGTGCGACCGGGACGGGATGCGATTCGTGGGCTCAGCACCCCGCCCCGGTGTCGAGGGGAGGTCAGTCCTCGGAGACCGTGACGGTGACCTCGATGTTCCCGCGCGTGGCGTTGGAGTAGGGGCAGACCTGGTGGGCCTCGTCGGCGAGCTGCTGGGCGAGCTCGGCGTCGATGCCCGGGAGGACCACCTCGAGCAGCACGGCGAGCTGGTAGCCGCCCTGACCGTTCGAACCGATCTGCACGCGGCCGCCGACCGAGGAGTCCTCGAGCGTGACCTTGTGTCCACGGGCCACCGCGTGCAGAGCACCGTGGAAGCACGCGGCGTAACCGGCGGCGAAGAGCTGTTCGGGGTTGGTGCCCTGACCCGAGCCGCCCATCTCCTTGGGGGGAGCGACCTCGAGGTCGATGTAGCTGCCGGCGGTGACGTGGCCGGTGCGGCCGTGGCCCGTCGAGACGGCTTCGGCGGTGTAGAGGGCTTCCATGGGGTGTCCTTTCGAAGGGCGGTTGGGGAGGGGGCGCTCACGCCGAGGGGCGCGGAGCGCCGACGGAGGCGAGCACCGCGTCGGGGTGATCGCGGAGATCTTTCATCGCATCGGTGAGACGGTGCAACGCATCGATGAGCTCGCGAGCTTCGTCGGCGTCGGCGAAGCCGGAGCCGACAGCGATACACCGCGGCACGTGCGCGAGTTCGTCACGCAGCGCTGCGCCGCGTTCGGTGAGGGTGACGGTGACGATGCGCTCGTCGCGGGAACCACGGGTGCGCGTGACGTAGCCCGCGGCTTCCATGCGCGCGAGCATCGGCGACAGGGTGCCGGAGTCCAACTGCAGGGCCTCGCCCAGGCTCTTCACCGTCTGCTCGCCATCGGCCCACAGGGTCACCAGGGCGATGTACTGCGGGTACGTGAGATCGAAGGGCTCCAGGAGCACGCGGTAAGCCTGGGTCGTGGTGCGGTTGGCGGCATACAGCGCGAAACACACGAGGGCATCTACAGCGGGCACGACGAAAGTATTGCACACAATTTAGTTGTGCACAATCTTTCTTCGATTCGCACGCTCCAACGGGCTGCCGCGACGGCTCCCGTCAGCCGCCCTCCGCACGCTCATCGTCGGCGCCGGATTCATCGAGGGGATGCCGGGTGACCAGCAACTCCGCAACGCGTCTGCGCTCGACGGCGCTCACCTGCAGCGTTGCACCGTCGACCTCGACGGTGTCGCCGGCTCGGGCGAGGCGCCCCAGCCGCTCCACGACGAACCCGCCGACCGTGTCGGCCGCGCCGCGCG
>NZ_CAUQWC010000059.1:0-16168 GCF_963521695.1 uncultured Microbacterium sp. | reverse complement strand
GCGGTCAGGTGGGTGATGGGTCGACGACGAATCGGTTGACGCCGACTTCGGTGTCGGGCTTGTCGTCGGGTGTGACACAGATCACGGTCGGCGCAGCGACCGGGTACGCGTTGTTGTCGGATGGGTCGGTGAAGGCCTGGGGGGCCAGTGCCAACGGTCAGGTCGGTGATGGCTCACTGACAGACCGCACCGCTCCCGTGTCGATGAGTGCGGCGGCGGGTCGTGTGGTTCAGCGACTGGGCACCAACTCGAACAGCTCCTACACAGCGATGATCGTCCTGAAGTCCGATTGATTCGCAGGTCTCGGGTCCCCCTCGCCGCCGGGCGAGGGGGACCCGTTGCGCTTGGTCCAGGCCTTAGCCGCGCATCGCGCGGGTCACCGCCTCGGACGCCTGACGCAGCGCCGCCTCGATCTCGTCGACTCCGGATGCCGCGAGCTCGCCGCCGCGGGCGACGTGCGACCGGAGTTCCGAGCGCATGCGGCCGCGGAACTCGGTGATCGCTGCGTCGGCACGCGAGAGCTGCTCGCGGCTGCGCGCACGGGGGTCGTCGACGGGAGCCGCGTGCGCCTGCTCGCGCTCCTCGCGGGACGCGGCGGCCAGGTCGGCACGCAGGCTCCGCATGGCATCCCGTACGCTTCCGCGCACCTCGTCCGCGATGAGGCGGACGCTGTCGGCCAGACCCGCCTGGATGCCCTCGAGATCGCCGGTGCGCGTCGACACCTCGGCGCGACCGGCATCCGTGATCTGGTAGACGGTCTTGCGACCGTCGACGGTCTTGGTGACCAGGCCCTCTTCCTCGAGCTTGGAGAGCCGGGGATAGATCGTGCCGGCGGAGGGCGAGTACGTGCCGCCGGTGCGTTCGCTGAGCGCCTGCATCAGGTCGTAGCCGTGGCGCGGCGCCTCATCGAGCAGGCTGAGGATGTACAGACGCAGGTCGCCGTGCGAGAAGACGGGGCTCATCACCACTCCTCCTCTCCGGCGAGTTCCTCGGGACGCAGGCCCGAGATGCCACGCCGGAGAACCGTGATCTCGCCCGAGACGGTGTTGGCGCGCACGTCGACGAACGACCCGGCGAGGGCACCGGTCGAGCCGGTGTAGTTGGTGGGGCCCTTGCCCGAGCGCACCTGACCGTCGATCTGCACGCGGCCGCTGACCGAGCGCGAGACGTAATTGGCCGGAAGCGAGCGGTCGAGCCGCACGGTGGCCGTGCCGCTGACGGAGTTGAGGCTGATCGACTGGGTGGTTCCGCTGGAGTCGACGAGCATCGCTCCCGACACCGTGTCGATCGACGCCTTGGTGATGCGGCCCGTGGCCGCGATGTCGCCCGAGACGCTGTTGGCGCTCAGGGCGCCGTCGAGCTCGCGCACCTGCACGTCGCCCGAGACGGCGTTGAGGTCGACGTCGCCGACGAGGCCGTCGACCATGATGTCGCCCGAGACGGTGTTCAGGCGTACGTCGGTGCGGAGGCCCGCGACGAGCGCGCTCGCGCTGACGACGCCGAGGGTCAGGCCGACGGCCCGGGGGACGGCGACGCTGACCTCGGCCTTGGGGCCGCCGGCGCCGAAGTTGCGGAACACCTCGAGGAAGTTGTCCCAGCGCAGCTGCGGGTGGTCGATCTCTAGGCGGCCGTCGACGACCTCGATGCGGAGGTCTTTCACGGTGACGCCGTGCACTTCGATGCGCGTGTCGGGCTCATCGTGGGCGATGACGTCGACCTGTCCGCCGACGAGGCCGATCTTGAGCTCGCGCACGGCATCGAGGTCGATGACGCGCGTCTCTCCGGGGTGGATGATCCATTTCTCCATGGCTGGGGCTCCTCACTCGCGATATATCGCGTTACGTTGAGTATCGCGATATATCGCGTTCGCGTCAACCTCCCGAAAGTGTGAGGTGGCTGTGTCTCCGGGCAGGCTGGACCGGTGGCCTCGATGGGCTCAGAACCTCGGCGTCCCGGCGCATTGTCAACCCCGCGCGCTCGTGGCAGATGTCGCCCGTAGCGTCATGATCCCGACGGAAGGAGACGGTCATGCCCCGAGGACGTGGATCCGGCAGTCTGAAGGACCCTGAACTGTACGAGGAGCTGCGAAAGCAGGGCGACTCGAAAGAGAAGGCGGCCCGCATCTCGAACGCTGCCGCAGCCGAAGGCCGCGAAGCGGTCGGTGAGAAGGGCGGTCACGCCGAGAACTACGAGGACCGCACCGTCGATGAGCTCAAGAAGCGCGCGAAAGAACTGGGCATCACCGGGTACTCGGGCAAGAAGAAGGCGGAGCTGATCGACCTGCTCCGAAACCACTGACGCGATGCCTCGCCTCATCCGCGTCCGGCCGTACGAAGACCCGGGCTTCCGCCGGGTGCGATCGGGCTCGGGCTTCCGATACGTCGACCACACCGGCGCGGCCGTGCCCGAGCGTGACGCCGAGCGTGCGCGCGGTCTCGTCATCCCTCCGGCGTGGCGCGAGGTGTGGATCGCCACGACGGCGAACGCGCACATCCAGGCGGTCGGCACGGACGAGGCGGGCCGGCGGCAGTACACGTACCACGCCGACTGGTCGAAGCGGCAGGACAAGGGCAAGTTCGCCCGCGCGCTGCAGTTGGCGGAAGCGCTGCCGCGGGCTCGCGCGCGGGTGACGCAGTCGTTGCGCCGCGCCGAGGCCGACCGGGAGCGGGTACTGGCGGTGTCGTTCCGTTTCCTCGACCTCGTGGCGCCTCGCGTGGGTAACGCGCGCTACTTCGTCACCAACGGCAGCCGCGGGCTGACGACGTTGCAGAGGCGCGACGCGATCGTCGAGGGCGACCTCGTGCGCCTGTCGTTCCCGGCCAAGAGCGGCAAGCGCGCCGAGCTGTCTCTGCGTGATGCGGAGTTGGCATCCATCGTCGAGGAGCTCGCCCTCGGGCGCTCGCGTGCCGCGCTGCTGAGTTACAAGCGGGGTCGCCGCCGAGTGCCGCTGACACCGGGCGACGTCAACGCCTACGTGCGCTCGCTCACGGGCGGGCCGTTCAGCGCGAAGGACTTCCGGACGCTGCGGGGCACGATCCTCGCCGCCGAATCACTCGCCCAGGTCGGCGCGACCGGGGGCAAGAACGAGCGCAAGAAGGCGGAGGTCGCCGCCGTCCGCGCCACCGCCGAGGCGCTCGGCAACACTCCCGCCGTCGCCCGCGCGAGCTACATCGACCCTCGGGTGTTCTCGCTGTATCGCAAGGGCCGCACGATGGACCTCGGAGGATCGAAGGATGCCGCGATCCGGCGCCTGATCCTGGGCGAGTGACCGCGTCCGCCACCGTGCGTCCGCGCGGCGTAGGGTGGCGCGGTGAAGATGTGGCGCGACGTCGTTCTCGTCGCCGTGGGCGGCGCGATCGGCACCGCCCTGCGCGCGGGCATCACCCTCGCGATCGGTGACGACCTGGGGTCCGCTCTCGTGCCGCTCATCAACGTCGTGGGGGCGTTCGCGATCGGCATCCTGTTCGGGTGGAGATCCCGGATGCCGGCATCGTCGCGCGCGCAGCGCGTGCAGCTGTTCCTCGGCACCGGCGTGCTCGGCGGGTTCACGACCTACAGTGCGCTGGCCGTCGAGGCGGCCGAGCCGGGCCTGCTGTGGTGGGGCATCGGTTCGGTGGTGCTCGGCACGGGGGCGGCCTGGGGTGGCCTGGTGCTCGGCCGCGGCGGGCGGCGGCAGCGATGACCCCCCTCGTCTTCGTCGTCGTGGCCGTCGCCGGGGGAGTCGGTGCAGCGCTGCGGTTCCTGCTCGACACCGCGGTGCGGCGCGCGACCGGCGACCGGTTTCCGTGGGGGATCCTCGTCGTCAACGTCACGGGCGCCTTCGCGCTCGGCATCCTGAGCATGCTCCCCGCCGACGAGGCCTGGCGATGGATCGTGGGCACCGGCCTGCTCGGCGGATACACGACCTTCAGCGCGGTCGCGGTGACCACGGTGCTTCTCGCCGAGGAGGGGCGTACGGCGACGGCGACGACGTACGCGACGGTGTCGTTCGCGGGGTCGTTGTTCGCGGCCGCGGCGGGATTGGCGCTCGGGTCGCTGTTCTGACCGGTGCCGGTCCCGCCGACGGGCCCAGCGACGGGGGTGCGGCGGGCCGGTCACCGCGACGGGCTCAGACCGCGGGCTGCGGCCCCGCGGTGACGAGCGGCGGAGTCGGAGGAGGCGAAACACGACTGCTATCCGGTCGTCGTCGTGTGGAAACACCCCGTGGTTCTACTGGTCTGCATGGACAACGTCTCAGCGCTTGCACCGGCGGACCGCGACCGGGTGTCGACCCGTGTCAGCCTAGCTCTCCTCGGCGTCCGCAGCGACGCTCCCGTGCGGCGCACGGGTGGGGCGGGTCCCAGCGACGACGGCCACTTCGTCGTCGACGGGGAGGGAGCGGCGATCCCCCTCAACCCGAACAGTCCGTACGTGGTCACGGCCGCCGGCCGGCTGACACGCGACGGGGCCGACCTCGGCTTCGACGTGGCCCCCGTCGTGCGGCCGCGTTTCTACGATCTGCAGACCGACGAGGGCGTGGCGTACGACCAGATCGCGAAGCTCCATGGCAAGAACGTGCTGGCCACGACCGTCGTGCAGACGTGCGTGCGCTACGACGAGAGCGAGCGGTGCCGGTTCTGCGCGATCGAGGCGTCGCTCGACGCCGGCATGACGATCGCGGTGAAGACGCCGGCGATGCTGGCCGAGGTGGCCGAGGCCGCGGTGCGGCTGGACGGCGTGACGCACATGGTCATGACGACCGGCACATCCAACGGGTGGGACCGCGGCGCCAAGCACCTCGCCCGGTGCGTCCGCGCGGTGAAGGCGGCGGTGCCGCAGCTCGAGATCCAAGTGCAGTGCGAGCCCCCGGCCGACCTGCAGGCCATCACCGACCTGTACGACGCGGGCGCCCGATCCATCGGTATCCATGTCGAGTCCATGGATGACGAGGTGCGACGCAGATGGATGCCGGGGAAGTCCCGCGTGAGCATGGACGAGTATCGCGCCGCCTGGCGCGAAGCGGTGCGGGTCTTCGGCTGGAACCAGGTGTCGACCTACCTCATCGTCGGAATGGGAGAAGATCCCGATGAGGCGGTCGAGGGGGCGCGAGAACTCATCGAGATGGGGGTGTACCCCTTCGTCGTGCCGTTCCGGCCGCTGAAGGGCACGCTCGCCACCGACGTCGACAAGGTGCCGGCGCCGCACCGTGCCGTCGTCGACGACATCACGACCCGCGTGGCGGGTCTGTTGCACGCGGCGGGGATGCGCGGCGAAGATCAACGCGCCGGCTGCGCCGCGTGCGGGGCGTGCAGCATCCTCAAGACGGCAGGTGCATGATGTTCGACGTGCCGGTGCTGACCGGTTCGCGCCCGCGGACGGAGCCGCTGGCGTGGGAGATCCGCGTCGCCGACCCGATGCAGGTCGGCGCGTACCGGGTGATCCGCCGCGACGTGTTCGTGCGCGAGCAGGGCTTGTTCGCGGGACGAGACGACGACGACGTCGACGATGATCCGCGCACGGTCGTGCTGGTTGCGGTGGCAGCCTCCGGTGACGTTCTCGGCGGCGTTCGTCTGGCTCCGGCGACGCCCCGCGACATCGGGTGGTGGACCGGCAGTCGGCTCGCGGTGCGTCGCGATGCCCGCAATGCCGGCGGGATCGGTTCCGCTCTCGTGCGCGCCGCGTGCCGCGAGGCCGTCCAGCGGGGTGTGGTGCGGTTCGAAGCCACCGTCCAGGAGCGCAACGAGCCGCTCTTTCGTCACCTGGGGTGGGAACGGTGGGGCGATACGACCGTCGCTGGTGCTCCGCACGTGCGGATGCGGTGGCCCGTCGACAGGTTCGCCGCGCTCGTGGCCGCGACGAAGCAACCACTGGGTGCTCTCCTCTCGGGCATCCGCGACGACCATCCCGAGGGCCTCGGCGGCCCCGGTTGGGTCGGTGACGACGGCGCGCTCATCGCCGGCACCGACGTCGTGGTCGCCACCGACGCGATCCTGCCCGCACTCATCGACAGAGACCCCGAGTGGGCCGGGTGGTGCGGCGTACTGGTGAACGTCAACGACCTGTCCGCGATGGGCGCGCGTGCCGTCGGACTGATGGATGCCGTGTCGGCGCCGACCGCCTCGGCCGTTCGCCGGATCGTGTCGGGGTTTCGCAACGCCGCCGTGGCGTGGGGCGTGCCCATCCTCGGCGGTCACACGCAGTGGGGTGGAGCATCGTCACTCGCGGTGACCGCCCTCGGGCGCACCGAGCATCCCGTGCCCGGCGGCGGAGGTCGACCGGGGCAGACGCTCGGGCTCACCGTCGACCTGCACGGACGATGGCGGCGCGGCTTCGAGGGCCGCCAGTGGGATTCGACGTCGACCCGCGCCGGCGCCGAGCTGCGCCACCTCGCGGGACTCGTGCCCGAGCAGCGCCCCGCAGCGGCGAAAGACGTGAGCATGGCCGGCATCGTCGGCACCGCCGCGATGCTCGCCGAGGCTTCGGGCGCGGGGGCCCTTATCGACGTGGCCGAGATTCCCGCCCCGCAGGGCGTCGGGTTCGGTGACTGGCTGACCTGCTTCCCCGGCTTCGGCATGGTGACCGCCGGGACCGCGACCCTCGCCTCGCCGCTCGCGAGCTCGGCGACCATCGGAGAGCTCACCACGGGCTCCGGCGTCGCGCTGCGCTGGCCCGACGGCGTCGAGACCTCTGTCGTCGCCGCCGGTGCCACCGGACTCGGCAAGGCGTAACGCAACCTCATTCCGGACGAAACCAATCCGAAACACCCGGACGCGAACCTGGTAACCAGACACGCGCTCCATCCCCGGCTCCACCCGACGCGAAGGACACGAACATGACCACCGACCTCGACGCCCAGATCGCGGAGAACATCGCCGCATCCCTCGGCGAGATCCCGCACCCCTCGCTCCCCAAGGGCAGCAACATCTACGGCTCCACCAAGCTGTTCCCCGACTTCCAGGCCGAGAACGGTGAGTCGTACTTCACGCTCATCCACGGCATCCCGCACGAGTCGTCGGTGAGCTTCGTCGCGATCCTGCAGGCGACCCGAGCCCTCCGTAAGGGCTTCGAGTCGGCCATCTACCTGTACGGCCCGGGCACCCTCGCGGCCGCCGCGAACCGCGGCTTCCCCACCACGGGAGATGCGGGCTTCCCCGGCGAGCTGAACATGAACAACTCCCTCGAGACCTTCATCAAGGAGGGTGGCACGGTCTACTGCTGCCGCTTCGGCCTGGCGCTGCACGGCATCCGCGAAGAGGACATCATCGAGGGCGTCATCCCCGCGCACCCGCTGGATGTGCAGGACGCGGTCATCTACTACGCGCGCAAGGGCGCGATCATCAACTCCGTCTACAACCTCTGAGGCTCGCCATGTCGATCACCGTTGCCTCCGTCTCGGCGAACTTCACCCGGGATCTGGAGCAGAACTACGCCCTCATCGCCGACCTCATCGGTCAAGCGCGGGCCGCGGGGGTGTCGTTCATGGCGTTCCCCGAGGCCGCGATCGGCGGCTACCTCTCGTCGCTCGGCAACCACGGCGACACCATCAAGACGACCACGCGCTCGATGCCGCCGGCGATCCGCCTCGACGGCCCCGAGATCGCCCGGGTGCAGGAACTCGCGGGCGACATGGTGCTCACGATCGGGTTCTGCGAGCTCGCCGAAGACGGGGAGACGCGGTACAACGCCGCGGTCTGCCTGGACGGCGAGAACATCTACGGCTCGTACCGCAAGGTGCACCAGCCGCTGGGCGAGAACATGTCGTACTCGGCGGGGGACACCTACCGCGCCTTCGACACCCCCGTCGGCCGGGTCGGGATGCAGATCTGCTACGACAAGGCATTCCCCGAGGCCGCGCGCATGCTCGCCCTCGACGGCGCCGAGATCGTCGTGAGCATGTCGGCGTGGCCCGCCGCCCGCACGGCGACCGCCGAGAACCTGCAGGACGACCGGTGGACGTACCGGTTCAACCAATTCGACATCGCGCGCGCCCTCGACAATCAGGTGTTCTGGCTGGCATCCAATCAGTCGGGCACCTTCGGGTCGCTCCGTTATGTCGGCAACGCGAAGGTGGTCGACCCCGGCGGCAACGTCCTTGCGACGACGCTGCTGGGCACCGGCCTGGCGATCGCCGAGATCGACGTCGCCGAGACCTTCCGTGCGATGCGCGGCGGCATGTTCCACCTTCGCGATCGGCGCCCCGACGTGTACGGCCCGGTCGCTGCCTCCACCGGCGCGCACGTCGAGGCGTGGAGGGAGCTCGCTCATGCCTGAGATGCGCTTCGCCGTCCGCTGGCCCGACGGCGCCGAGTCCTCGCACTACTCACCCAGCCTCGTCATGCACGACTACCTGTCGACGGGCGCTCGATACGGCGTCGCCGAGTTCGTCGCGCGCGCCGGTGAGGCGCTGGATGCCGCGGGCGAACGCGTGCGCGCCGCGTACGGCTTCGCCTGCACCTCGGCCATGGCATCCCGGGACGAGATCGTCCGCGCGGCCGCCGCGTATCCCGACGGGGAGGTCACCGTGCTGCGCATGGAGCCGCCCCTGCCTGTGGGGGCGTCATGATCCCCGTCGAGCTGCGCCCGGGCGACCACTACCCGGCCGTGATCGTGGGCGGGGGCCAGGCCGGACTCTCGGTGAGCTGGCACCTCGAGCGCGCGGGGGTGCGGCACGTTGTGATCGAACGCGAATCGGCGGCGCACGAGTGGCGCGACGGACGGTGGGACAACTTCACCCTCGTCACCCCCAACTGGCAGTGCCGACTGCCCGGTTACCCCTACGACGGTCCCGACCCCGACGGGTTCATGACCCGTGACGAGGTGTACTCCTGGGTGCGCGGCTACGCCGACACGTTCGACGCACCGCTCGCCGAGGGCGTGGAGGTGCACCGTGTCGATCGCCGTGACGACGGGGTGTTCGTCGTCACGACCAGCGCCGGGGTCATCACGGCCGACACCGTGACCTCGGCCACGGGCGGGTACCACCGCCCGATCACGCCGTCGTGGGCCGCCGACATCGCCGATCGCGTCGTGCAGATGCACTCGCACCACTATCGCAACGCCGGACAGCTGCCCGGCTCGGTGCTCGTCGTGGGCACCGGACAATCCGGGACCCAGATCGCCGAAGACCTCCACCTCGAGGGGCGGCAGGTGCACCTGGCCGTGGGGCGGGCGCCGCGCGTGGCACGGTTCTACCGGGGGCGCGACTGCATGACGTGGCTCGCCGACATGGGCGTGTACGACGTGCCCGCGGGGGTGCAAGCCGCGGCCAAGCGCGCGGCGACCAACCACTACGTCACCGGGCGCGACGGGGGGCGGGACATCGACCTGCGCGTGTTCGCGACGCAGGGGATGCGGCTGCACGGGCGGGCGACGGGCATCTCGGGCGGCGTGCTCGCTTTCGACGACACGCTGGCCGCCCACCTCGACCACGCCGACTCGGTCGCCGAGTCGATCAAGAACGACATCGACGCCTACATCGCCCGCGAGGGCATCGACGTACCGTTCGAACCCCGCCGCGCTCCCGTGTGGACGCCTCCGTCCGGCCCCACGCAACTCGACCTCGCCGAGGTGGATGCCGTCGTCTGGGCGATCGGCTTCCGCGCGGACTGGTCGTGGCTGGGCGAGCTCGACGTGCTCGACGCGAGCGGCCAACCGGTCCACGAGCGCGGAGCGACGGCGGTCCCGGGGTTCTCGTTCGTCGGTCTCCCGTGGCTGCACACGTGGGGGTCGGGGCGGTTCCACGCGATCGCCAGAGACGCCGAGCACGTCGCCGAACAGGTCGTCACGGCGTCGCAGGGAGCCCTCGCGGTGCGCTGAGCGGCCACCGCGTACGCTCGAGAAATGGCATCCGTCACGATGGCTGCGGTGGCGGCCCACTTCGGTCGCGACGTCGAACGCACGCTCGCGAAGCTCCCCGGCATCGTCGAGGACGCCCGCGAACACGGGACCGACCTGCTCGTGCTCCCGGATGCCACCATCGGCGGCTATCTGCTCGACTTGCACCACCCGGTCGATGAGGGCGACGGCATCCCCCACGCCGTCGAGATCGACGGTCCCGAGGTGGCGGCGATCGTCGCGCTCGCCGGGGACATGACGGTCTGCTTCGGGATCGCCGAGCGCGCGATCGAGAACGGCGTGGAGCGACGCTACAACGCGGCGGTCTGCGTCACGGGTGAGGGGGTGCTCGGCGTCCATCGCAAGGTGCACCTGCCGCTGGGGGAGTCGGAGGTCTACGCCGCCGGCGACGACTTCCGCGCGTTCGACACCCCCGTCGGGCGGATCGGCATGCTCATCGACTTCGACAAGACCTTCCCCGAGGCCGCGCGCTCGGTCGCCCTCGACGGCGCGCAGATCATCGCGTGCCTCAGCGCCTGGCCGGCCAGCGTCACCGACCGATCCGACCGCATCCGCAACGACCGTCAGGCGCACCTCTTCGACCTCTACGACTGCGCACGTGCCGCCGAGAATCAGGTGTACCTCGTCTCGTCGAACCAGACGGGCGTGCTCGGCGGCCTGCGCTTCCTCGGCCAGGCCAAGGTCGTCGACCCGGCGGGCGAGATCGTCGCCAAGACCTGGGCGAAGGGTGGACTCGCCGTCGCCGAAGCCGATGTCTCGGCCGACATCGCCCGCGCGCGCCGCTCGCTCAACCACCTCGCGCAGCGGGCCGAACACGCGTACCGGCTGAGCGCCCCGGCGTAACCGCGCGGCGGCGGCTTCGCGGAAAGGACGACCATGCGCATCGCGCAGCTGACGTACTCGACAAAGCCCCGCGGCGGAGTCGTGCACACCCTTGCGCTCGCCGAAGCGCTCGCCGCTCGCGGTCACGAGGTCGAGGTGTGGAGCCTGGGGCGCGCAGGAGACACTGCCTTCTTCCGGCCCGTCGACCCGCGCGTGCGCGTGCGCGTCGTGCCGTTCCCGTCGCAGGAGGGCGAGGGGGTGGGTGAGCGCATCGAGCGGTCGATCGACCTGATGGCCGCGGCGCTGGATGCGCGGGCCGACATCGTCCACGCGCAGGACTGCATCTCGGCGAACGCGGCGCTGCGTCGTGGCATCCCGGTCGTCCGCACGATCCACCACCTCGACACCTTCACAACGCCGCAGCTCGTGGCGTGCCACGACCGAGCCGTCATCGAGCCGGTGGCCCGGTTGTGCGTCTCGCAGGCGGTGTCGCGCGAGGTCGAGCAGGCCTACGGCGTACGACCCGAGGTCATCGCCAACGGAGTGGATGCCGAGCGCTTCGCCGCCGCGTCCGGCCCGGCGGCGGCGGGTGCGCGCGAGCGGTGGCGGGAGCGGCTCGGCGACTACGTGCTCGCGCTGGGCGGCATCGAGCCGCGCAAGGGCTCGATCGACCTCCTCGACGCGTTCGCTCTCGTTCGTGAGGCCCATCCGGACGTGCGCCTCGTGTTCGGCGGAGGCGAGACCCTGTTCGACTACCGCGAGTACCGTGAGCGGTTCGAGGCCCGCGCGGTCGAGCTCGGCATCTCGCCGACGATCCTCGGTTCCGTCGACGACGGCGCGCTGCCGGCACTCGTCGCGGCCGCCCGCGCCCTCTCGTTCGTCTCGACCAAAGAGGGCTTCGGCCTCGCCGCGATGGAGGCGCTTGCGGCGTCGACGCCCGTCGTCGCGCGGGACCTGCCGGTGATCCGCGAGGTGTTCGGCGATGCGGTGCTGTACGCGTCGACCCCCGCCGAGATCGCCGCGCGGCTCGACGAGGTGCTGCGCGGCGTCGCCGAGACCGACACGGCCGGCGGGGTCGCCCTCGCCCGGGCGCACACATGGGATCGCGCCGCCCGCGCGCACGAGGAGTTCTACGCCCGCGTGACGGAGCGCAGCCGACCGTGACCGAGCGCACCTTCTCGGCGATCCTCGCGGAACGTGCGACGGCCGATCCCGGCGAGCCCCTCATCGTCGATGCGGCGGGAGTCATGACAGCGTCCGACCTGGATGCCGCAGCCACGGCGCTCGCGCACGAGCTCATCACCCGGGGGGTTGATCACGACAACACCGTGGCGGTGTCGCTGCCGAACGGGCGCGACTTCGTCGTCGCGTGCTTCGGTATCTGGCGCGCAGGTGCCACCCCTCAACCGCTGTCGCCCGAACTCACCGCGTCTGAGCGGGCGGACCTCGAGCAGATCGCCCCGCCCGCGGCGGCGATCGGCGCGCCTCCCGCATCGGCCGGTGTCGCGTGGCTCCCCCACGTGGACATCGTGCCCCGCGAGGGGAGCCTGCCCGACGTGGCGGCCACCTGCTGGAAGGCCCCTGCCACCTCCGGGTCCACGGGGCGCCCCAAGATCGTGCGTGCGGCGGCACCCGCGACGCTCGACCCCTCGCGTCCCGTCGCCGCCTTCCTCCCTCAGAGGGCGACGCAGGTCGTCGCGGGCCCGCTCTGGCATTCCGCGGTGTTCACCTACGCGTTCCGCGGCCTGCTGACCGGCCACCGGCTCGTCGTCCTCGAACGGTTCGATCCCGCGCGCTGGGTGGCCGCCGTCGAGGACCATCGAGCCACGTGGGGATTACTCGTTCCGACGATGATGACGCGGCTCCTGCGCCTTGACCCCTCGGAACGAACGGTGGAGCGCGTCGCGAGCATCGAGAGCGTGCTGCACATGGGGGCTCCGTGCGCCCCGGAGCTCAAACGGGCGTTCCTCGACTGGCTCGGAGCGGAGCGCGTCGACGAGGTGTACGCCGGCAGCGAGTCGAACGGCCTCACGCACATCACCGGAACGCAGTGGCTCGCGCGGCCCGGCAGTGTCGGACGACCGATCGGCGGAACCCGCATCCGCATCCGCGATCGCGCCGGCGGCGATCTGCCGGCGGGCGAGAACGGCCTGGTGTGGATGCGGCGTGGCGCAAGCGCCGCGTACGCGTACGTCGGTGCGGCCTCGCGGCGCGACGACGAGGGGTGGGACACCCTGGGTGACATCGGTCACGTGGATGCCGACGGCTACCTGTTCCTGCACGATCGCGCCGACGATCTCATCAACCGCGGCGGTGACAAGATCGCTCCCGCACTCGTGGAGGCGGCGTTGGAGTCGCATCCGTACGTCGAGGAGGCCGTCGCCTTCGGTGTGGCCGACGACGAGCTCGGACAGGTGGTCCACGCCGCTGTGCGGCTCGTCGACGGCGCATCCTCGCCGGAGATCATGGCGCACGCGCGTGCTCGCCTGGGTCGCCGCGCCCCGGTGGCGCTCCACGTCACGACCGCGCCGCTGCGCAACGACGCGGGCAAGGTGCGCCGGGCCGCGCTCGCGCGCCGGTTCGCGCCGCCCGGGGACTGATCCACAGCGGCGGTGCTTCCCGGCCCGCTCACCGACGCGCATGGGATACTTGTCCCGATACATCTCTGTATCCAATCTCGACCCCCGAAGGGTGCTTCGTGTCGTATCTGGCCGTGCTGAGCCTGAAGAACCGCGCCCTCATCGCCCTGGTCACCATCGTGGCGGCGATCTTCGGCGGCCTGGCCCTGACGAGTCTCAAGCAAGAGCTCATCCCCTCGATCGAGTTCCCCCAGCTCGCCGTCGTCACCACCTACCCCGGGGCCTCGCCCGAGGTGGTCGAGGCCGACGTGTCCACGCCCATCGAGAACGCCATCCGGGGTGTCGAGGGGCTCGAATCCACGACGGCGACCAGCACGACGAACTCCTCGATCGTGTCGGCGTCGTTCACCTACGGCACCGATCTCGCGGCGGCCCAGCAGAAGATCCTGGCCGCCATCGCCCGCATCGACGACCAGCTCCCCGAGTCGGCCGACACCACCGTCGCCTCCGCCAGCATCGACGACTTCCCCGTCATCCAGCTCGCCGTCACGGGCTTCTCCGACGCCCAGGCCACGCAGTCGGTGCTGCAGACGAGCGTCATCCCCGACCTCGAAGACGTCGCGGGCGTCAACGGTGCCCAGATCGTCGGCGGCACCGGTCAGCGCGTGACGATCACCCCCGACTCCTCGCGGCTCGGCGAGCGGGGCTTCAGCCAGCAGGCCATCACCGATGCCCTGGATGCCAACGGCATCCTCTTCCCGGGCGGCTCTCTGACCGAGGGCGATCAGACGCTCACGGTGCAGACCGGCGCCAAGCTCACGAGCGTCGACGAGATCGCCGCGCTCCCGCTCGTGCCCACCGACCAGGCGCAGTTCCAGGCGGGGCAGACCACGATCGGCGACGTCGCCGCGGTCGAGCTGCAGTCCGACCCCGTCTCGACCCTCTCGCGCGTCGACGGGCAGCCGGCGCTGACCATCGCCGTCACCAAGCTCCCCGCCGCCAACACCGTCGACGTCTCGCGCGGCGTGCTCGCGGTGCTGCCCACGCTGGAGTCCGCGCTCGGTCAGGGCGCGACCTTCACCGTCGTCTTCGACCAGGCGCCGTTCGTCCAGCAGTCGATCGACGCCCTCGCGCAGGAGGGCCTGCTCGGTCTCGTCTTCGCCGTCGTGGTCATCCTGGTGTTCCTGATGTCAGTGCGCTCGACGCTGGTCACCGCCATCTCGATCCCGACCAGCGTGCTCATCACCTTCGTCGGTCTCCAGGCCTTCGGCTACTCGCTGAACATCCTCACCCTCGGTGCCCTCACCATCGCGATCGGCCGTGTCGTCGACGACTCCATCGTCGTCATCGAGAACATCAAGCGGCACTACGTCGGCGACGCCGAGAAGATCCCCACCATCATTCGCGCGGTACGCGAAGTGGCGGCCGCCATCACGGCATCCACGATCACCTCGGTCGCGGTCTTCCTGCCGATCGCCTTCGTCGGCGACGTCACCGGCGAGCTGTTCCGCCCCTTCTCTCTCACGGTGACGATCGCGATGGCGGCGTCGCTGCTGGTGTCGTTGACCATCGTGCCCGTGCTCGCATCGTGGTTCCTCAAGCCCGGAAAGGTGATCCGGGATGCCGAGGGCAACCCGGTCGACCCCGAAGCCGCCGATGCTCCGCCCACGCGCCTGCAGAAGGCGTACGTGCCGGTGCTGAGTTGGACGCTGAAGCACTCGTGGGTGACCCTGACCCTGGCGGTGCTCGTGCTCGGCGGCACGCTGGCGTCGGTTCCGCTGTTGAAGACCGACTTCCTCGGTGACTCCGGCCAGAACACCTTCACCGTCACGCAGAAGATCGGCGCAGCCCCCAGCCTGGATGCCGAAGACACGGCGGCCCAGCAGGTCGAGGCCGTGCTGCTGGACACCCCGGGCGTGCAGACGGTGCAGACCTCCATCGGCTCGAGCGGTTCGGCGCTGCGCGACGCCTTCTCGGGTGGGGGCACGGGCATCACGTACTCGATCACCTCGGAGTCCGGCGCCGATCAGGTGGAGCTGCGCGAACGCGTGCGCACCGAACTCGAGGGCCTCACCGACGCCGGTGAGATCGAGGTACGCGCGGCCGGTGGCGGGTTCGGCTCGACCGACATCACCGTCGACGTCACCGCACCCGACTCCGAATCGCTGCAGCAGGCGAGCGACGCCGTTGTCGCGGGCCTCGAGGGGCAGGACGGCATCGGTCAGGTGACCAGCAGCCTGTCGGCATCCCTGCCCTTCGTCTCGGTGCGCGTCGATCGTGACGCCGCCGCCGAGCGCGGTCTGTCGGAACGCGCCGTGGGCGCACTGGTGTCGGGGGCGCAGCAGCCGCGGCAGGCGGGCACGGTCGAGCTTGACGGTCGTGGCGTGACCGTCTACCTCGCCACGGCCAACCCTCCCCAGACGATCGACGACCTTCGCGCGCTCGAGATCCCCAGCGCCCAGGGCGCTGTGCGCCTCGACGAGATCGCCACGGTCGACGAGAGTCAGACGCCCCCCTCGATCACGACAGCGCGGGGGCTGCGCACGGCATCCATCACCGTCACACCCACCTCCGACGACCTCGGCAGCTCCTCGGGCACCGTCGCCGAGGCGCTTGCGGGACTCTCGCTCCCCGACGGGGCGACGGCGAAGGTCGGGGGTGTCGTCACCGACCAGCAGGACGCCTTCGCGCAGCTCGGGTTGGCGCTGCTGGCGGCCATCCTCATCGTCTACGTGGTGATGGTGGCCACCTTCAAGTCGCTGCGTCAGCCGCTCGAACTGCTCGTGTCGGTGCCGTTCGCCGCAACCGGTGCCATCGTGATGCTGCTCATCACGGGCGTTCCCCTGGGTGTCGCCGGCATGATCGGTGCGCTGATGCTCGTCGGCATCGTCGTGACCAACGCCATCGTGCTCATCGACCTCGTCAATCAGTAC
>NZ_CAUQWC010000058.1:0-16360 GCF_963521695.1 uncultured Microbacterium sp. | reverse complement strand
CTTCCTGCACCTCGCGCAGGTGCTCCTCGCCGCGCAGCGACTCGGCGTACAGCTTGTACACGTCTTCGGTGCCCGAGGGGCGGGCGGCGAACCAGGCCGACTCGGTCTGCACCTTCAGGCCGCCGATCGCAGCGCCGTTGCCGGGCGCGTGCGACAGCTTGGCCGTGATCGTCTCACCCGCGAGCTCGGTGGCCGAGACGGCATCCGGAGACAGCTTCGACAGAGCCGACTTCTGCGCGGGCGTGGCCGCCGCGTCGACGCGCTGATAGGCCGAGGCGCCGAACTCCGCCTCGAGCTCCGCGTAGCGCTGCGAGGGCGTCTTGCCGGTGACGGCGAGGATCTCGGCCGCGAGCAGACAGAGCAGGATGCCATCTTTGTCGGTGGTCCAGACCGAGCCGTCCTTGCGCAGGAACGACGCACCGGCGGACTCCTCGCCACCGAACGCGACCGAGCCGTCGAGGAGACCCGGCACGAACCACTTGAAGCCGACCGGAACCTCTAGCAGCGTCTTGCCGAGCGACGCGGCGACGCGGTCGATGATCATCGACGACACGAGGGTCTTGCCGATCGCGGCATTCGTCGGCCATCCCTCGCGGTGAGAGAACAGGTAGTCGATCGCGACGGCGAGGTAATGGTTGGGGTTCATCAGCCCCGCGTCGGGGGTGACGATGCCGTGGCGGTCGGCGTCGGCGTCGTTGCCGGTGAGGATGTCGTACTCGTCGCGCGCGGCGACCAGCGAGGCCATGGCCGAGGGCGAGGAGGGAT
Organism: uncultured Microbacterium sp.; assembly: GCF_963521695.1. Taxonomy (GTDB): domain Bacteria; phylum Actinomycetota; class Actinomycetes; order Actinomycetales; family Microbacteriaceae; genus Microbacterium. Next base: position 15,595 of record NZ_CAUQWC010000058.1, on the reverse strand, counting down.
CCATGCGGATCTTCTCATCCCAGTCGAGCGTCATGAACTTCCATGTCGGGTCGACCTCGGGGTTCACGACCGTCAGATCGAGGCCGTACACCTCGGCGATGAGCGCCCAGTACTCCACCGACGCTCCGCCCAGCGGGTCGGCGCCGATGCGCACGCCCGCGCTCTTGATGGCATCCACGTCGATGATGGATGCCAGGTCGCGCACGTACGCGTCGCGGAAGTCGTACTGGCCGAGGCTCTCGAGGTCGATCTCGGTCTGCGGTGTGCGATTCACTCCCGCGAGGCCGGCGGCGATGAGCTCGTTCGCGCGGTCGGCGATCCAGCCGGTCGCGTCGGTGTCGGCGGGTCCACCGTGCGGCGGGTTGTACTTGAATCCGCCGTCGCGCGGCGGATTGTGAGAGGGGGTGACGACGATGCCGTCGGCGCGACCGGCGTCGTCGATCGAGCGCCCCTTGTTGTAGGTCAGGATGGCGTGACTGAGCGCCGGCGTCGGCACCCAGGCGTCGCGGGAGTCGACGCGCACGTCGACGCCGTTCGCGACCAGCACCTCGACGGCGCTGCGCTCTGCGGGCAGCGACAGACCGTGGGTGTCGCGACCGAGGAAGAGCGGTCCCGTGATCCCCTGCGCGGCGCGATAGTCGACGATGGCCTGCGTCGTGGCGAGGATGTGGTCCTCGTTGAAGCTCGTGCTCAGCGACGACCCTCGGTGACCGCTGGTACCGAACGCGACGCGCTGCTCGGGCACCGCGGCATCCGGTTTGCGGTCGTAGTACGCCGAGATCAGTTCGTCGATGTCGATGAGATCGGATGCCTCTGCGGGCTGCCCTGCGCGACTGCTCATGCGCCCAGTCTGCCCGCTGCATACGACATGCGCATACGCCGCGTCGTATTCTGCGCGAATCCGTCGCTCGGTGCGGGGCTGGCGCCCGCGGGAGCGGAGGACATTCCGTGGGCGGAGGATGGATTCGGCCGCGGGGTCCTCCGCTCGCCGAATCTCCTCCGCCGGCCGGAGCGAGCCGCGGCGAACCAGCACCCCGCTCGACACCCGCCGTCACTACACTCCGACCATGGGACGTGTGTCGTGGAGGACCCGCTTGGTCGGGATCGGACTTGTCGTGGCGGCGATCGCGGCGATCGTGAAGAAGAAGCCCAGCGCCGTGACCGCGCCGTCGGTCCCCGTTCCCGACAATCCGCTCTGGCGGGGGACGACCAAGCCGGCCCCGGTGCCCGAGCAGAACGTCGTGCTGAGCCTGCCGAAGGACATGTACCGGCACGCCGGTGCGCCCACCGAATGGTGGTGGCACATCGGGACCCTCCGGGCCGGCGACCGCGTGTTCGGCTTCGACATCAACGCCGCGTCCTTCAACGGCCAGCATTTCGGGATGTCGCAGATCTCGCTCAGCGACGTTCAGGGAGGCCGACACTACGAGCGCACGCAGGTATACGGCCCCAAGCCGTTCGGGGTGTTCGACGTCGACACCTGGGCCGAGGGCGACCCGTCGAAGCAGTGGTACGCGCGACTGGGCGATCCTGAGTGGCTCGTCGGCGGGTTCAGCGTCACCGACACGGGCTCCGGCTACACCGAGGCACCGTCCGTCCACTTCGAGGGTGATGGGACCGGGGCCTCCGCCATCGCCATCCTCGACGACAAGGGCGGAGTGACCCAGATCATCCTGCTCAGACCGGGTTCGGGATACACGACGACACCGACCGTGACCCTCGTCGGCGGCGGGGGCTCGGGAGCTGCCGCCGTGGCTGTACGCCATTCCGTCGTCATGACGGCACCCCAGGCGGATCCGACGCGCGACATCTCGGTGAGGGCGATCCTCCAGGATGCCAAGACACTCGACGAGGTCGAGTTCGACCTGACGCTGTCGCAGCAGGGCCGGCCGATGTTCATCTTCGGCACGGGCGTGGAACCGAGCGCGAAGACGCAGAGCCTGCAGAAGGACAACTACTACTTCTCGTTCACCCGGCTGAAGGCATCCGGCACCGTCCGTTTCGGGGGCGAGACGCACGCCGTCACCGGCACGACCTGGATGGACCACGAGTACGGATACTTCGGCGGCAACTCGGCGGACACCCGCGTGCGGTGGCTGCTGCAGGACATCCAGCTCGACAACGGGTACACCATGTCGACGGCCGGCATGATCGGGGAGGGCTACAAGCCCGAGATCGACGTCTCGGTCGACGCGTTCGCGACGATCCAGGACCCGGACGGCGAGACCTTCTACGTCGCCAGTACCATCACCCCGGTCGGCGAGTTGTGGACGAGCCCCTCGACGGGCAACAGCTACGCGCAACGATTCCGCGTGGAGATCCCGTCGTTCGACGCCGACATCCTCGTGTCGACGCGGCTTCAGGACCAGGAGTTCTCCGCCAGCGGCGCCCCGATCTACGAGGGCACCGCCGAACCGACGGGCACCTTCCTCGGCGAGCGCGTCTCGGGAGACGCGTGGATCGAGCAAGCCTTCTGAGTGCTCCGTCGACATCGCCGGGAGGGCGGCGGCGTCCGGGTCCCGGCGCACTAGGCTGAGCCGGTGCTGCCCGAAACGGAACACCCGCCCGCCCGCCGTACCTACAGCTACCTGGGACCGGCGGGAACCTTCACCGAGGCCGCGCTCGCCCAGGTGCCCGAGGCCCGTGATCAGATCTGGCGGCCCGTGCGAAACGTTGGCGAGGCGCTCGCCGACGTCGTCGAAGGGCGGTCGGATGCCGCGATGATCGCGATCGAGAACTCCGTCGACGGTGGCGTCTCGACGGCGCAGGACGCCTTGGCCACGGTTCCGGGTCTGCGCATCGTCGGCGAGTACCTCGTACCGGTGAACTTCGTGCTGGTGGGCCGCCCCGGAGCGACGCTCGCCGATGTCTCCCTCGTCGCCGCGCACCCCGTCGCCTACGGGCAGTGCCTCGGCTGGCTGAGCGAGAACGTCCCCGCCCACGCTCATCTGCCCGCCGAGAGCAACGTCGCCAGCGCGCTGGGCGTGCTCGACGGCACGAGCGCCGCGGATGCCGCGATCGCCGCCCCCGGCATCGTCGCCCATCACGACCTCACGGTGCTGGCCGAGAACATCGGCGACAACCCCAACGCGGTGACGCGCTTCGTGCTCGTGAGCCGCACCGTGGCGCCCGCGCCCCCGACCGGCGCCGACAAGACCTCGCTCATCGTTGAGCTGCCCGAGGACCACCCGGGCGCCCTCTTGGAACTGCTGGAGCAGTTCGCCACGCGGGGCATCAACCTGAGCCTGCTGGCATCCCGCCCCATCGGCGACGCCCTCGGCCGGTACCGCTTCGTCATCGACGCCGATGGTCACGTTCTCGACGAGCGCATGGCAGACGCGCTGCTGGGCCTTCGTCGGTTCAGCCCGAAAGTCATCTTCCTGGGGTCGTACGCCCGCGCAGACCGCGCGATCGTGCGCTACCCCCAGCGCTACAGCGACGACGTGTTCGTCGAGGCGCGCGACTGGCTGTGGGGACTCCTGAGCGGCGAGCCCGAGGCCTGACTCGGCTTCGTCCCGCGCAAGGTCCCCGATCCTGTCGACGCGAGGTCCCTCAGCCTGTCGAAGGGACCGGGGGCCCCTCCGTGAGCGTCAGGCCGCGACGGTAGCCGGAGCCGCGATCAGCTCGAGCGTCTGCACCCGACCCTCGGAGCCCTCGCCGTCGTACGCCCCGGCAACCGGCGACACCATGATCTCGTCGACGCCGTGCTGCGCGGCGAAGGCGGCGAGCTGACCCTGCACGTCGTCGCCCGTCCCGACGAACCACTTGCTGCGCGTCGAGGCCATCAGCGAGTCGGCCATCGCGTCGAACGGCTCGGCCTGAGCCTGCTCGATCGTCTCCAGCGGCACCATCGGGCGGTTCGTGCGCAGGCGCGCCATCATGCGCAGCTGCGGTAGAGCCCGTTCTTCGGCCTCTTCCGCGGTCGGGGCGGCGACGACGTTCGCGGTGACGAACGTGCGCGGGCCCTCGCCCGAGTCATTGGGAACGAACTGGTCGCGGTACAGCCGCAGCGCGTGCTCGAGCCCCTCGCCGGAGAAGTGGTTGGCGAAAACGTACGGCAGGCCGAAGCTCGCGGCGAGCTGCGCGGAGTAATCGCTTGATCCGAGCAGCCACACCTGCGGCATCCCGGATGCCGAGGGCGTCGCCTTCACCTGGTACTCGGTGCCGGAGGTGAACCGCACGGTCGCGCCCTCGGGCGAGGTGAGCGCCATGATGTCGGTCACGTGGTCGGCGAATCGCGAAACGTCGCTCGTGGTGCCCGACCGGTTCAGCAGCTGCGTGATCACGGGGTCGCTGCCGGGCGCGCGGCCGATTCCGAGGTCGATCCGCCCCGGAGCGAGGGCCTCGAGCGCGGCGAACTGCTCCGCGACGATCAGCGGCGAGTGGTTCGGCAGCATGACCCCACCCGAGCCGACGCGGATGCGCGAAGTGCGCGCGGCGGCCGCGGCGATCAAGACCGGGGGAGAGGTGGATGCCACGGACGGCATGTTGTGGTGCTCGGCGAACCAGTAGCGGCGGTATCCGAGGCGGTCGGCGCGCTCGACGAGATCGAGGGCCGCACTCACCGCCTGCACACTGGTCTGCCCGTGGCGCACGGGCACGAGGTCGAGAACGGAGAGGGTGGGGATCGCGTCGTTCACCTCGTCAGGAACGTCCGGGTCGCGGGTGGTATTCCTGCGGGCCCCTCCGTCCCGGCCCGCAGGCCCCGCGCACCCCCCCCTGCACCGGGACACGGGCGTCGCGCGCCGCGGGCCGACACTCCGCTCCGACGGTGACGAGACACCCAGCTTCCTCCCAGGAAAAAGCCGTGACGAACCGTGTTCCGCGTGCGTCTTACCTATGACATCGCGGGACACACGGTCCCGGTACGACGGAAGGAAGCGAACATGGCCGAGAACACCACCACCGCCACCCCCACCACCTCCACGAAGGACGGCGGCTCGACCGTCATCGTCGACGCCGTCGTCGCCAAGGTCGCCGGCATCGCCGCGGCTGAGGTTCCCGGCGTCCACGCCCTCGGTGGCGGCGCCGCTCGCGTCATCGGCAACATCCGCCAGGCCGTCGGTGCGAAGGACCACGCGCAGGGCGTGAGCGTCGAGGTGGGCGAGACCGAGGTCGCCGCCGACATCTCCATCCAGGTCGACTACCCCGAGCAGCTGCAGCGTGTCGCATCGAACGTCCGCGCAGCCGTTCACCAGGCCATCACCGAGCTCGTGGGCATGAAGGTCGCCGAGATCAACGTGACCGTGGTCGACGTCTTCATCCCCGGCGACGACGACGACGAGGACACGGTCGAAGACAACCGCGTCAACTGACATCCGTTCCGAGAGGGGCGTCACCGAGAGGTGGCGCCCCTCTCGCGTGTCCGGGTGCCGCGGCGCTCGGCGGACCTCGCGGTGACGATCAGCCCGGTGCGCGTACTGCGGCGCTCGACTCCGCGGCGCGACAACGGCCCTGCCGCAACGTGCGGAAGACGGCGCTCAGCCGCCGTGACGCACCTGTGCGTAGGCGTCGAGCGCGCGCTTGCGCGTCTCGCCGAGGTCCACCATCGGCTCCGGCGGGTTCTCACCGAGGTACTCGGGTGCCCACTCGCGCACGTACCGGTCGTGCGAGTCGAACTTCTTGCGCTGCGTCTCCGGATTGAACACGCGGAAGTACGGGGCGGCGTCCGCGCCGGACCCCGCGACCCACTGCCAGTTGAACGGGTTGCTCGCGGCATCCGCGTCCACCAGGCAATCCCAGAACCACTGCTCGCCGTGGCGCCAGTCGATGAGCAGGTTCTTGATGAGGAAGGATGCCGTGACCATGCGCACCCGGTTGTGCATGACGCCGGTGTGCCAGAGCTGACGCATCCCGGCATCCACCACGGCGACGCCGGTCTTGCCCTGCTGCCACGTCTCCAGGTGCGCGCGGTTCAAATCCGGCCAGGGGAAGGCGTCGAAGTTGCGTCGCCAGTTCGCGGTCGCGATGTCGGGGGAGTGGTAGGTCACGTGCCACGCGAACTCCCGCCAGACGAGCTCGGAGAGGAACCCTCCTGCGCTCTTCGCGTGCTCTCCCGATCCCTTGTGCTGGAGGGTGTCGTGCCAGACCTGGTACGGGCTGAGCTCGCCCCATCGCAGCCGCGGCGAGAGATTCGAGGTCGCGCCGCCCGCGAACTCGTCGCGATAGGTCGAGTAGTCGCCGAGGTCGTCGTCGAGGAATTCCTTCAGGCGCGCCTTGGCCGCGGGTTCGCCCGGCTCCCACGTCTCCCGCAGGCCTCCGGCCCAGTCGGGCTTCGTCGGCAGCAGGTCCCACGCGCCGAGGTCGTCGCCGTCGACGCGGCCGTCGAAGCCGGGAATCTTCCGCGCTTCCGGCAGGGGCGGTCGCGGCGCGGGAAGCTTCTGCACGGCGCGGGCGAAGGGGCTGTAGACGCCGTACGGGTTGCCGGTCTGCGTCCGCACGGTCCACGGCTCGTAGAGCAGGTTGGCGGCGAACGACGCGACGGTCCGGCCGTCGTTCCGCAGATTCTCCTTGAGCCCCGCGTCGATCTCGCGCTCGACCCCGCCGTAACGTCGGTTCCAGAACACGGCGCCGGCATCGACCTCGTCGGCCACGGCGGCCACCACCTCGGACGCCTTGCCTCGGCGCAGCACGAGCGTGGAGCCCCGTTCATCGAGGCGTGCGGCGAGGGATGCCAGAGACCCGTGCAGCCACCACCGCGCCGCCCCACCGATCAGGCGCACCCCGTCGGATTCCTCGTCCAGCACGTACAGCGCCACGATCGGTTCGTCGCGGTCGAGCGCCGCGCGCAGGGCCGGATTGTCGGTGAGACGGAGATCGTCACGGAACCACACGATCGAGGGCGATGGCATCCCTCGACGCTATCCGCCGCGGCATCCGCGCCTCCGGGCTTGACACCCACCCGCCAGCGCCCGCCTCGGCCCGCCCGCGCCCGGCGAAACCGCACACGTTCGTCGAGCCCGCACCCGCCGGGCGTCGAACGCCTGCGTCCCCGACGAGCGCGTGCGTTCTCGACGAGGGGTCGCGCAGGTCAGAGCGTCGAGACGTCGTGCCCCTTGGGCAGCGCCACGGAGAGACCTCCGGCGATGATGCGCGTGTAGATGCGTGTCGCCTCGCCGAACTCGTCGCCGTCCAGCTCGATCGGCTGCGCGGGAGACGTCGCCAACTCGATGCCCGTGCCGCGCAGGTAGCGCACAGAGGTGTCCTTGCGGCGTTCGAGCACGCGGCGCCCCGCGCGGAACTTGCGCAGGACGGAGTTGTCCCAGACGATGCTCCGCCAGACACCCAACCAGCCCAGCACGCCGCTCGGCTGGAGGATGGCCACGTCGAGTCGGCCGTCGGCGACGGAGGCGTCGGGGATCAGCGCCACGCCGCCCTGCAGGGCGCCGCAGTTCGCGAACAGCACGCTCTGCACCTTCGCCGAGTGCAGGCGGTGTCCGTTGAGCTGGTACATGACGCGGAAGGGCTTCGCCGAGACGAGCGACCGCGCTGCTCCGTCGACGTACGCGACCCAGCCGACCTGCTTCTTCAGGTCGTCACGCGTGTTCTGGATCATCGCGGCGTCCAGGCCGATGCCGGCCATGACCGAGAACCCGTGCTCCTCGATCTCGCCGTCGGCCCGACGGATGCGGGCGAGTCCGGTGTCGATGGGGAGGATGTCGCCGTCGAAGGTGGCGCGGATCATCGCGTCGGTGTCGCTCAGCGGAAGGTTCAGGTTGCGGGCGAGAAGGTTCCCGGTGCCGCTCGGCACGATCGTGAGGGGGACGCCCGAGGAGGTCAGCGCCTCGGCCACTGCGCGAACCGTGCCGTCGCCGCCGGCTACGACAACGGCATCCACTTTCTCTTCGAGGGCGGCGCGCGTCGAGTCGTCGCCGAGGTCGTCGACGGTCGTCTCGTAGAACAGAGGCTCGGCCCAGCCCGCCGCGGCGGCCATCTCGGCCACGCGCGCACGCAGCTGCTCAGGCTCGACCTTGGTGGGGTTGTAGATCAGCGCGGCGCGCTTCTTCGTGGTGGACTCGGCGTCGATGGGTGCCTCGTCGCCGTCCGCCGAGACGCGCTGGGCCTCGCCGGAGCTCTCGTCCGAGGTGTCTGGCGCCACATCTTCGGGCTGGTGGATGACGTCGTCGGGCTCGGCCGCGTCCTTGGGATCGGGAGCGTCCTTACGGGGGTGGTCGTCGACGTCGTCACCGAGTCGAGCGGCGTGGAAGTCGTCGCTCGAACCTTCGGCCGCAGCGGCATCCGCCTTCACCTCGGCGGGAGCGTCGGCGGGGATGGATGAGGGGGACTCCGCGTCGTCACGCGGCTCGTCAGGGGCGGCCATGGCATCCACCATAGGACCGGCACCACTGGCACGATCGGCCGAGCGGGCGGGCTTGACGGGGGGATGCCGGAGCGACATGCGCCGCGCGGACGGGGCCGTCGTTCCGCGGCTGCGTCCGATGGGTGGCGGCTCCGCCCGACGAAGCGATGTCGGATGCCGACCATAGTATGGACGCGTGATCGACCTGACTCTGCTGCGTGAAGATCCCGAGCTCGTGAAGCGCTCCCAGATCGCCCGTGGGGAATCGCCCGCGTCGGTCGACGATGCGCTCGACGCCGATCGCCGTCGCCGCAAGGCCATCACGGACTTCGAAGAGCTCCGTGCCGCGCAGAACGCGCACGGCAAGCGCGTCGCGCAAGCGCCGAAAGAAGAGAAGGCCGCCCTCGTGGCCGAGGCGAAGCAGCTGAGCGAGCAGGTCAAGTCGGCGCAGCACACCGTGGGCGAGGCCGAAGCCGCCGCGGATGCGGCGCTGGCGAGGATCGAGAACATCATCGTCGAGGGCGTGCCCGCCGGCGGCGAAGAGAACTTCGTCACCCTCCGCACCCACGGCGAGATCCCCGCGTACGACTTCGAGCCGCTCGATCATCTCGCCCTCGGCGAGAAGCTGGGCGCGATCGACATGGAGCGTGGCACCAAGGTGTCGGGGAGTCGCTTCTATTTCCTCACCGGCATCGGCGCGCGCCTCGAGCTCGCGCTCATGACCCTCGCGCTCGACCGGGCCTTGCAGGCCGGATTCACCCCGATGATCCCCCCGACGCTCGTGCGTCCCGAGGTCATGCGCGGCACCGGCTTCCTCGGCCAGCACGCCGACGAGGTGTACCACCTTCCGAAGGAAGACCTCTATCTGGTGGGCACGAGCGAGGTCCCGCTCGCCGGTTACCACATGGACGAGATCCTCGACTTCGAGCGGGGGCCGAAGCGCTACGCCGGGTGGTCCACGTGCTACCGCAGCGAGGCCGGCTCTTACGGAAAAGACACTCGCGGCATCATTCGGGTGCACCAGTTCAACAAGCTCGAGATGTTCGTCTATATCGATCCAGCCGAGGCCGAGGCCGAGCACGACCGCCTCGTCGCGATGCAAGAGGCCATGCTGCAAGACCTCGGCCTCGCCTACCGCGTGATCGACGTCGCGGCCGGCGATCTGGGCTCCAGCGCCGCTCGCAAGTTCGACATCGAGGCGTGGGTGCCCACGCAAGACGCCTACCGCGAACTCACCAGCACGTCGAACTGCACGACCTATCAGGCGCGTCGTCTCGAGACCCGGTTCCGGCCCGAGGGTGGGGGCAAGACCCAGCCCGTCGCGACCTTGAACGGCACGCTCGCGACGACCCGCTGGATCGTCGCCCTGCTCGAGACGCACCAGCGCGTGGACGGGTCGGTCATGGTGCCCGAGGTGTTGCGGCCGTACCTGGGTGGACTCGAGGTCATGGAGCCGGTCGCGTGAGCCACGAGGCGGCTCTCCCCGACACCGGCGCCGTCGAGAGCGCGCCGCGGCAGGAGGCGGCCGACGTCGTCGCTTCCCTCGCCGACGACGCGCCCGCCGGGCGCATGTTGATCGCGCTCGACATCGACGGCACCGTGCTGCTCGAAGACGACACTCTCAGTCCCGGGGTCGTTGACGCAGTGAAAGACGCCGCCGCGGCCGGGCACGAGGTCATGCTGGCCACCGGCCGCAGCTGGGACAGCACCCACACGATCATGGATCGTCTCGGTATCCGTCCCGAATACGCAGTGTGCTCGAACGGGGCGGTCGTGATGCGCCGGGTGGGCGACGAACACGCGGCGACGTACGAGCGCACGCACGTCGAGACCTTCGACCCCACCGAGGTTCTCGCTCTGCTGGGGGAGCACCTCGGTGGCGCGCACTTCCTGGTCGAGCTGCCCGACGGCACGCGGCTGTTCACCGACTATCTCGACGACTGGAATCTCGTCGGCGCCAACAGGGTGCCGTTCGAGCGTCTGTCGGATCAGCCGGTCTGCCGTGTCGTGGTGGTCGCTCCTGAGCAGACCGACCAGGACTTCCTGCAGCTCGTCGAGCGCATCGGCCTCAGCCAGGTGTCGTACGCGATCGGCTGGACGGCGTGGCTCGACATCGCCCCGCAGGGCGTCGACAAATCGACGGCGCTCGAACGCGTACGCGCGTGGCTCGGCATCGAGCCCGACCGCGTGCTCGTAATGGGCGACGGCCGCAACGACATCGAGATGATGCGGTGGGCGGTTCGCAACGGCGGCCGCGCCATCGCGATGCACCAGGGTCCGCCCGAGGTGCACGCCGCAGCAGGCGAAGTGGGCCTGTCGGTCAGCGAGGGCGGAGTGGCCGCGGCGCTCCGCTCGCTCTGATCCACCACGTACGCATCAGGCTTTGAGCGCGCCGGAAGGGGTGGCCGCGCTACACGTGCGCGAGACGAGCCGCACGGTGCTCGACGACGCGTGACGCCTCCCACGCCACGAGCCCGACCGGCGGCAGCAGCAGCAGCGCGACCGCCCATGTGGCCTTGAGACCGGGCGCGGAGTACCGGTCCCGCACGGCGACGACGGTGGCGAAGATGGATGCCGCGTAGACGAGCGCGAAGACGGCCAGAACGATCTGCGCTGACAGGGGGTGACGAGCATGATGACCTCCTCATCTCAGACGGCCCGGCGGGTCGTGGGGGTGATGTTCTCGGTCTACGCCGGTCCTCGGTGCGCGTCCAGGGTGCGGCACCTGTCCTGGGCAGATCGATAGTCCGGTCGTACCCTTCGCCCAGACGGGTGGTGGACAGGGCCCCTCGGGCGCTCCGCTTCGGGCATCTGCCGCACTCGTCGGACGCGACTTCGCGCCCCCGTCCGCCAGGGCGGCCACGTCGATCTCAGCCGATCGTCGACAACCGGAGGTTGTCCGACCCCTCCGGGCTCCCGAATAGGGGAGCGCAGTTCGCGTCGATCGTGACGGGGGTGTCGTGCGCGCCCGGGGTGTGTCGTAGCTCGAGGGGACCGAGGTCGCCCTCGGGCAACTGGACCGTGTAGGACACAGTGCGCGCTTCCCCCTCGGCGAGCAGCAGCGTCCGACTCTCGGCGGGGTTGTCGTGGTCGGACCCGGAGCGGTCGTGGAATCGCGGGTCCCACCAGTCGCCGATCTCGGGCGTGGTCGACAGGATCTCACCCCCGGGTGGGGCGAAGAACAGCACGTCGAGCATCATCGTCCTCTGGTCGATTCCGCGCTCGATGTTGCGCAGGCCCAGGGTGTAGCCACTCATGATGGCATCCGTGATCGTGCTCTGCAGATCCATCGAGACCGTCATCGTGCGACGGTCGGCATCGCAGGTGGCTCGCTGCGAGAAGGTGAGGTGGTACTCGAGCTTTCCGATGGAGTAGTCGTTGAAATAGATCCCGAGCTGGGTGGCTTCGGCGTTGTCCTCGCGCAGCGTCCCGTCGAGGCCGTACTGGTGGGCGAGGTCTTGGAGCGAGGCATCGTCGAACCAGGCGAGGATGCGTCCCTCCTCCGCGCTGCGCACGACCTGCGACCACATCGCGCCGATGTCCCCCCGGCTGCTGGTGAGCTTGGCGAACATCCCGGCGCTGACCTCGTTGAAGTACGCGTCCATCGCGGCATTGTCCATGCCGAAGCGTTCGTACGGTTCGCTCATCAGGACGGATGCCGCTTTGCCGGAATCGACGACTTCGCCCGAGGCGAGCGTCAGGGGGCCGGTGGCCTCGAGCAGGTGTGCGAGCACGATGGGGTCGATGGAGATGACACCGTCGAAGCGTGGTTTCTCGGTCCATTCACGAGTGGTCTGGAAGAGTTCGACCGCGGTCGGGAAGTGCGGGCTCATGTTGAAGTTCGACGACCAGTTGGTCAGCTCCGCGGGGTAGAGCTCGCGCGTCTCGTCGGCGAGTCGGAGGAGCGAGCCGTTCTCCGTGTCGAAACCCCGGGCGGGCAGGTCCACGTACATCAGTTCCGTGCCCGTGTCCTGACTGAGGAGGTCGACTCTGCCGCCGTCGACCTGCAGCACCAGCCACTGCGCGACCCCGCCGCCGGTCGCGCGGATCTCGGCGGGGGTCTGGATCATCAGTTGGTACAGCATCGGCCGGTCGGCACCGGCGGCGTGGAGGAGCGCGGGCAGGTGCTGCTCGACGGTCTGCAGGATCGGGGTGGCCTGCGTGATGAGGCCCACGAGTTCGTCCACGGGTTCCGAGATCTGCGGGACGACGTCGGTCCGGTCCATCGCCGCGGCGATGCGCGTCGCCTCGTCGAACGAGGCCAGCACCGTGGGGATGACGGTGCCGGCGTTGAGGAACGGCTTCAGATTGATCGCCTGTGCGTCGGTGCCCTCGCTCGACGCCGACATCATGTCCAGGACGGGAGGCAGCGTCTGCGAGGTGAGTGTGTAGGCGATGTCGGTGACGGAGCGCACCGCGAGCACGTTGTTCCGGGCCGCCGGGACCTGCGCGGCGAGGTCCCACAGCGGTCCCTCCGTCGTCTCGTGGGCGCGCTGCGCCCGGGCGACGATGTCGTTGCCGGATTGCTCGATCCCATCGACGTCGCCGCGCGCGGCAGCGCCGACGAGCAGCGACGACTGCTCCATCGCCGCCTCGAGGTCGTCGCGCACCTGGGTCACCTGCCACGCGAAGATCCCCGCGGTCGCGAGCGCGACGATCGCGACGACCAGGAGGGGACCGCCGATGGCCGGCAGCACGATGGATGCCCGGCGGCGCCGCTTCTGCGCCGCCGTCTCGGCGGAGGCGTGGCGCGCGAGAGGCTGCCGGGGTGTCAGGGGGTCTGCGACGATACGCCGGCGACCGCGGGTGGCGGAACGGGTGGCGGGCGACGACTCCGAGATCACGGCCCGAGGATACGGGGATCACATGACCTGCCGCTCATAACCGGTGAACGTGTCGGTGAACTCCGACAGACCCTCTCAGTGCCCCCACGCCTCGCGCACCGCCGCGCGCCGCGTCCGCCCGTCGGGCCGGTCGAGCTCGCGCCGGCTGCGCTCGTATGCCGCGCGCGCGGCGTCCTGGAACGCCCCGGCGCGAGCGGGGTCGGTCGCCGCGAGGGAGGCGAGGCATTTCTGTAGCCGTATCTGCACCTCGATCATCGTGGCCCCATCGCGTGCGAGAGGGCGGAATCCATCGTCGAGAAGGTCGGACAGGCGGGGCGCGGCGACGTACACCCGCTCGTACTCCACCTCGGGGCGGGCGTCTACGCGCAACGCCCTCGTCAGGACGCGCTGAAGAGCGGCGAGTACCTCGATCGCGGTGCCGGGGTCGTTCGTCGAAGGGGACAGCGCGCGGCTGCCGATCTCGCTCAGGGCGATCACACCGAACCGGGGATCCTGCTCGTACGTGCGATGGTTCTCGACGCGGAACGCACGCCGGACACCGGCCACGACGTCTTGGTCGACGTCGCCGACGACCTCAGCCAGGGGCAACCGGGCGTCGGTGATACGTCCGGGGGTCGCCCGAACGTGGATGTCGATGTCGTGCCGGTGCGTCAGATGGTCGAGCCCGGCGACGTCGATGTGCGTGACGTACCCCACGTCTTCGGCGTGCACCGCGGCGGTGACCGGGGGGACGGCGACGGCGGGGCGCGCGCCCAAGGTCGGCGATTCCGCGTGCCGCTCGAGGGAGGCTCCGGCGGCCGTCTCGACGCGGTCGATGACGTCGGCCATTCTGCCGAACGTCGACAGGTGGGAGATCCACCGCAACAGGGTGAACACGACGATGCCGATGATCACGAGCGTGGCGACGAAGAGAATGGTGCGTCCCTGGCCGCCGTAGTAACCCGTGGAGAGGGCGATGATGCCGACGAGCGAGAACGTGAAGGCGCCGACGAACGTCGACACGGCGTTCTGCGACGTCGGGTCGGCGATCAGCAGCTGTGTCGACCGGGGAGTCGCGGTCGTGGTCGCCGCCGAGAAGGCGGTGACCATGGCCGTCACCGAGAAGGTGCTGACGGTGAGCATGGCGGTGGCGATGATCTCCAGGATCGAGCCGACGGCGTCGCCCGCCAGATCGATGCTGAACGAGAACGGCAGGAGCGGTCCGATGAACCGCGCCACCAGCACCACCAGCACGGCGATCACGGTGAACGACGCCGCCCGCACCCACACCTGTCTTCCGAGTCGGAGGAAGAAGGATGCCAGGGAGCTGCGCGTCGATGTGGCCATTCCGCCGAGGCTATCCCCACGGATGCCTGGCGGTTGAGGGCTGGACGGCCGGGGGATGGGCGTCCTCCCGCCCGACACGTCGGCGAAATGTCGCGCAACTTGTCGGACATGTTGAACTGTCAAGGTCTGAACACCCCCGTCGATCGGATGCCCAGACCCCCGAGGCTGACGATCGTCTCCGTCTCTGCCCGAGGAGCCCTGCACGCGCATGCCCACGACCACATCTGCCCGCCGATCGAGGATGCGCCGTTTCGGCGCCTCCCTCGTGGCGAGCCTCGCCCTCATCGGGCCGCTCGCCGTCGCATCCGCGGCACACGCCGCCCCACCGACCGCCGTCCTCACCGTAGAGGTTGCTCCGGCGACCGCCGCGGTGGGGGACACCGTCGTCGTGACCGTTCGCGGGTCGGGTGTCACCGACCTGTACGCCTATGACCTCGTGCTGTCCGCCGACGATCTCCTCCTCGAGCCGACGGGCGACGCCCCGACAGGACCGGAGGGGGGCTACACCTCCGCCGTGGCCGCGCCAGGTGAGGTGACGATCAGCCACTCGCGTCTCGGCACATCGCCCGGTCTGTCGAGCACCGGCCAGATCGTCCTCGCGAGCGTGCCCGTGCGCGTGCTCGCTGTCGGTACGGCGCGTATCGAGCTCTCGGCCGCGCGCCTGGTCTCGTCGACGGGAGAGGTGAAGACGAACGCCTCCGGGGCGTCGACCTCGCTCTCCATCACCGCGACCCCCTCGCCGTCGCCGACCGCGACACCCGCGCCGACCGCCAGCGCGACGCCGGCACCCACATCGACCGCGACGCCCACATCGACCCCGACCACGACGTCCACCCCGACGGCATCCGCGTCGCCGTCGCCGACCGGTTCGGCCGCCGCCGCTCCCGGAGGATCGGACCTCGCGACCACCGGTGTCGACGCGGCCGCCTGGCTGACATCCGGCGCCGTCGGTGTCGTGCTCCTCGCCGCCGGGGCTCTTCTCGTCGCCCGTCGCCGTCAGGGGGTGCGCGAATGAACGCCCGCACCTCGCCCGGTCCGGCCCGCGAAGGATTCGTCATGACCCCCCTCGCCCGACGTGCTCTCGCCGTCGCGGCCGCCCTCGGCGTCGTCGCGGCCGGGTCGCTGG
>NZ_CAUQWC010000057.1:0-16704 GCF_963521695.1 uncultured Microbacterium sp. | reverse complement strand
GCCGTGACCGGCGCGGGCGCGGCGGCGAGGCTGACCGCGACGCTCTCGCGCAGGGCCGCGACCGTCTCGGCGCGGTCGCGGGTCCGCCCGGTCGGACGGCGAGACCGTGTTCCCTCGACAATCCCTCCGCCCGCGGCGACGACCGCGGTCTCGAGCTTGGTACCGCCGATGTCGACGGCGAGGACGAAGTCGTCGCACACGGGTCTTCGTCAGTTCCAGTCGGCGACGAGCTGGTTCGACGAACGCAGCACGTCGGGCTCGCAGAAACGTTCGGGGTCTCCACCCCACGCGGTCTGCACCTGGAACGTGACCGATTCCCCGGGGAGAAGGGTGACGAGCATGTCGTCGACCACGGCCTCGGGGTCGACCTTGTCCACCAGCAGAGCGATGTCGCGCACGAGATTGTCGGCGCTCACCGTGACCTCGTACCCGGATGCCGTACGCCGTGCGCTCGCGGTCAGCTCGGCGCGAGCGAGGATCGAGTCGCGGTGCTCGGTGAAGAACCACAGCGCGCGAACCCCATCTGATTCCACGACGATCATTTCGCTCGCGGCATCCACGGGTTCGGTCACGCCGGCGGGCAACGCGAACGTGAACACTCCGCGCGGTTCGATGTCTGCCGTGAATCGGGCTTCGGCCAAGACCGTGCCGTCGAAGGACAGCCGTCGGGCCACCGTCGATCCCGTCCACGGGACGGCTGCGTCATTCACCGCGATGGCGGCGAGCCCGCCTTCGCGCGGCTGCACCGTCAGCAGACGGTCGCTGTACACATGCCGCAGCGCGTACAGCAGCGGCTTCGCACGACCGTACCCGTCGACGGCCGCCCACGACGTGACCGGCCAGCAGTCGTTGAGCTGCCACACGATCGATCCCATGCAGCGCGGCGACTCCGAGCGCATGTGCTCGATCGCGACGGTCACCGCGAGCGCCTGGTTCAGCGACATCGCCCAATGCCAGTCCTCGGTGTCATCCGGCAGGGGCAGGTGGGCGACGAGTCCGTCGGTCAGCTTGTCGTTGCCGTCGGTGGCCTTCTGGTGGTGGAACATTCCGGGCGACTCGGGCGTGAGCGGCGCATCCGAGATGGCGTGGGTGATGCTCGACCAGGTCGCCGGCCCCTGCCACCCGAACTCGGCGACGAAGCGGGCGTGGATGTCGCGGTAGGCGGGGTAGTCGACGCGGTTCCACAGCTCCCAGAGGTGCACGGACCCGTGGTCGGCGTCGTTCGCGAAGATCCCGGGGTCACCCGACCACGGGCTCGCCGGCGTGTAGGAGCGCGCCGGGTCGAGCTCGGCGACGAGACGGGGAAGGAGGTCGAGGTAGTAACCGAGGCCCCACGTGCGGCCCTGAAGGCGCTTCGCCCAGCCCCATTCCTCGTAGCCCCAGACGTTCTCGTTGTTGCCGTTCCACAGCGCCAGGCTCGGGTGCGGCATGATGCGTGCGATGTTGTCGCGGGCCTCGGCTTCGACTTCCGACCACAGTGGCTCCTCCTCGGCGTAGCTCGCGCAGGCGAAGAGGAAATCCTGCCAGACGAGGATGCCGCGCTCATCGCACAGATCGTAGAAGTCGTCCGACTCGTAATAACCACCTCCCCAGATGCGCAGGAGGTTCATGTTCGCGAACTCGGCCTGATCGAGACGCTGGGCGAGACGCTCGCGCGTGACGCGGGTGACGAACGCGTCGTCGGGGATCCAGTTGGCCCCCCGGATCCAGACCGGCTCCCCGTTGACGACGAAGCGGAACGATGTGCCCTCCTCGTCACGATCGAGCTGCACGTCGACGGTGCGGAAGCCGATGCGGTGCGTGTGCTCGGCGAGCGTGGCCCCCTCGCGTTCGAGGATGACGGAGAGGTCGTAGAGCGGTTGGTCGCCGAACCCGCGCGGCCACCACAGCTCCACCTCAGCGGCTCGCAGTTCGACGACACCCGAAGTCGCCCCGGCGGCGAAGTCGAGATGAGCAGCGCGGCCGTCCGCGAGGGCGACGGCGACCCGGTAGTCGGCATCATCGGCGCGCTCGATCTCGACGTGAACAGAGACGACACCCGTCGTCCCCTCGACCGTCACGACGGGACGGGAGGCCGCCAGGCGGGCCCCCGACCACGCTTCGAGGCGCGCCTGCTTCCAGATGCCGGAGGATGCGGCATCCAATCCCCAATCCCATCCGAAGTTGCAGGCGGCCTTACGCACCGCGTTGAAGGGGTGGAAATAGGTGTGCGGGCGGTACCCGATCTCAAGGCTCGCACGGTCGGCTTCCGCCACCGGCGAGGCGAATGACACGATCAGCTCGTTCGCCCCCTCGCGCAGCGCCTCGTCGACGCCGAACCGGTACGTGCGGTGCTGATTACGCGTGCGTCCGAGCACGTGACCGTTCAAGACGATCTCGGCGAAGGTGTCGAGACCGTCGAAGACCAGTTCGTGCCTGTCCTGTCCGTCCGCCTGCCAGGTGAAGCTCGTGGCGTACTCCCACGCACTCTGACCGATCCAGGTGACCTGGGTCTCGTTACGGTCGAGGAAGGGGTCGGGGATGAGTCCCGCCTCGAGCAGGGCGACATGGACCAAGCCGGGCACGCTCGCGGGAATCGTGCGGCCCGCGATCTCTGCGGGCACCGGTCCGCCGAGGGCGCGCAGGTTCCACACCTCGGGGAGGGCGACAGTGCGGGCGGCGACGGGTCGGGCGGTGGTGACGTCGGTCATTTGGTGGCTCCAGAGGTGAGTCCGTTGTAGATGAATCGCTGCAGGAAGAGGAAGGCGAGGAGGGTGGGGACGATGACGAGGATGGTGCCGGCGGCGATGACCTCCCACTGCGACCCGAAAGGCCCCATGAAGCGGAACAGCGACGTCGAGATCACCCCGAGGTCCCGCGAGGGCATATAGAGGAACGGGATGTAGAACTCGTTGTAGACCGCGATCCCCTTGATGATCACCACGGTCGCGATGGCCGGCTTGAGCAGGGGGAGAATGATGCGCCAGTAGACCGTGAAGCGGTTGGCGCCGTCGATCATCGCGGCCTCGTCGAGGGCGACGGGGATGTTCTGCATGAACTGCAGGAAGATGTAGATCGCGATGATGTCGGTGCCGGTGAACAGCACGATCGCCGCCCACCGGGTGTTGAAAAGGTCGAGGGCGCTGATCACCTGGAACGTCGCGACCTGAGTGGTGATCGAGGGGACGAGCGTCGCGAGCAGGAACACCCCCGTCACCAGCGCACGGCCGCGGAAGCGGAACCGGTCGACGGCGTACGCGGTCATCGTGCCGATGAAGATCGTCCCGGTGATGGAGACCACGAGGATGATCGCGGTGTTGATGAAGCCGGTCAGCATCCCGCCCTGCGTGAAAGCGACGACGAAGTTGTCGAAGTTGAGCCAGTTCGACGGCGGGTCCAGCGGACCCGTCGAGCGGTACTCGGCGGGGGTCTTGAACGCCAGGGCGAAGATGGTGACGATCGGGAGCAGCGCGAACAGGCACGCCACGACGAGCGCCGCGTACTTCATCACCGTCGCGATCCACCCGGCATCCACCCGTCGACGACGTCTCGGCGCCGACGCCGGGGTGACTCGGGGTGATGCTGCGGTGGGGGTGAGGGTGCCGGTCATTGCACGCTCGCTTTCTCGTCGGGGAAGAACCGTCGCTGCACGGCGGTGATGATCAGCACGATCGCCAGCAGCACCACGGCCATGGCCGACGCCAGTCCGACCTGCGCGAATCGGAAGGCGGTGTCGACGGTCTGGATCACGAAGGTCTCGGATCCGTTCGCGCCGCCGGTCATGATGTAAGGCATCTCGAAGGCCGACAGGGCTCCCGAGACGGCGAGGATCAGCGACAGCCCGAGGATGCGGCGGATGCTGGGAAGAATGATGAAGCGGAACTTCTGCCAGGAGTTCGCGCCGTCGAGGTCGGCTGCCTCGTACTGTTCCGCGGGAACGGACTGGATAGCGCCGAGGAACAACACGAAGTTCAGTCCCATGTAGCGCCACACCGACGTGGCCGCGAGCGAGACGTTCACGATGGACGGATCGCCCAACCACTGCGGCGGGTCGACGAGACCGAAGGCGGCGAGGACGCTGTCGAGTGTGCCGCCCGGCCGGAAGAAGAAGAGGAACATCAGCCCGATCGCGACCCCGTTGATGAGGTACGGGAAGAAGATGACGCCCTTGAAGAAGTTCTTGAACCGGGTGCGGAAGCTCAGCAGGACGGCAAACAGCAACGCCAGCCCCAACTGTGCGATCGCACCGAGCAGGTAGTACAGGCTGACCGCGAACACCTGGAAGTACTCGGGCCGCGTGAATATCTGGATGTAGTTGTCGAGACCGACGAAGTTCTGCTGCGGGTCGAGTCCGTCCCAGTCGGTGACGCTGTACCAGAACGAATTCACGACGGGGACGTACGTGAACAGGATGAGGAATGCCAGCGGCACGAGCAGGAACAGCCACGGGGTGACGCGCCAGCCGCGGGCGGTGGAGCGCCGTGTGCTCGCTCCACGCAGGCGCCGGCGGGCGGGGAGGGTTTCGAGGGGGGTGCCTTCGGCGATGGCCATCGCGCACTCCTTTCCGTCAGGGATGATGCGGGGCGGGCTGGGTGCCCGCCCCGCATCGATGTGTCACTGGTTTTCGGAGACTGCCTGGCCCCAGCGCGAGTTCAGGTCGGAGAAGAACGAGTCCTTATCGCCGTCACGCGCGCCGCGGGCGGTGTCGATGAGTTCCTGTCGGTACTGCTCGCCGAACAGGGTGATCTCCGCCGTGTTCGCGATGTCGGTGATCAGGCTCTCCTGCCCCTGGGGCCGCGGGTCCAGCTCGACGTACTGCACACCGAGGTCGGTGAAGTCGGAAAGGGTTGCAGGCGCGTCGTCGGCCTTGAGCGGGCTGATCGCACCCTGGCTCTCCGCGAAGCCCGACTCGTTCTCGAACCAGTCGACCCACGCCTTCGCCGCCGGCTTGTTCTCCGAGTACTTGCTCACGGCGAGCAGCTTGTCGGTCGCGGTCGTCGCGGTGAACTCGCCAGCTGTCTGCCACGGCATCGGCCAGAATCCGATCGTGTCGCGCGACTTGCCGGCGTCCTCCGCGGCATCCTGCATCTGGGTCACGGCCCACGAGCCGAGGATCATCGACCCGATCTCACCGTTCGCCAGGAGGGTCTTGGACTCCTCCCAGTTCGTGGTGGTCGGGTCGGGCTCGCTGAGGCCCGCGGCGACGGTGTCGTACAGCAGACCGTCGATGTCATAGATGTCCTTCCCGGAACTCCACGGGGCGTCGTCGGCCGTCATCTCGTTGAGCGCCGACGCACCGGTGACGCCGCCGATGTTGCCGGCGAGCGACGACAGGGGCCAGCCGTCCTTGTAGTTCGTGTAGTACGGGGTGACGCCGGTGTCCTTGATCTTCTGGAGGGCGTCCAGATACTCCTGCTCGGTCGCCGGCGGAGTGGTGACACCCGCTGCCGTGAACACTTCGCGGTTGAAGACGTAACCCATCGCCGACCCGAAGGTCGACAGGCCGTAGACGGTGCCGTCGTAGGATCCGTCGTTCGTGAACCGGTAAGTCTGGGCGAGCTCCTGCTCGTCGCCGAGGGGCTCGAAGAACTCCGGGTACTGGTCGCGTGTGACGTTGGAGGTCGGGATGAGGAGCACGTCGCCGTAGTCGCGCGAGTTCAGGCGGATGCGGACGTCGCCTTCATAGTCGGTGAGCGCTTCGAACTTCACTTGGACCTCGGGGTAGGTCTTCTGGAACTCGGCGACGTAGTCAGCGAAGACGGTGTCGACGATGTCGGTGCGATTGGTCAGGACCGTGATCTCACCCGACGGGTTCTCGTCGGTGCTGGCCGTTCCTCCGCCGGAGCAGCCGGCGAGGGTGAGGGCGGCCACGGTGGTCAGGCCGGCGGCGGCGATGAGGTGTCTTTTCATTGTTTTCTCCTTGGAGGGGTGCGGCGGCGGCATCGCCGCCCCACCCGGGTGTGTGGGTCAGGAACGGATGTGACGGCGACGCAGGGCGACGCTGACCGCACCGGTGAGCAGGAACAGGGCGCCGACGACGGCGAGACCGGTCGGCGAGGCTGTGCCTGTCGTGGCGAGGGCGCCCGGGGCGGATGCGTCGCCTCCCGGTGCCGGCGTCTGCCCGAGGTCCGCACCCGGGGCGGGCGCGGGGGTCTCGATGGGCTCCGGCGTGAGCGTGGGCTCCGGCGTCGGCGTGGGGTCCGGCGTCGGCGTCGGCTCCGGCGTGGGCGTGGACTCCGGCGTGGGCTCCGGCGTCGGTGTGGGGTCCGGCGTCGGCTCCGGCGTCGGGGTCGGCGTGGGCTCGGGGCCAGGGCCCGGGGTGACAGCGGGGGCGAGAGCCGCGATGTCATCCACGACCAGGGTGCCCTGCGGCGTCCCCGCGACATACAGTGCCACCTGGGTGACCGCCGACAGGTCCAGGCGCGACTCTCCGGCCCAGGCGGGCGGGGCGAAGGTGTCGAACCCGAGCTCCACACGCTGAGCACCGGCCTCCTCGACGGGCACCGGGGTCTCCCAATACCCGCCCGCGGCGACGAATTGCACGGTGACGGTCGCGGCGACCGGCGCATCGAGGGTGAGGCCGATCCCCTCGTAGCCGAACCAGCTCACGGGTTCGGGCAGGGTGCGGACCACACCGGCATAGCCCGGGGCGCCCAGGTCGTACGTGAACACGCCCGCCTGATCGGCCTGCTCGGCGCGCAGAGTAGGCGTGATTGCTCCGCCGCCGGTGTTTCGGACCCAGGCGGCGGTCAGGGCGTCGGCGTCGAGGTAGGACTCGAAGTCGTCGATCACGAGATCGCTCGTCGGTCGTGCGGCCGTTGTGAAACTCCACGTCGGCGAGGTGGTGGAGCCGATACCGTTCACGGCATCCACACGCCAGTGGTAGGTCGTCTGAGGCTGCAGATCGATCTCGGGTCGGTACGACGGCGACGACAAGCCCGTCGCTGAGGCGACGACGTCGGTGAAGGCGGCGTCGGTAGCCAGCGTGAAGCGGTAGTAGGCGGCGTCCACGGCGGGGGTCCACCGGAAGACGGGGGTCGCCTGGACCTCTCTTGCGCCGTCGGCCGGTGCGTCAGCCGTCACCGGTCCTGGCGCGCCCAGTTCAGGCGTGTTCGGCGAGAAGAGCGAGACCTGCGAAAGCTGTGGCGTCCACACCTCGCCGGCGGCTCCGTCCCACGAGACGCGCAGGTGGTCGACGTCTTCCAGATCGCGCAGGCGATAGACGTAGCGCGTCCAGTTGCCGTCGCCCCCGTCGATGGCGGGTTCGAGCGTGCGCCACTGCTCACCGTCGGACGATCCCGACAGGGTCAGCGGGATGACGGGCTGATCGGGCCAGTAGTACGCCACGAGGTCGGCGCCTGAGATGTCGTCGTAGGTCCACGTGACGGATTCCGCGCCATCCGCGGCGTCGCGCTTCAAGCGGGAGGTGTCGCCGGAGAACAGGGCGGGATTGCCGGTGTCGAACGAGAGGCTCCCGCTGTGGGCAGAGGTTCGGCTGAAGTCGTCGAGCGGATCGAACAGGGCCACCCTTGGTGCGGCGCTCCAGACGCTCGCGCGCTCCAGCACGGCGCCCTGCGCCCAGGACACTCGGACGTACTCGCCGTCCAGGGCGGATGCCACGATCTCGCTCGATCCGTCGATCTCGCGCGTCGTGGTGGGCACGGCGGTCCAGCTCGATCCGTCCACGCTGACGCTCACCTCCGCGCCGTCGACGTGAGTCAGCCGGAAGGCGGCGTCACGTATGCCCGGCGCCCGCCATACGGCGGTGGCGGTGGCGTCCACGGCGAGCGCTCCTTCAGGTGCGACGAGCTCGGCGCCGCTGTGCGCGGCGACCACACGCCAGTCCGAGAGAGGATCGACGATCACCGTCGCCCCCTCGGGCTTCACGGAATCCGAGGCGGTCGTCGAGCCGTCGGCGGTCCGCGCCACGACGCGGTAGGAGGCACCGGCAGGCGACCCGAGATCGGTCAGGGGCGAGTCTTGGGCCCCGACGGGCTCGGAGGTCAGGTCACTCCACGCGCCGCCGTCGACGCTGCGCTGCACGCGGTAGTCCCGCGCGCCTGCGGATCCGCGCCACGCGACGCGGTTGATGGCGTTGTTCTGTTCGATCGAGACGATGAGCGGCGCATCGGCGGGACCCGTCACCAGGGGCAGCTCGAGATCACGACTGTGGTCGCTGATGGCCTGCACCGACTCGCGCATCCGATCCGTTTCACCCGGGTAGTGCAGTGTGAAGCCGTCGTCGTGAGGCACGAGACCCCCGCGGTCGCTATTGCCGAAGAGCGACCAGAAGAACATCCCCGACACGTTCGCGTCGGCGGCCGCGGCATCCAACAACCCGGTCGTAGCGGCGGTCGAGGCGTACTCGCCCCCGATGTAGACCTTGCCCGCATCGGTGACGGTCGCGGCGTCCGCCGACACCCGCTCCGCCGTCGGCGGGTAGTAGTGCACGTCGACGATGTCGAGGTCGGGCGCGGCTAGCGTGTCGGGATCGATGTCGAAGCGGCGACCGGCGGCGATGAGTTGTTGGGGCGCGCGCTCGGCGATGAAGTCGACCTGAGCGTTGATCCAGTCGAGGGTCATGCCTTCGAGCTCGTTACCGAGTTCCCACGCCAGCACGGTGGGGTCGTCGACGTATCTGACCCCGGTGAGCGGGTTGGTGCGCGAGAGCACGACGTCGACGTACTCCTGATACGCCGCGATGGCGGTCGGTGAGGTGTAGAAGTCGGCCGACTCGAGGCCCAGAGGCGCCGTGAAGTCACGGTGACCACCGTGGTAATACGCCCACTCGTCGGTGAGCGGAAGGATGAGGCGGATCCCGAGGCTACCGGCGTACGCCACGGCGAAATCGATCGTGGCGAACGCCTCGTCGTTGTACTCGCCCAGCCGCGGCATGATCGCCAACGGGTTCGCGTCGTCCTGACCGGTCGACGTCATCATGTGCGAGCGCACGACGTTGACCCCCATGCGGCTCGCCGTGTCGAGGGCGTCTTTGATGCGGAAGTACGTGGGGTAGTCGACCCCACCCACGTTCTCGTCGAGCCCGAGCCAGTAGATGTTGGTGCCGCTGGCGCGGAAGGCCCGCCCGTCGAGGGTCAGGCGCGTGCCGTCACGCTCGACGAAGGCGGTGTTCTTCGACGTGAGATCGAGGGCGGACGAAGCCTCGATGGCTGCGGTGGCCGTGGGACCGGCGAGCAGCGATCCGGCGATGACCGACGCGCTGAGCGTCGCAGCCATCAGGCTGCGGGCGGGGGTACGGGATTGAGACAACGACCAGGCTCCTTCGACCGGCGGATGGGGTCTCGCCGTGCGGCGATGAACCCAGCATCCGCGAGGGAAAGAGGGAGGTCAAGAGGTTAGATAAGTTATTTATGTAACGGGTTCATCACGGCTCGAGCTGCGGCGAACCCGCAACGCCGCGTCGGCGGCGTGGCGCACGTCGGCCGGTTCGCCCGCGATGACGTCGAGCACCGCGCGGCCGATGAGACGGCCCACCGCGCGCGTGTCGCGCGCAATCGCGCTGAGGGGAGGGGTCGACAGCTGAGCCTGAATCGAGTCGTCCCAGGCGATGATCGCGAGGGACTCGGGCACCTCGCGTTCCACCGCGGCAGCCGCGTCGAGACCCCCGAGGGCCATCAGATCGCTGTCGTAGACCGCCGCTGAGATGTCGGGATGCTGAATGAGCGCGGCCGCCGTCGCCGCCTCCCCCGACGCCCGCGAATAGTCCCCCGTGGCGAGGCGCGCGCTGACCTCGGCGTCCGCGCACGCCTGCGCGAAGGTGTCGCGGCGCGACGACGAGTGCCGAATATGCGTCGGCCCACCGACGTGAAGGATCTCCCGGTGACCTTGCGCGATGAGGTACTCCGCAGCGAGACGCATCGCGGCATCGTCGTCGGTCCAGACCGTCATGAGGTCCTCCGCGACCGGCGGACCTACCACTACCGCCGGCAGACCCAGCTCCACCGACAGCGCCGGGCGCGGGTCGTCCTCCTGGATGTCGACGAGCAGCACGCCCGCCACCGCCTTCGTGTCCCTCCACGACCGATAGAGCCGGTCCTCGTCCGCGCGCGAGGCGAGCACTCTCATCAGCACCGGGTGCCCGTGGGGAAGGGTCACCTCCTCAATGCCCGCGATGAGATCGTGGAAGTACGGCTCCGCGCCGAGGATCTCGGCGTCGCGGACCAGCGCGAGACCGATGGGGGGTCGCAAGTGCGTCACGGGTACGATCCTCTCGGGGTTCATCCGGGCCCTGCGTAATCTACCCAGCGCCGCAGGAGGCGACCCGATGGCACGGCCGCAGGCGACGCCGGAGTCCCCCGGTAGCCGCGCGCTCGTCGTCGACCTCATCCGCTCGGCCGGGCCCATCAGCCGTGTGGAGTTGACGACTGCGACCGGCCTGACCCAGCCGGCCATCTCGCTCATCGTGCGCAAGCTCCTCGACGACGAGGTCATCGTCGAGGCCGGAACCGTGCCCTCCACGGGAGGCAAGCCGCGACGCCTGCTCGACATCAACCGACGTGCACGCCACGGCGTCGGCATCCAGTTGGGTTTCGAATCGGTGACCCTGGTGGCCACCGACACCAATGGCGGCGTGGTGGCCCGCGAGCGCCTTCCCGGAGTGGGCGACGACGAACCGTCCGGGGTCATCCGGCGCCTCTCGGATTCGATGCGTACCTTCATGACGGCAGCCGACATCCCTTCCGCGAGCGTGCAGGGTGTCGCCGTTGTCCTCCCTGGCCCCATGCGCACCGATCCGGGAACCGTCATCGAGGCGCCGACCTTGCCCCACTGGCGCGACGTGGCGCTCCGATCCGCGTTCGAGGCGGCGCTGCACATGCCGGTGCTGGTCGACAACGATGCGAGCGCAGCAGCTCTGGGTGAGTTCTGGAGCCGTGGGGTGTCCCGCTACAGCGCATTCGCGTGCGTGTACATCGGATCCGGCATCGGTGCCGGCGTGGTCGTGGACGGGGCGCTCTTCCGCGGCAGCAGTTCGAACGCGGCCGAGTTGGGTCACATCACCGTCGATCTCACGGGACCGGAGTGTTTCTGCGGAAACGTGGGATGCCTCGAGGTCATGGCCGCGCCGCGGATCATGGTGGCGCGCGCCCTGGCGAGCGAGGTTCTCACGCGATCACTCGACCTCGACGAGAAGGCGACGGTCGCACAGAACTGGGAGATCCTCTCGCGCGCAGCCGTCGAGGGCCACACGGAAGCGAGGCCGCTCATCACTCAGAGCGCCCGCGCCGTCGCGGGGGCCGTCCTCACGCTTACGAACCTGTTCGATCTCGACGAGATCGTGCTGTCGGGGCCGGGGGTCGCGACTGCCGGTTCGATCTTCGTGCGCGAGGTACGCTCGGCCCTCGGCCGTGCCTTCGCACGGAAGGCGCATCCCACCGCCGTGGAGTTGTCGATCAACCCGACCGACTCGGCGGCCATCGGCGCCGCCGCACTCACACTGCAGGGCCAACTCGCCCCCGGCCACGGCCCGGCACTGCGCTTCGCCGGGCCGTGACGGCGGTCAGGGTAGGCCGATCTCGCCCTGATTGAGCACGCGCGGGTGGAAATACGCCGCTTGGATCTCGGCGTTCGTGTTGTTCTGCCGCAACTGCTCCGACCAGATCATGAAGTACGACCAGCGCGTCTGGGAGGTCAGCAGGCTCGCGTTCGGCGCCTTGCCCATCTCGGCGATCGCGATGGGCTTGCCCGCGGCGATGCTCTGCATCTGCGAGTAGTCGCCCGCGCTCGGGTAACTCTTGTACCAAACGTCCAGAGAAGCGACGTCGACGTACGACGTCCCGGGGTAGTAGCTCGACCAGTTCGCATTCGGATTGTCCTGAACGTTCCACACCCAGATGAGGTTGGTGAGCCCCTGCGAGTCGAAATAGTCCTTCATCTGCTGATAGATCTTCGCACTGCCGTTCACGCCGGGGCGTCCGCCCCACCAGTTCCAGGTCTCGTTCATCTCATGGAACGGACGGAACAGCACAGGCACGCCCGCGTCGCGCAATTGCCGGAGGTACGGCACGACCTCGGCCATCCGCTGACGCCACGTGGTGTTCAACGCGGTTCCCCCCGTGATGATCTGCAGGAACTGCGCGTCGGAGATGTTGCTCTTCACGCCACCCTCGAAGGCGCACGCGCTCGGGCCGGTCGGCGGGCAGGCATGCCAAGCGAGGGTCACGAGCGCACCGTTGCGCCACTCCGTCTTGGCTTGATCGACGACCCTCTGACGATTGGCGGAATCAGTGGCGGTGAAGAACAGATCACCGCCCCAGAGCCCCGGATACTGACCCGTGATGTCCTTGACCTGCTGCGTGTACTGCGCCGGTTGCGACGCGGGTTCTTTATTGTGCTGGCCCGAGACGATGCCCGTGCCGGTGATGGAGTTCAGGTACTGGATGACACTTGCCCGCGTGGAGGGTTGGAACGCCTCCGCGGCCGCGGTCGGTTGGACGACGGCCGTGGCGCACAGGGCTGCCACCGCCATTCCCAAGACGCCGAGCAATCGAGTTCTTTTCATGGGCGGGGCCCCTCCTCATCGTTGAGGGCTTCAGCTTGGCGTGCCGAGCGGGCGGAGTCCAGACTTTCATAAATATTTTATGATTAGGTGCCTCCCCGCAGTGTCCCGCCCGACGTCCACCCTCCGTCGATCGCACTGTTCATCAACGCGCCGAACGCTCACCCGTGCGCACACGCGAAGGCGCGAGGATCGAACCGTGAGCATCCCCGACACCGCCGAGCCCGTGCCCGACCGCGTGCGCGCACTCGCGGGTGACGCGGTGCTCGAGCCGGTCTGGCGGAACAACATCGGCGGCGTGACCTTCCGCGCGACCGACGCCGATGGCATCCGGTTCGTGAAGTGGGGGCCGCGCAACGCCGAGACGTCGATGCGC
This sequence comes from uncultured Microbacterium sp., assembly GCF_963521695.1. Lineage (GTDB taxonomy): Bacteria > Actinomycetota > Actinomycetes > Actinomycetales > Microbacteriaceae > Microbacterium. The sequence goes on along the minus strand of NZ_CAUQWC010000057.1, from coordinate 3,832 downwards.
GCCGAGGCCGAGCGCCTGCGATGGGCGGCGCCCTTCACGCCCGTGCCGGGCGTGCGCGACGAGGGACGCGATGCCGCCCACGAATGGCTCGTCACCGCGGGTGTTCCGGGTCTGTCGGCGGTTCATCCGCACTGGGTCGCGCGGCCGGAGCGGGCGGTGCGGGCACTCGGACGCGGCCTCCGCGCCCTTCACGAGGCTCTGCCGGTGGAGGGCTGCCCGTTCTCGTGGAGCGTGGCCGACCGTATCGCGAACGCCGCCGTCCGCGGCGTTCAGGTTCCCGATGACCTGCGCGATGCCCCACCCATCGACCGGTTGGTCGTGTGCCACGGCGACGCGTGCGCGCCCAACACCCTGATCGGCGACGACGGGGAGTGGACGGCGCACGTCGACCTGGGCGCCCTCTGCCTCGCCGATCGGTGGGCAGACATCGCGGTCGCCGCCATGTCGACCGAGTGGAACTACGGCCCCGGCTGGCACGGGGCCCTGCTCGACGCCTACGGCGTGGCCCCGGATGCCACCCGCCTGGCGTTCTACCGGGATCTCTGGAACGCGACGTAGCCAGCCGCGCGCAGTCGAGCGTCCAAGACACTCCGTCGGCATCGCGCCGCAGCGGCGTGTCGTGGACGCTCAACCAGCCGGGGCACCCCGGCGCACCCCGGAGGCCACCCGCCTTACGAACCCACCACGCGGAACGCGCCCGTCACCACCGCCGCCCCGAGCGCCACGGTCATGAGCAGGACCGCGCCGCCGACGGCCACGGCATCCCGAGCCGACAGCGTCGACGGACGCGCCCACGTGCGCGGGATGCCGGCGCCGAAACCGCGCGCCTCCATGGCGGTGGCGAGCTTCGTGCCGCGGCGTACGGCGAAGACCAGCAGCACGAACGCCATCGAGAAGAACCGGCGCACGGCCCCCCGGTCGCCGAGGCCCCGAGCCCGACGGGCGAGCGTCATCGTGCGCCAGTCGTCGACGAAGAGTCCGACGGTGCGGGCGCCGGCGAGCACGCCGAGCACGAAGCGGCTCGGCAGCTTCGCCACCTGCGCGAGCGCGTCGGCGAGCTCGGTGGGGTCGGTGCGGGCGAACAGCAGGATCATCGGCAGTGCCAGGGCGACCACGCGCAGCAGCACCGCGACCGCCAGCGAGATCGAGTTGTCGCTGATCGTGGCGAAGAGGAAGGAGCCGTAGACGGTTCCCCCCGGGCGGGCGTACAGCAGCATGCTGATCCCGGCGACCGGTGCGAAGATCAGCACCGGCAGCAGGCGCTTCAGCACCACGGCGAAGGCGACACCGGTGAGCGGCACGCACAGCAGCTCGAGCACGATGGCCGTGGCCGCACTCACGGCGTCGATCGAGATCAGCAGCGGTACCGCGAGCACGATGACCATCGCGACCTTGGCGACGGGATTCACCCCGTCGAGCCACACCGGCCGCGCGCGGACGAGCAACGAGGCGCTCACGTGGCGCCCCCCAGGGTGATCCGGTGCTGTCCCAGGTGCCGCACCACGTCGGCGTCGTGCGTGACGGCCACGACCGTGCGCCCGCGCGCGATCTCGCGCTGCAACAGGCCGACGAGCTCGCTCCACCCGCGGCGGTCCTGCCCGAACGTGGGTTCGTCGAGCACGATCACCTCCGGCGAGGCGGCGAGCACCGTCGCCACCGACAGGCGCCGCTTCTGTCCGCCCGACAGGGTGAAGGGGTTCGCCATGGCGAGGGATGCCAGATCCAACCGGTGCAGCAGCTCGTCGACGATCTCGTCGACCAGGGCCGCCGGCATCCGCAGCGCCCGTGGCCCCACGGCGAGCTCGTCGCGCAGGGTCGACGCGAGGAACTGGTGCTCGGGCTCCTGGAACACCGTGCCGATGCGCGTCAGCAGCTCGGTCGAACGCCAGCGCGAGGGGCGACGGACGCCGCGCGCGGCGAGACCGGATGCCGCGACGACCTCGCCCGAAAGCTCGGGAAGCAGCCCCGCGAGGGTCAGCGCGAGGGTGGATTTGCCGGCGCCGTTGGGTCCCGTCACCACTGTTCCGGCCGCGCGGGGGACGACGACGTCGAGACCGGATGCCACGACCGTGCGCTTCTCGCGCCCGATCGACAGCGCCTCGGCCGACAGCACGGCATCCGGTGTTCCGAGGGGGGCGAGCACGGGGAGGTCGACGGGGCGTCCCGGCACCCACACGCCCGCGTCGGCGAGCGCATCGCCGTACTCGGCGAACACGCGCGCGGGCGGTCCGTCGGCCAGCACCCCGCCGCCCGCGGCGAGCACCACGACGCGGGTCATGAGGTCGACCCACACGTCGGTGCGGTGCTCGATGAGCACGAGGGTGGTGCCGTCGGTGCGGACGACGTTCTCGACGGCGGCCCGCACCTCGGCGACGCCCTCGGGGTCGAGGTTGGCGGTGGGTTCGTCGAGCAGCAGCAGTCCCGGTCGCATCGCGAGCACTCCGGCGAGGGCGAGGCGCTGCTTCAGCCCGCCCGACAGCGCCTTCGTGGGCCGCTCGAGCGGCACGTTCAGACCCACGGATGCCACGGCCTCGGCCACCCGTGCCGGAATCTCGACCGCGGGTACGCCGAGGTTCTCGCAGCCGAAGGCGACGTCGTCGCCGACCTTCGACAGCACGATGCCCGACTCGGGGTCCTGGAGCACCAGACCGATCCGGCCGCGCTGCTCCTCGGGCGCCCGACCGTCGACGCGGACCCGCCCGGTCGTCTCTCCCTCGTCGCTGCCGCCGAGCAGGCCCGCCAGGCCCGCGAGCAGCGTCGACTTACCCGCCCCCGAGGCACCGAGCAGCAGCACGCGTTCGCCGGGCTCGATCGACAGCTCGACGTCGCGCGTGGCGGGGAGCTTCCGGCCGGCGTAGCGCCAACCCCAGCCCTCGACGTCGACGCGCGCGGGGCCCGCCATCAGACGTCGCGGCGTGCGTCCCGACCGACGGCGAAGCGGCTGAGCGCTCCGGTGGCGGCGAGCGCGCGCACCAGCAGCCAGCCGACGAGGCCCGCGAGCAGGGCACCCGAGACGATGAGCGAGCCGAGGTAGATGAGGTTGAACTCCACGGTCTTGGCGATGTTCGCCGACAGGAACAGCTCGAGCACCCACGCCCCGATACCGGCGCCGGCGCCCGCGAGCATCGCGACGGGCAGCGTGAAGCGCACGTAGAGGAAGGCCAGGAAGATCAGCTCGGCGCCGAGGCCCTGCGCGAGGCCGGAGAAGATCGTCGTGACGCCCCAGACGTTGCCGATCAGGGCCGAGACGATGGCGGCGATCAGTTCGACGAGCAGCGCCGCACCGGGCTTGCGGATGACGAGTCCGCCGATGACGCCGCCGATCAGCCAGATGCCAACGGCGATGCCGCCGAGGCCGGGCGTGAGGGCGTCCATGGCACCGAACCAGATCCCGCCCACGGTGTTCCAGCCCCAGAAGACCAGGCCGATCGCGACGCCGAGGACGGCGGCGACGACGATGTCGACGACCCGCCACTGGAAGCGGTTTGCGGAGGCGACGGCCGGGGCCGTGCGGGCAGACGTGGACGTGTGCATGAGGTGCTCCTCCCTGCGCCGGCATGATCCGGATCAGGTTCGACGGTCGAAGCGTGGATCGCTTCCTCTCAGCCCGGCTCACCGGACTCCCGTGGTTGACGTGACGAGTATAGGGGGATGCGCGGGGTAGCGTGGGCGGGTGCACGAGCAGACCCCGGCCACGCGACGCGATCAGCGCCGGGGAGGGGCGGCTGCGGATCTCGGCCCCGGGGCGGCGGGCGAGGCGATCACGAACCCGGCGGACACGGCGCGCGTGGCATCCGGCGCCCCCGTCGAGCCGGCGGGCACGGCACCCGTG
>NZ_CAUQWC010000056.1:0-16738 GCF_963521695.1 uncultured Microbacterium sp. | reverse complement strand
CGGCCGTGTCGACGGCGCTGCACTTCTACGCTCCCGCCCTGCCGCCGCTCGCGCTGCGCGACGACGTCGACGATCGTGACGACCGCGACGACGACGGACCCGCCGAGCGCGTGTCCGCGAACGCCCGTCGCCGCAACCGGCGCCGTGGCGGCACCGAGCCGGCCCCCGTCGAGCAGAACGACCCCCCGGCCGCCCCCGTCCGCCAGCGCGCCGTCGAGGTCATCACCGAACCGCAGCGCATCAAGGGCTCCACCCGTCTCGAGGCCAAGAAGCAGCGTCGCCGCGACGGTCGCGAGGCCGGGCGTCGCCGCCCCGTCGTGACCGAGGCCGAGTTCCTCGCCCGCCGCGAGGCCGTCGACCGTGTCATGGTCGTCCGCTCCAAGGCCGGTCGCATCCAGATCGCCGTGCTCGAAGACAACGTGCTGGTGGAGCACTACGTCGCCCGCAACCAGGACGCCTCCCTCATCGGGAACGTCTACCTCGGCCGCGTCCAGAACGTCCTGCCCAGCATGGAGGCCGCGTTCGTCGACATCGGTCGCGGACGCAACGCCGTGCTGTACTCCGGCGAGGTCGACTGGGAGGGCGTCGAGACCAACAACCAGCCCCGCCGCATCGAGCTCGCCCTCAAGTCGGGCGACCGTGTGCTTGTGCAGGTGACGAAAGACCCGGTGGGCCACAAGGGCGCGCGCCTGACCAGCCAGATCTCGCTGCCGGGTCGCTACCTCGTGTACGTGCCGAACGGCACGATGAACGGCATCTCGCGAAAGCTCCCCGACACTGAGCGTGCCCGCCTGAAGAAGATCCTCAAAGAGGTGCTTCCCGAGTCGTCCGGCGTGATCGTGCGCACGGCCGCCGAGGGCGCTACCGAGGAGCAGCTGACCCTCGACGTGCAGCGTCTCACCTCGCAGTGGGAGCACGTCTCGAGCCAGCTCAAGACCATCCAGGCGCCCGCCCTGCTGCACTCCGAGCCCGACCTGCTGGTCAAGATCGTGCGTGACGTCTTCAACGAGGACTTCACGCGCATGCTCATCCAGGGCGAAGAGGCGCTGCAGACGATCTCGAGCTACCTGCAGGGCGTGGCCCCCGACCTGCTCGAGCGCGTCGAGAAGTACGAGGGCGAGCAGGACCCGTTCGACGCGTTCCGCGTCACCGAGCAGATCGAGAAGGCGCTCGACCGCAAGGTCTGGCTGCCCTCCGGCGGCTCGCTCGTCATCGACCGCACCGAGGCGATGACCGTCGTCGACGTCAACACCGGCAAGTTCGTCGGCTCGGGCGGCAACCTCGAAGAGACCGTCACGAAGAACAACCTCGAGGCCGCTGAAGAGATCGTGCGCCAGCTGCGTCTGCGTGACATCGGCGGCATCATCGTCGTCGACTTCATCGACATGGTGCTCGAGTCCAACCGCGACCTCGTGCTGCGCCGACTCATCGAGTGCCTCAGCCGGGACCGCACGAAGCACCAGGTCGCCGAGGTCACCTCGCTCGGGCTCGTGCAGATGACGCGCAAGAAGCTCGGCCTCGGCCTGCTCGAGACCTTCAGCGAGGCGTGCGAGGTGTGCGCCGGTCGCGGCGTCGTCGTGCACCACGACCCGGTCGTCAAGCACCGTCCGTCGGGAACCGCGAACGGCAACGGCAACGCGAACGGCGGTTCCTCGAACCGTCGTGGGCGCGGCGGCAACGCCGGTTCATCGAACAACGCGTCCTCCTCCGCATCGAACACCGGTCACAGCAGCGGAAACGGTGCGGCTGCGGCCGCGAACGGCGGCACGCACGTCATCACCGAGGGCGTGAAATCCGCGCTCGCCCAGATCGCGGCATCCACCGTCAAGCCCACCGTCGACGACCCCGCCGTCGTCGAGGCGGCGGTCGTGGCATCCGTCGAAGCCGTCCTCGAGGCCAAGGTCGAAGCCGACGCGCCGGCACCGGCGCGAGAGAAGCGCCCGCGCAAGAAGCGCGAGCCCAAGGCGCCGCGCACCGAGAAGGACGCCCTGCTGGAGTCGGTGCTCGAGGCCCTGCCCGAGCCGAAGGCCCCGGGCCAGGGCCGCTCACGCCGCCGCGTGACGACGGCTGCCCTCACCGGCACGCCTGTCAACGCGCAGCCCCCGACGGACTCCTGAGCACGACGTCGCACGTGAGACTTTGCTCCTCGTCGCCGAGCCCGGCTCGCGCGACCGGGGCAACCCCTCCGCCCGTCTCCGCCGGGCGGGGCCCGAGCGACCACTCCGCACGTCTCCGCAGGGCGGGGCGTCCGAATGCCTGCGCATCGGTACGGCGGGGGATACCGGAGACGCGCGTGTCAGGAGCGTCGTTCGCGCGCGGTGACGCGCAGGCCCGAGGCCCGCAGGCGCCGCACGAGCTCCTTGCCGCCGATGTGCTCGGCACCGGCGGCGACCAGAGCGGCGTGGCGCTCGTCGGGCACGTCGTAGTGGTCGAGGTCGAACGCGCGGCGGGGAATGCCGGCGGCTGCGGCGAAGGCGTGCAGCTCGTCGAGATCGCTGTCGCTCACGAGGTGCGCCCACAGGCGTCCGTGCGCGGGCCACTGCGGGTCGTCGATGAGGATCGCCATTCCGCGATCCTACGGTCGACACGCGGGCCGAATGCTTTTGCCGGATGCCGCCCGGTGAGCTAAACTCGACCTTTGGTGCGTCGCGTCCGCCCTACGGGAGCGTGACCCCGCTGACTTTCGTCGGCCGGATCGCACCGAGACTTGGGTCATCAGACCCTCCCAACGTCATCAGACAACCGGAGCCCCGCGCTCCCGAATGAAACAGGTGTGAAGTGGTTTACGCAGTTGTGCGCGCCGGCGGCCGCCAGGAGAAGGTCCAGGTCGGCACGGTCGTCGTGCTCGACCGCCAGAAGGCGAAGATCGGCGAGAGCATCCAGCTGCCCGCCGTCCTGTTCGTCGACGGCGACGCGGTCACGACCGACGCCGACAAGCTCGCGAAGGTCTCGGTCACGGCCGAGGTGCTCGGCGAGGAGCGCGGTCCGAAGATCGTGATCCAGAAGTTCAAAAACAAGACCGGCTACAAGAAGCGCCAGGGCCACCGCCAGGACCTCACGCGCGTCAAGATCACCGGCATCAAGTAAGAGCCAGGAGACGCAGAGATGGCACACAAAAAGGGCGCAAGCTCCACCCGTAACGGTCGTGACTCCAACGCACAGCGCCTCGGCGTGAAGCGTTTCGGTGGTCAGGTCGTCCTCGCCGGCGAGATCATCGTCCGCCAGCGCGGCACGCACTTCCACCCCGGCGCCAACGTCGGCCGTGGTGGCGACGACACGCTGTTCGCTCTGGCTCCCGGTGCGGTCCAGTTCGGCGCCAAGGGCGGCCGCAAGGTCGTCAACATCGTCACCGCCGCAGCGGAGTAATTCCCGCGCTTCGGCGCTCGAGGGGGTGGGCGAAGCCCACCCCCTCGTTTCATTTCCCGAACCGGCTGCCGCGCGTCTGGTTTGCTCGATAACCCGGAAGGACCCGCCATGGTCACCTTCGTCGACCGCGTCACCCTGCACCTGCGTGCGGGCAAGGGCGGCAATGGCTGCGTCTCCGTGCGCCGCGAGAAGTTCAAGCCGCTGGCCGGTCCCGACGGCGGTAACGGGGGAGCCGGCGGCGACGTGGTGCTCGTCGCCGACCCGCAGGTCACGACCCTTCTGTCGTACCACCACTCGCCGCACCGCTCGGCGGGCAACGGCGGTTTCGGCATGGGCGACCACCGCTCCGGTGCGGAGGGCGAGGACCACGAGCTTCCCGTCCCGCTCGGCACCGTCGTGAAAGACCCCGACGGCACGGTGCTCGTCGACATGCTCACCCCCGGCATGCGTTTCGTCGTCGCGCCCGGTGGCCTCGGCGGCCTCGGCAACGCCTCGCTCTCGTCCCCCAAGCGCAAGGCTCCCGGTTTCGCGCTGCTGGGTACCCCCGGCTGGGAGGGCGACGTCGTCCTCGAGCTCAAGACCGTCGCCGACATCGCGCTCGTCGGTTTCCCCTCCGCCGGCAAGTCGAGCCTCATCGCCGCCGTGTCCGCTGCGCGTCCGAAGATCGCCGACTACCCGTTCACGACCCTCCACCCCAACCTCGGCGTCGTGCAGTCCGGCGACGTGCGTTTCACCATCGCCGATGTGCCCGGACTCATCGAGGGCGCCAGCGAGGGCAAGGGCCTGGGCCTGGAGTTCCTGCGTCACGTCGAACGCTGCACCGCGCTGGTGCACGTCCTCGACTGCGCCACGCTCGACCCGGGCCGCGACCCGCTGAGCGATCTCGACATCATCCTCGCCGAGCTCGGCGCCTACCCCGTGCCCGAGGGGCAGACGCCGCTGCTCGAGCGTCCGCAGATCGTCGCCCTGAACAAGATCGACGTGCCCGAGGCCCGCGAACTCGCCGATTTCGTGCGTCCCGACCTCGAGGCCCGTGGATTCCGCGTGTTCGAGATCTCGACGGTCAGCCGCGCGGGGCTGCGCGAGCTCACCTTCGCGCTGGCCGACGTCGTCGAGCAGCACCGTCTCGCCACGATCGACGACGCGCCCCTCGAGCGCATCGTCATCCGCCCGCAGGGTTCGCGAAAGGACTTCGAGGTCAAGGTCGAGGGCGGCACGTACGGTCCCGTCTACCGCATCCTCGGCGATAAGCCGGTCAAGTGGGTCCAGCAGACCGACTTCCAGAACGAAGAGGCCGTGGGCTACCTCGCCGACCGCCTCGCGCGCCTGGGCGTCGAAGAGGGGCTGTTCCGCGCCGGTGCGGTCGCCGGCGCGACCGTCGTCATCGGTCCCGGCGACGGTATCGTCTTCGACTGGGAGCCCACCCTCACCTCCGCCGCCGAGCTGATGACCGCCCCGCGCGGTACCGACCCCCGCCTCGTGCAGAATCCCCGCCGCACGTCCTCCGAGCGTCGCGAGCGGTACCACGAGCGGATGGATGCCAAGGCCGAGGCCCGCGCCGAGCTCGAGACCGAGCGCCGCGCCGCGCGTGCCGCCGGCATCACCCCCGACGGTGACTCGGCGGTGCTCGGCGCCGAGGACGACGCACGGTGACGGCCGAGACCCGCGCCGAGATCCCGGGCGCCGCTCGCGTCGTGGTGAAGGTGGGGTCGTCGTCCATCAGCGGCGACGGCGCGCACCGCATCGACACGATCGTCGAGGCTCTCTCGCGCGCCCACCGCGCCGGCACCGAGGTGGTGCTGGTGTCGTCGGGCGCCATTGCGACCGCGCTGCCGCTACTCGACCTCGGCGGGCGTCCGAACGACCTGGCGACCCAGCAGGCCGCGGCCGCGGTCGGGCAGAACGTGCTCATGTGGCGCTACCAGACCTCACTCGATCGCTTCGGGCTGCTCGCGGGTCAGGTTCTGCTGACCGCCGGTGATCTCGAGAACGCCACGCACCGTTCCAACGCCCGTCGGGCCATGGAGCGCCTGCTCGGACTCGGCATCCTCCCGATCGTCAACGAGAACGACACCGTCGCCACCCACGAGATCCGTTTCGGCGACAACGACCGGCTCGCGGCCCTGGTTGCCCAGCTCATCGGTGCCGACGCCCTGGTTCTGCTGAGTGACATCGAGACGCTCTTCACCCGGCCGCCCAGCGAACCGGGCGCGCGCCCCATCACCGACGTCGAGTGGGGACAAGATCTGTCGGAGTTCGAGTTCGGCGCCGGCGTCGTCAACGGCGTGGGCACCGGGGGAGCGGCCACCAAGGCCTCTGCCGCGAAGCTCGCCTCGACAGCCGGGGTCGGCGTGCTCGTCACGAGCGCGGATCTGGTGGCATCCGCCCTCGCCGGCGACTCCGTCGGCACGTGGTTCGCCCCCAACCCCGATCCCGTCACCCTCGCGACGGGGCCCGTGGGCGCCGTGAGCGCGCCGGTACACTGAGCGCATGACCGTCATCGCCGCCTCCGTCGACGAGCGCCTGCGTCTCGCGAAAGACGCGGCGCGCGAGATCGCCCTCCTCGACTCCGCCCGCAAGAGCGCGCTGCTGATCGCCGTCGCAGACGCCCTCGTGACCGCGTCCGACGACATCGTCGCCGCCAACGCCGACGACCTCGAGCGGGGGCGGGCGGATGCCATCGGCGAGGCGCTCCTCGACCGTCTGCGCCTCGATACCGCTCGGGTGGCCGCCCTGGCCGCCGCCGTCCGCGACGTCGCCGACCTGCCCGACCCGGTCGGACGCGTGCTCGACGAGCGCACCCTGCCCAACGGCATCCAGCTGCAGAAGGTCGCAGTGCCGTTCGGCGTCGTCGGGTCCATCTACGAGGCTCGCCCCAACGTGACGGTCGACATCGCCTCGCTCGCCCTGCGCTCCGGCAACGCCGTCGTGCTGCGCGGCGGGTCTGCGGCGCAACGCACCAACGCCGTGCTCGTGTCGGTCATGCGTGACGCCCTGCAGTCCGAGGGAGTGTCGCCCGAGGCCGTCCAGAGCGTCGACGACTTCGGCCGCGAGGGTGCGCGCGCCCTCATGAACGCCCGCGGTCTCGTCGACGTACTCGTCCCGCGCGGGAGCGCCGGTCTGATCGAGACCGTCGTCACCGAGTCCACGGTGCCGGTGATCGAGACGGGTGCGGGCGTCGTCCACGTCTTCCTCGACGCCACCGCCCGCGACGATTGGGCGCGCGACATCGTCCTCAACGCCAAGACCCAGCGCCCGAGCGTCTGCAACGCCGTCGAGACCGTGCTCGTGCACCGCGGCGCTGCCGACCGTCTGCTGCCGGAGCTGCTGGCATCCCTCTCCGACGCCGGTGTCACCGTGCACGGAGACGACGAGACCCGCTCGCACGACGGGCGCGTGGTCGCGGCGACCGAAGACGATTGGGCGCGCGAGTACGGCACGCTCGATCTGGCCGTGCGTGTCGTCGACGATCTCGACGACGCCCTCGCCCACATCCGCCGCTACTCGACGCACCACACCGAGTCGATCGTCACCGACGATCAGGCCGCCGCCGACCGCTTCCTCGCCGAGGTCGACTCGGCCGTCGTACTCGTCAACGCCTCCACCCGCTTCACCGACGGGGGCGAGTTCGGCTTCGGTGCCGAGGTCGGCATCTCGACCCAGAAACTGCACGCCCGCGGCCCGATGGGGCTCGCCGAGCTCACGAGCACCAAGTGGCTCGGGCGCGGCGGCGGCCAGGTCCGCGCCTGACCGCCTAAAATGGCTTTGCGCGCCGCGCAGACCACTCGAACGGAGTACTGATGACTTTCGCCACGCTTCTCGCCCACGCCGCCGAAGAAGGCGGACACCACGGCGGCAACGTGCAGGCCGAGACCTTCTGGGTCGGTGCCGTGGCATTCGTGGTCTTCGTGCTGCTGAGCCTGGTCACGCTGTCGTACCGCAACGTGTCGAACCGTCACGCGCACAAGGCCGAGGCCTACGCGCAGAAGCACGGCGCGCCTGTCCCCGAGGCGCACGGCCACTGAGGCCCACCGTATGTCGGTGACGCGCGCCCCTCGCATCGGGGTCATGGGTGGGACGTTCGATCCCATCCATCACGGTCACCTCGTCGCGGCGTCCGAGGTCGCGCAGTCGTTCGATCTCGACGAGGTCGTCTTCGTGCCCACGGGCCGCCCGTGGCAGAAGCACGACGTCACAGAGAGCGAGCACCGCTATCTCATGACGGTGATCGCGACCGCATCCAATCCGCAGTTCACCGTCAGCCGCGTCGACGTCGATCGGGCCGGCCCCACCTACACGATCGATACGCTGCGCGACCTGCACGAGCAGCGTCCGGGCGCCGAATTGTTCTTCATCACCGGCGCCGACGCGGTCGAGCAGATCCTCAGCTGGCGCAATCATCAGCAGTTGTGGGACCTGGCGCACTTCGTCGCCGTCTCGCGTCCCGGCCACGTGCTGAGCACCGAGGGGCTCCCCTCCGAGAACGTGAGCCAATTGGAGATCCCCGCCCTGTCGATCTCGTCCACAGACTGCCGCGCCCGTGTGCGCCGAGGACACCCCGTGTGGTACCTCGTGCCCGACGGCGTCGTGCAGTACATCGCGAAGCACCATCTCTACCGGAGCAAGGCATGAGCACTCCCGACACCCCCGAGACGCCCGCCCTGACCCGCCGTCAGTTGCGCGAGCTGCGTCAGACCGGCGCCACGCCGATCATCACGTCGAACGACTACACCGTAGACCCGGATGCCACGGCTCAGACCGCCGCGAGCAAGTCCACGGTCGCCGAATCCCCGTCCCCGGACGCGCCGGCGCCGACCGCCGCGCAGGAGTCTCCGGACGCCGCGGCTCCGACCGCGGAGCCCGAGGAGCCCGCTGTCATCGAGGCCGTCCCGACCGCGGACGAGCGCACGTCGTCAGCCGACACGGCGCGCCCGGTCGATCCGGCGCCCGCCGCCGCCTTCGACTCCTACGCCGAGGCCGGCGCCGACCACGGTGTCTCCGGCCTCACCCGCCGGCAGGCGCGTGCGCAGGAGAAGATCCGTACGGCATCCGTGCCCGTGATCAGCCCCGATCTCGAGACATCGGCGCCGCTCGTCGCATCCACGCCGACGCCGGACGACACAGCCCAGCCGGCCATTTTCCGCCCGGCGGCGGCCGAGGCGCCCGCCCCCGCGGCGGCTCCCGCGCCGTCGGTGGTCAATCCCGCTCTGGGCTCCGAGCTGCTCGACGGCGCGACGCCCGATGTGTCGCTCCCGTCGTCGTTCGACCAGCTCCTCTCGCGCACCACCGGCGCGACCGGAACCGTCTCGACCCCGAACTCGCTGATCCTCTCGCAGACGCCCACGGGCGCGCCGCTTGTCGGCCCGGTCAGCGCGACCGGCGAGATCATGATCACGGGCACGTTCGACCTGCCCCAGGGCCTTGGCTCGGTCGGACACGCCCCCGGCACGACCGACGGCCGCGACGCCGACGCCGTGCTCCTCGACGGCGAGCTTCCGGCCGCCTCGTCGCCCACCCCGATCGCGGCGAGTGCCGCGATCAGCACCGTCAAACAGCCCGGGGAGATCATCCGCCCCCCGGCGCCCGAGAAGGGGAGCAAGCTCCTCGTGGGTCTCATCATCACGACGGGTGCTCTCTTCCTGGCGGTGGTCGGAACCCTCGGCCTCGCCTTCACGACAGGAGTCTTCCGATGACCGCCACCACCAACGGTAAAGAGATGGCGCAGATCGCCGCTCTCGCCGCCGACGCCAAGGGCGGCGACGACCTCGTCGCCCTCGATGTGTCGGAACCCCTTCCCCTCGTCGACGTCTTCCTCCTCGTCACCGGTCGCAACGAGCGCAACGTCGCCGCGATCGCCGACGAGATCGAAGAGAAGCTGCTCGAGGCAGGCCACAAGCGTCTCCGCCGCGAGGGCCGCCAGGAGTCCCGCTGGGTGCTGCTCGACTTCGGCGACCTCGTGGTGCACGTCTTCCACGAAGAGGAGCGCGTCTACTACGGCCTCGAGCGCCTCTGGAAGGACTGCCCCGTGGTCCCGCTCGAGATCCCCACGCCGGCGCACGCCGCGGAGTAACCCCCACTCGACGACGCCCTCTGCCCCGCGGCAGGGGGCGTTCTTCGCGTTCGGGTCCCGGTCTCGCCGCAGCGACGCTCAGCCGTACCGCTCGCGGTACCGGCGCTCGGCGGCGGGGTGCAACGGCACGGGCAACGTGTCGATCAGACTCGCCGGTGTCAGGTACTGGATGCCGAGCGAACCGGGCGGCACGAGGCGCGCGGCGTCGTCGATGAGCACATCGACCAGGCGGCGCGCCAGGTCGTCATCGAGGTCGCGGTGGGTCAGGAGCAGGTTCGCGACGCCGATCGTCGGAACAGACGTGTCGGCGTCGTAGACGCCGGCGGGGATCGTCGTTGCCACGTACGCGTCGGGGTATCGTCGCAGCAGCTCGGGCAGGACGGGCGTCGTATCGATCACGCGGATCGGGGTCCGCTCGGCCAGGTCGGCGATCTGGGGTGTCGGAACGCCGCCCGACCAGAAGAGCGCGTCGATGCGGCCCTGCTCGAGGTCGACGACCGCGTCGCGGAACGGCCGTTCGATCGTGACGGGAGGCGTCGACGCCGACGTCAGGCCCTCGGCATGCAGAAGCCGCCGTGCGGTCGCCGCCGCTCCCGATCCCGCCGCGCCCAGTGAGATGACGCGCCCCGACAGGTCGGCGAGCGAGGTCAGGCCGTCGGCGGCGCGCACGATGCACTGCAGGTAGTTCTGGTACACCCGCCCGATGGCGACGAGGTCTTCGCCCGGGGTGGCTGCTGCCGCGGAGTCCGCGAGAGAGAGTGCCAGGTCGACGCTCCCGGCGTCGAGCAGGGCGAGGTTCTCGACGCTGCCCTCCGTCGTGAGCGCGGTGATCTCGACGCCGCCGGTCTCGCGTGCGACCGCGCTCAGCAACTCGCCGAATTCCAGATAGCTCCCTCCGGGCTCGCCGCACCCGAGAGTCAGGGCGCGGGGTGGGGCGGGGGAGCAGCCGGCGAGGCCGAACGCCCCGGCGGCCACGCCCGCCCAGAGGAACCCGCGTCGGGTCAGTGCCGTCACTGTCGCTCCCACAGCAAGCACGCAGCGAGGCCCCCGGATGCGGAGCGGTCCAGGACCAGCCGCCCGCCGGCGGCGCGCATCAACTGGGCCACGATCGCGAGTCCGAGGCCCGTTCCGGTCTGCGTCGCGTCGCGGCCGGCGCGCCAGAACCGGGTGCCCATGCGGGCGAGGTCGTCGTCGGTGAGTCGCGTCCCGGAGTCCTCGACCACGAGCCGGGTGCCGTCGGCATCCTGGGCGAGACTCACGCGGACCTCGGCCTCGGGGCCGGCGTACTTGGCCGCGTTGTCCAGGAGCACGTCGACCATCTCGTCGAGGTCGGCGCGCCCGCAGGGGACCGTGACCGCCGGGCCCGGAGCGGTGGTCAGCCGCAGCCCCGCAGCCTGCAGACGGTCGCGGTGACGGTCCGTGATCTCGGCGGCCGCGACAGTGCACTCGCGCGCGGCACCGTCATCGCGAGCCGGATCGCGCCCCTGCGACTGCGCCGCGGCGCGGTGCTCCGCATTGGCGAGGGTGAGCATGCGCCCCACCGTGTATTCGAGCCGGTCGAGATCGTCGTCGACGGCGGCGAGGTCGGTGGCCGCCTCTCCTTCTCGCGGCAGACCGTCCACGCGCAGCCGGATCGCGGCGAGAGGCGTCCGCAACTGGTGCGAGGCGTCGGCGACGAATCCGCGCTGCTGCTCGAGGCTGCTCTCGACCTCGGCCGTCATCTCCCCGAACGCACGGCTGAGGCGTCGGAGTTCGGGCGGGCCCGAGGGGCGCAGGGGCGAGGGGTCGCGGTGGGCGGTGACGTCGGCGACGGCGGCGTCGAGGGCGCGGACCGGACGCAGGATCCACCGCGTCCACACGAGCGATGCCCCCATGAGGGCGCTGAGCAGCAGCACGCCGACCACCACGATCACGGCCCAGGCGCGCGACACGTCGGTCTGCGCGTCGCGGAGGTCGACGGCCAGCACCACGACGCCGGTCGACAGGTCGCCGGCGGCGATCACCGGCACGGCGACGACGGCGGTGTCCGGACCCCAGGGCGTGACGCGGGGGAGCACGAGCTGGGGGAGGGCCCGGGATGCCGCGGTCACCAGCTCGTCGACACGCTCATCGCGCGACACGTCGCCGGCGGAGGCGACGGCGTCCCCGACCTCATCGAGGACGAGCACCGACTCGCCGTACACCGCGTGGAAGCGCTGGAGGTAGGTCTGGAGGCCCTCGGCGTCGCCCTGCACGAGCGCGGTACGCGCGCGCTGCACGACCTGGTCGAGGGCGGCGGTGCGCTGCAGGGCGAGCTGCTGTGTGCGGGAGTCGGCGATCGACTGGGCGATCGGGATGAGCACGGCGATGACCGCGATCAGCCCGAACACGAGCAGCGGCAGCAGAACGCGCAGCTTCATCCGGCATCCTCGAGGCGATAGCCGACGCCGCGGACCGTGGTGATGGTCAGTTCGGGGAGCTTCTGGCGCACCTGACCCAGGTGCACGTCGAACGAGCGCGACGACGTCGCGTACGCGTCGCCCCACACCTCGTCGAGGATCTGCTGACGGCTGACGATCTGGCCCGCGCGGCGGGCGAGCGAGAACAGGATGCCGAACTCGTTGGGCGTGAGCGCCACGTCGCGCCCGTCGGCGGTGACGCGCCGGGCATCGACGTCGATGTCGACCGGGCCGACCTGCACGCGCGTGGGCTCATCGGGAGGGGTGTAACGGCGGGTGACGGCGAGCAGCCGAGCGAGAAGCTCGTGCAGGCGCACCGGCTTCACCAGGTAGTCGTCGGCACCGAGCGACAGCGCCCGCACCGTCGAGCGCTCGTCACCACGGGCGGTGACGACGATGACCGGGATCTGACTCACCGCGCGCAGCTGGCGGAGAACATCGAGGCCGTCCATGTCTTCCAGGCCCAGGTCGAGCAGCACGACCTGCGCGTCGCGGTGGCGCAGCAGCACGTCGCTCCCACGGCTGACGCGCGTGCTCGCGTGGCCCGCGCGCTGCAACGCCGAGACGAGCGCTGCGGCGACGGAGCCGTCGTCCTCGGCCACGAGTACGTGCATGCCTTCATCGTAGGCATGGCCCTCCGCCGGGAACCGCGGCGGGCCGAGCGCGAATGTAAGGCGGATGTAAGGATCCGCACGGAGGACCGCCGCTTGTCGACAGGATGTCGGCATACGCCTCGTCGTCGTCGCCGGGAGAGTCCGACGGCACACGAGACGAGAACCGTCCATCGACCGATCGGATCTCTCATGTCAACGACGACACCACCGGCCACCACGACCACGATCCCCACGAGTCTCCGGCGCTCCATCTCGAACACCCTGAAGGGCTCGGCGGGCAACCTCGTCGAGTGGTACGACGTGTACGTCTACTCGGTGTTCGCGGTGTACTTCGAGTCGCAATTCTTCAGTTCCGACGACAAGAACTCGACGATCTACGTGTGGGCGATCTTCGCCGTCACCTTCCTCATGCGCCCCATCGGCTCCTGGTTCTTCGGCCGATTCGCCGATCGCCACGGCCGACGACTCTCGTTGACCGTGTCGGTC
Organism: uncultured Microbacterium sp.; assembly: GCF_963521695.1. GTDB lineage: Bacteria > Actinomycetota > Actinomycetes > Actinomycetales > Microbacteriaceae > Microbacterium. The sequence continues at coordinate 3,764 of NZ_CAUQWC010000056.1, read as the reverse complement.
TCGCTGATGGCGTTCTGCTCCCTGATCATCGCCTTCGCCCCCACCGCCGAGATGATCGGCGTCGGCGCCGTCGTCATCCTGGTGTTCGCCCGTCTCGTGCAGGGTTTCGCGACCGGTGGCGAGTACGGCACGAGCGCGACCTACATGTCGGAGGCGGCCATGCCCGGCCGACGCGGATTCCTCTCGTCGTTCCACTACGTCACCCTCGTCGGTGGTCACGTGCTGGCGCAGACGACCCTGCTCGTCATGGTGCTCACCCTCGACGAAGAAGCGATCACGTCGTGGGGCTGGCGCGTCGCGTTCGCCATCGGCGGTGTCGCCGCGGTCGCGGTCTTCTGGATGCGGCGCACGATGGACGAATCGCTGGAGAAGAGCGTCATCGACGACACCAGGTCGGGCCGGTCGAAGGACTCGGGCTCGATGCGCGACCTCCTCGTGAACAACTGGCGCCCGCTGTTGCTCTGCTTCGCCGTCACCGCGGGCGGCACGGTCGCGTTCTACACCTACTCGGTCACCGGCCCCAACATCGTCAAGACCGCCTTCTCGGGCGGCGACCTGATCACCGGCACCGTGATCAACCTCATCGCCCTCACCGCTCTGATGCTCATGCAGCCCCTGGGCGGGTGGCTGAGCGACAAGGTCGGCCGCAAGTCGCTCCTGGTCTTCTTCGGCGTCGGTGGCGTGCTGTACACGTGGTTCCTCATCACGACGCTCCCGCAGCAGACGAACGAGTTCGCAGCATTCGCGATCCTGTTGGGCGGCTTCGTCATCCTCACCGGTTACACCTCGATCAACGCCCTGGTGAAGGCCCAGCTCTTCCCCACCCACGTGCGTGCGCTGGGCGTCGGCCTCGGATACGCCCTCGCCAACTCGTTGTTCGGCGGCACGGCCCCCCTGCTGTACGCCGGAGCGCAGAGCACGGAGCAGGTTCCGCTGTTCATCGTCTATGTGACGATCATCATCGCGGCGTCGCTCGCGGTGTACATCTTCGCCCTGCGCAACAAGGCACCGAACTGGCTGGACGACGAGCTCGTCATGCGTGAGGCGCAGACGGCGCGGACGCGCGTGCCCGTCTCGTCGCGCTGATCGCAACCGCTCGGTGGGTGTCTTCCCGTTCGGGGAGGGCACCCACCGTCGGCGTACCGGGGGTTTCGTTCGCGATCGGATGCCCGTCTCGCCGAACCCGCGCGGAGAACAGCGAGCCGGCCCTGAGCCAATCTCGCACGTGTGCGGCCTGCTCGCAGATATTGTGCCGTGGACTGTGAGCTACGCGAGATTCTGCGAGCGGCCGAACCCCGCAGGCGAGCTGAGAGGCATCCGGATGCCGCGAGCCCCGCTTTCCGGGAGCTCTGCGTCCGAGGACGGCCGGAAACGACGAAAGCCCCCGCCGAAGCGGAGGCTTTCTCTCTGTGTGGACCTGAGGGGACTCGAACCCCTGACCCCCTGCATGCCATGCAGGTGCGCTACCAGCTGCGCCACAGGCCCGTATTTTGTTGTCTGCCCCGTTTGAGGCAACTCCATGAGCTTACAACACAGTTCGCGACGGCAGGAAATCCGCGCGACCGGGCGTGTCGTCTCCGCTCGTAACCGCCGCGATCACGGCGCGGCGGAGCCCCTGCCCACGCTCACTCAGTGCTCGCTGGCGGGTGACGTACTCGGCCTTGCCCTCGGTCGTCTCGATCGCCACCGCCGGGTAGCCCCAGCCGCTCAGATCGTAGGGCGAGGCCTCCATGTCGAGGGTGCGGATGTCGCGCGCGAGCTCGAACGCGTCGAGCAGCAGCGGACCCGGCACGAGCGGGCCGAGCTTCACGGCCCACTTGTAGACGTCCATGCCGGCATGGAGGCATCCGGGCTGCTCGCGCTCGACCTGGTCGTCGCGCGTCAGGGGCGTACGGTTGCGCGGCACGGCGTCGGGTGTGAAGAACCGGAACGCGTCGAAGTGGGTGCACTTGAGGTCATGGGCGTCGACGACGGCGTCGGTGCCGTCTCGACCGAGGCGCAGGGGGACCGCGTGTCGCACGTCGTCGGCGCGGTACGCCATCGCCCACTCGTGCAGCCCGAAGCAGCCGAACTGCGCCGGTCGATCCGCCGTCGCGCGCAGCAGGGTCACGACGCCGCGATACAGTGATCCACGCTCGTCGCGGAACCGCTCGGCATCCACGCGAACGCCCGCACCCTCGGGGCGGTACCAACGCCAACCGGCGCGTTCTTCGGCGTCGTCGAGCACGATGTCGGGGCCGGGGTGCCAGCGGCGCAGGACGGCGGGTTTGTACGAGTAGTAGGTGAAGAGGAAGTCCTCGACCGGATGCTTCTGGGCGCGGCTCGCGCGGGCGCGGTGCGCGGCGGTGAGGGCGTCGGCGCGTTCGGCGTGCGCGTCCGCCAGAGCGGTCCACTCGGTGCGCGTCAGCGCCGCAGACCGGACGAGCGTGGTCACTCGACGGCGTCGATCAGGTCGGGGGAGTCGTTGCGGACGTTGCCCACGGCAGCAGAGACGACGTGGTCGTCGAGCGTCTCAGCCACATCGGGTGCGGCGTCGATCGCGGCATCCAGAACGTCGCCGACATTCTCGGTGGTGGGATCCAGCCAGGCGTCGGCGAAGTCGGGGTCCATGAACAGCGGCATGCGGTCGTGGATCGAGCCCAGGCGTCCGATCGCGTCACGCGTGAGGATCGTGCAGCTCAGCACCCACCGTGCGGGATCGTCGTCGGCCCGGGTGGGGTCTTTCCACCACTCGTAGAGGCCGGCGAAGAACAGTGGCGAGCCGTCGGCGGGGTGGATGTAGTGCGGCGTCTTGCCCGCCTCGGTGGTCTTCCACTCGTAGTACCCGGATGCCGGGATCACGGCGCGACGCTTGATGAGGGCGTTGCGGAACATGGGCTTGTCTTCGACCTCTTCGCTGCGCGCGTTGAACGCCCGCGCGCCGATCTTGACGTCTTTCGCCCACCCCGGGATCAAACCCCAGCGCGCGACCTCGAGACGCCGCACGGGTGGTTCGCTCTTGATCGAGTCGAGCACGATGCCGACCTGCGCGGTCGGCGCGATGTTGTACGACGGCGGCGGCAGCTCATCAGCCTCGACATCGGCGCGCAGCACCCCGACGAGCTCGGACGCCACATTGGCCACGACGAATCGACCGCACATGCCTCCACCGTACGCGCCCCCTCCGACATCGGCCTCGCGATCCGATGTCGGCGTCGAGCCCGCGCGGCATCCATCCGCGCACAGCTTCAGCGATCCGCACAACCTCCGTCGGAAACCTCGGGATGCCACTCACCCTGCGCAGATCGCGGAGGTCAGGTACTCCGCGGCCTCCATACCCGCACAACCTCAGCGATCCGCACAACCTCAGCGATCCGCACAACCTCCGTCGGAAACCTCGGGATGCCACTCACCCTGCGCGGATCGCGGAGGTTGCGCACACCGCCGCATCCCGCGCCGCGATCAGCCGTCGCGCGAGATGACGCCGACGTCTTCCAGTCGGGCGAGCAGGGCGGCGCCGTCGGATCCGGTGACCCACGGCACCTCGGCCGCGGAGTGGTCGTCGACGACGGTGCGGCCACCGGCGAGCACGGCCTCGGCGGGCAGCAGCCGGCGGATGGCGACGGCGGCGACGCTCTCGGGATGCTCGATCGCGAAGCCGGTGTAGATGGAGTCGTCGTGCTGACCATCGTCGCCGACGAGCAGCCACTTCACCTGCGGGAATTCCGCGGCGACGCGCCGCAGGTTGAGCTCCTTGTGATCGCGGCCGCTGCGGAACCACCGGT
>NZ_CAUQWC010000055.1:0-16777 GCF_963521695.1 uncultured Microbacterium sp. | reverse complement strand
GCCCCGCCCCTCCGGCGCCGCGCCCGGCAAGAGCTCCACCTGGGGACGGTCGCCGAAGCGACGAAACCCGCTCCGGTACAGTGAATGGCGTAAGACCCTCACCGCGCGACCTGACCGCCGCATAGATAGGCCTCACCCCACGTGACCACTCCTGCGACGCCCGCCGACCAGTCGGCGCCCGCCGCGTCGACCGAGATCTCCGGCGAATCCGAGGCGGCGAACACCCCCGACCGTCCGCTCCGCATCCTCATCGGCGCCGACACCTTCCTCCCCCACGTCAACGGGGCTGCGCGCTTCGCCGAGCGCCTGGCCGCCGGACTCGTCGCCCGCGGCCACGACGTGCACGTCGCGGCGCCGGCCGTCGACCGTCGCGGCGCCGGGTCGGCGACAGAGACCATCGAGGGTCAGCCGGTTCCGATGCACCGGCTTCCGGCTTACCGCTTCTTGCCGCACGACTGGCTCACCTTCGTGCTGCCGTGGCGGTCGAAGCACTACGCCCGCCGGCTGCTCGACGAGATCAAGCCCGACGTCGTGCACATCCAGTCGCACATCATCGTCGGCCGCGGACTCGCGCGCGAGGCGCGCAAGCGCGGCATCCCCGTCGTCGCGACCAACCACGTGATGGCCGAGAACATCCTCGACTTCACGACCCTCCCCGATTTCCTCGACCGCATCTTCGTCAAGCTCGCCTGGGCCGACGCCGAGCGCACGTTCAAGATGACGCGCGCGGTGACCACGCCCACGCGTAAAGCGGCCGACTTCCTCGAGTCGACCATCGACATCTCGGGCGTCATCCCGATCTCGTGCGGCATCGACCGCTCGAATTATCGCCCCGACCTCACGCCTCGCGACGCGAACCGCATCCTGTTCGTCGGCCGCCTCACCACCGAGAAGCACATCGACGTCGTGCTCACGGCCCTGTCGCAGCTCGACCCCGCGCTTGATGTGACCTTCGACGTCGTCGGCGGCGGCGACCAGCGCGCCAAGCTCGAGGCTCTCGCGCAACAGCTGGGGGTCGCGTCCCGCGTGACCTTCCACGGCCACGCCTCGGAGGAAGACCTGCGCACGCTGTACTCGCGCGCCAGCGTGTTCGCCATCGCGTCGATCGCGGAGCTGCAGTCGATCGCGACGATGGAGGCCATGGCCTCCGGGCTGCCGATCGTCGCGGCCGACGCCGTCGCGCTGCCGCACCTCGTGCATCACGGCGAGAACGGCTACCTCTTCACGCCCGGCAACGCCGAGGAGCTCGCCGCACGGCTGACCGACGTGCTCACCGCCTCGGCGGACGACCGCGAGCGCATGCAGCAAGCCTCCCTCGATGCCGTCGCGGTGCACGACATCACGCGCACCCTCGACACCTTCGAGGCGCTGTACCGCGGTCGACCGCTGCCGGAGTAGCCGCGTGCACGTCGTAATGTTCGCCGACCAGCATCTCGAGTCCCTCGGCGGTGCGCAGGTGTCGATGCGACTGCAGAAGCGATTCCTCGAGCGCGCCGGCCACGTCGTCACGGTGGTCGCGCCGCGCCTGCACCGACCCGCCGCGCACGATCCCTCCTACCTCGATCTCCCCTCCCTGCCGATCACGGTCGACCGCGAGTACGCGCTCGCCTGGCCGGGCGCCCGCACCGATCGGTTCCTGGATGCCGAGATGGGTGCGCGCCTGCCCGTCGACGTCGTGCACGTGCAGGCCGATTTCTGGGGTGCCTTCATCGGTCACCGCTACGCCGAGCGCCGCGGTCTGCCCGTCGTGCACACCATGCACAACCGCGTCGACGTGGGCATCGAAGCGACCGCTCCCTTCCCGGGCCTCGTGCTGCGCGCACTGAACGCCTGGGCACGTCGGGTGCTGCCGGGTGTGGGCGCGGCCGATGCTCGCACAAACCCACAGATCTCGCACGATTCGGCAGGGAGACTGCGAGGATCGCGCGAATCTGCCGGGGGAGCGCATGCCGTGGCCCGCGGCGCGGGACAGCACGATGCTGCCGACGGCTGGGCGTACCTGCGTCGCCTCGCCCGCCTCTCCCACGCGGTCACCGCCCCGTCCGCTCACTTCGCGCAGCGCCTCGAGCGACACGGGGTCGCCGACACGGTCGACGTCATCTGGAACGGTATCGACGACGACGCGCTCGATGCCGCCCTCGCGGCCGGACGCACAGCACGTCGCCCGGGCCGTCCGCGCTTCGTCTGGCTCGGCCGGATGAGCCCCGAGAAGCGGCTCCTGCCTTTCCTCGAGGCGGTCGCGGAGTCCGGCATCGACGCTGAGGTCGAGATCATCGGCGGCGGTGCGCAGCTGCGCGCCGCACGGAGAGTGGTGGAGCGGCTCGCGCCCACGGCATCCATCGTCTTCTCCGGCCGCCTGCCCTACGCAGAGACCCTCCGCCGGCTCGCCGACGCCGACGCCGTGGTGCAGACCTCGATCGGGTTCGAGACGCAGGGCATGACGGTGTTCGAGGCCGCCTCGCTCGGCACCCCCGCCGTCATCAGCGACCCCGACATCGGCGCCGAGCTCGGCGCGGGAACCTGGACGGTTCCGGATGCCACGGTCGCAGCTCTCGCAGAGACCCTTCGCCGCGCGGCCGCCGACATCGCCGCCGGGTCGCCGGTCACGCCCGATGCGAGCGTCGCGGAACGCTTCCGCCAGTCGTCGCGCACGGCGGCGATGGTCGCCGTCTACGAGCGAGCGGTCGCCGCGGGGCGCTGACCCGGCGGGTCCTACGCCCGCCGGGTCTCGGCCGTGCCGGAGCGGCGCGTGCCGCCTCGTCGGGTCATTCCGTCCCCACGATGCGCAGCGGGGCAGTCGCCGGCGAGGCCGACGGCAGGGTGATGTGCATGCTCGGGCGTGCGGCTTCGACCGCGGGAGCGGCCTGAACCGTCGTCTCCCGCGAGCGGGTCGAGCGGGTCGAGCGGGTCGTGTGGGGCGACGACGACGCGACGCGCGACGGGTCGGTCGGAATGCGCCCGTATCCGTCGGTACGGACGAGCCACACGGTGCCGACGACGCCGGCGAGGGACAGGATGCCGAGAGCGATGAAGTAAGCCATGGCAGAAAAACTATGTCTAGAGGAATCATGCCCGCGAGTGGCATGATGGACGGTGTTCGTCAGATTCCTGCCACACCGGAGGTACGCTCATGCGCTCGGTCGCCGTCGTCATCCAACCCGGCTTCGCGCCCTTCGAGTTCGGCCTCGCCTGCGAGGCGTTCGGCCTCGACCGGAGCGACGACGGCATCCCGAACTTCGACTTCCGCATCGTCGCTCCCGACCCGGGCGTCATCCCCTCCAACATCGGCTTCTCGGTCAACGTCGAGCTTGGCCTCGATGCGGCGGCCGACGTCGACATCCTCGTCCTCGCGCCGATCCCCCGCGAGCAGTGGGGCGCCGTCGACCCGCGTGTGATCGAGTCGGTCCGCGCCGCGCACGCACGCGGTTCATGGTTGCTCAGCGTGTGCAGCGGGTCGTTCGTCATCGCGGCATCCGGGGTGCTCGACGGCAAGCGCGGCACGACGCACTGGCGGTACGCCGACGTCATGGCGCGGATGTATCCGGCGATCGAGGTCGATCCCGACGTGCTCTACGTGCAGTCGGGCAACATCATCACGAGCGCGGGAACAGCCGCAGGACTCGATGCGTGCCTTCACCTGCTGCGCCAAGAGCTCGGGTCGGAGCTCACCAACCGCATCGCCCGGCGCATGGTCGTGGCGCCGCAGCGCGACGGCGGACAGGCGCAGTTCATCGCCTCGCCGATCCCGATCGACTCGTCGCTGTCGCTCGCGCCGGTGACCGAGTGGATGCTCCAGAATCTGGATGCCGAGCTCTCCGTCGACCGGTTGGCGGCGCGCGCCCACATGTCCGCGCGTACCTTCGCCCGGCGGTTCAAGGCCGACCTCGGCGCGACCCCGGCGGCGTGGCTCGCCCGCCAGCGGCTGCTCCACGCACAGCGCCTGCTCGAAGAGACCGACCTCGGTCTCGACCGGATCGCGTCGGAATGCGGCTTCGGTTCCGCGGCGGTGCTCCGGCAGAACTTCGCGCGCACGATGGGACTCACCCCCACCGCGTACCGCGCGCGGTTCTCGTGCGCGGGCTCGGGTGAGGTGGCCCCCGCGGCCGAGGCCGAGGTCGGGGCCGCAGCGGCTGAGGCGGTACCGGCCTGAGGGATGCGTGGACGGCTCGTCCCCCGGGCAGGACGCGCGCGGGACGACGCTCCCCGCGAATCGCGCCCCGATGTCAGGAGTGGGCAGCGACGAAGGCGGCGTGATCGGCGCGGGCGAGGTCGGCGTAGGCGAATGCCCAGTCGACGAGCGCCTCCGTCAGAACGCGGCCCGACCCGACGTATCCCGCGATGTCGGGAGCGTGGGGAGATTGCGCGTGCGCGCGGGCGAGGGTGACGGCGCAGGCCTGCGCGTAGCGGCGGAAGGGCTTGTTCGACAGCTCGACCATCTCGATGCCCCCCTTCATGTCGTGGAACTGCCGCACGTAGAAGTCGGCGTCGCTGCCGCGCACGTGGCCGAGGAAGGGGTCCGAGACGCCCTGCAGGACGCGTTGCAGGGCGACCACGCGCGCGCCTTCCCCCTCGGCCGCGACTAGGGAGACGAGCGATTCGGGCTGACGGATGCCGCCGAACTGCTGCAGCACGCTCGGGCCGGCTTGCTTGCCCTGGAGCAGGAGCGCGTGTCCGTCCCCGTCTTGCAGAAGCAATAGGTAGCAGCGGGTGCCGACGCTGCCGACGCCGACGACGCGCCGGGCGATGTCGGTGAGGTCGTACTGTTCCAGGGTCAGACGCACGTCCACGTTCGCCGAGGTGCGGTAGGCGCCGTCGACCGCGAGGACGCGGGCGGCCACCTCCGCGTCGACCGGGGTCATGGTCGGGGGTCTGTGGGTGAAGACGAGGCGGCCGGAGCCACCGTCGGCGGTCAGTCGTCGAACTGCGCGCGCACCGGTACGACGTTCGGCATCCGCCATGGCGCGCTCGAGGACCACGCGCGAGGCCCGGTCGAACGAGTCGATCACCTCGCGCGGGCCGAAGTGTTCGAAGTAGCGCTCGACGGGGTCCTGCTCGACGCGGGATCCGATCGCGCGAGCGTACGCGCGCACCGTGCTCACGACGGCATCACGCACGACGGCGAGGTCGCGATCGCTCTCCGCCCCGGCGAGGACCACGCTGGTGACGAGGCGCTTCAGGTCCCACTCCCAGGGCGCCCATGCGGCCTCGTCGAAGTCGTTGAGATCGAACACGAGCGTGCGTTGAGGGGAGGCGTAGAAGCCGAAGTTCGCCACGTGCGCATCCCCGCAGGAGGCGACGTGGATGGGGGTCGAGGGGTTGCGAGCGAGGTCGGCCGCCTGCACGGCGGCGGAGCCGCGGTAGAAAGCGAAGGGCGTGGCCGACATCCGTTCGATGCGCAGAGGAACGAGTTCGGGGATGCGTGCGGCGTTCTGCGCATCGAGGATGCCGAGCGGGTCGCGTCCCTCCGTGGTGAGCAGGCCGAGATCGCTTCGCGGGGTGCGCGTGCGCGCCTCTCGGCCGCGGGCGCGGCGTTCGGCGGTGGAGGGCGGCGGGTTCCACGGGATGTCCGGACGCGGCGCGACGGGCTCAGGGGTGCTCACGCGCTCACCATAGTCCTGGCGTGGACGGCATGGCGGTCGACGCCCATGCCGCGGCATCCATTGCCCCTCGCACCACCTCCTGTTAAACTTGAGTCAACGCCGCTCAAGTTTGAGCGAGAGCGAACCCACTTCCAGGAGAACACATGAACGCCGCGCAACAGCCGGGGCAGGAGGACGCGCGCAGCGCCCTCGAGCAGTTCGGCATCAACCTCACCGACCGGGCCCGCCAAGGCAAGCTCGACCCCGTGATCGGGCGCGACGGAGAGATCCGCCGCGTCAGCCAGGTGCTCACCCGGCGTACCAAGAACAACCCCGTGCTCATCGGTGAACCCGGCGTGGGTAAGACCGCGGTCGTCGAGGGTCTCGCCCAGCGCATCGTCGCGGGCGACGTCGCCGAGAGCCTGAAGAACAAAGAGCTGGTCGCCCTCGATATTTCAGCGTTGGTGGCCGGCGCCATGTACCGCGGCCAGTTCGAGGAGCGCCTGAAGAGCGTCCTCAAAGAGATCACCGAGTCCGACGGGCGCGTGATCACGTTCATCGACGAGCTGCACGTGCTGATGGGCGCGGGCGGCGGCGAGGGTTCGGTCGCCGCGTCCAACATGCTCAAGCCCATGCTGGCCCGCGGTGAGCTGCGTCTGATCGGAGCGACCACGCTCGACGAGTATCGCGAGTTCATCGAGAAGGATGCCGCGCTCGAGCGCCGTTTCCAGCAGGTCTACGTCGGCGAACCCACGGTGGAAGACACCGTCGCGATCCTCCGCGGCCTCAAGGAGCGGTACGAGGCGCACCACAAGGTGGCCATCGCCGACGCCGCACTGGTCGCCGCGGCATCCCTGTCGAACAGGTACATCCCGTCGCGTCAGCTGCCCGACAAGGCGATCGACCTGATCGATGAGGCCGCGTCGCGCCTGCGCATGGAGATCGACTCGGCTCCGCTCGAGATCGACGAGCTGCGTCGGCACGTCGACCGCCTCAAGCTCGAAGAGCTCGCCCTGAAGAAAGAGAAGGACGCCGCCTCGAAGGAGCGCCTCGCCGCGCTCCGCGACTCCCTCACCGCCGAGCAGGCCAAGCTCGACGAGCTGCAGGCCCGGTGGGAGCGCGAGCGTGCGTCTCTCAACCGCGTGGGCGAGCTGAAGACGCGCCTCGACGCCGCCCGTGTGGATGCCGAGCGCGCGCAGCGCGAGGGAAACCTCGAGCGCGCGTCACGGTTGCTGTACGCCGAGATCCCGGCGCTGGAGCGTGAGCTCATGCTCGCCGAGCGCGAAGAGCCCGCGGGCGACCGCATGGTCAACGACCAAGTCACCGACGAAGATATCGCGGCGGTCATCGCCGCCTGGACGGGCATCCCGGTCGGGCGCCTGCTGCAGGGCGAGACCGAGAAGCTGCTGCACCTCGAGCGCGAGCTCGGCAAGCGCCTGATCGGACAGCGGGATGCCGTGAAGGCGGTGTCCGACGCCGTCCGTCGCTCGCGCGCGGGGATCAGCGACCCGAACCGCCCGGTCGGCTCATTCCTGTTCCTCGGCCCGACCGGTGTCGGCAAGACGGAGCTGGCCAAGTCGCTCGCCGACTTCCTCTTCGACGACGAGCACGCGATGGTGCGCATCGACATGTCGGAGTACGGCGAGAAGCACTCCGTCTCGCGGCTCGTCGGTGCCCCTCCGGGGTACGTCGGTTACGAGCAGGGCGGACAGCTCACCGAGGCCGTGCGCCGCCGCCCCTACAGCGTGGTGCTGCTGGACGAGGTCGAGAAGGCGCACCCCGAGGTGTTCGACGTGCTGCTGCAGGTCATGGACGACGGCCGACTCACCGACGGCCAGGGTCGCACGGTCGATTTCACGAACGTCATCCTGATTCTGACAAGCAACCTCGGCTCGCCGATCCTGATCGATCCGACTCTGTCGATGGATGCCAAGACGCAGCAGGTGCAGGCGCTGGTGCGCCAGGCCTTCAAGCCCGAGTTCGTGAACCGTCTCGACGACATCGTGATCTTCCAGGCCCTCAGCCAGGACGACCTCGCCCAGATCGTCGAACTCGCCGTCGACGCGTTGCACAAGCGGCTCCGCGAGCGCCGCCTGACCCTCGCGGTCACTCCCGACGCACGGTCGTGGCTTGCCGAGCGCGGCTACGACCCGGTGTACGGCGCCCGGCCCCTGCGCCGGCTCATCCAGACCGAGATCCAGAATCGCCTCGCGATGGCGATCCTCGCCGGGACGGTCCGCGATGGTGACGTCGTGCGGGTCGATGTGGCCAGTGACGGGGATTCGCTGATGCTGGTCAGCGCGGGGCCGGCGGAGGAGACGGGCGACGACTCCGGCGACGACGTGCTCGAGGCGGAGATCGTCGAATAGCCCACGACGAGAGAGGGGGATGCCGCGCGAGGGCGTGGCATCCCCCTCTCTCGTGCGCGGTCGACCGTACATCGCGCGGTGCCGGCCTCTGCGGGCCCGAGGCCGTTCGCTCATAAACGCTCTTCGTGCGCATGAACGCGTGAGCGGAGTGTTTCTGCGCGCGAATCGCGTTTACGAGCGGGGCGCCGCCGCGGTCGAGCGCATCGGCAGAGCGCCGACACAACGACGAACGCCCGCTGCGCCGGCACCCGGCTGACGGGCTCCGGCGCGACGGGCGTCGTCGCGGGCGGGCCGATCAGTCGTCGACGAGCAGCGACTCCTCGACCGTGCGGCGCTGGCGGGGAGCGAGCTCGCGCTCGCGCAGGCCCTCTTCAGCGGCGTCGATGTCGCCCAGGGCGCCGACGGCGATGACGGTGACGGGCGTGAATCGGGCGTCGATGTCGAAGGCCGTACGCAGGTCGTCGGCGACGAAGCCGCCCATCTGGTGGGTCGCCAGGCCCTCGGCGTGCGCCTGCACGGTGAAGTGGGCGGCGGCCTGACCGCTGTCGTACAGCGCCCACGTGCGGGCTTCGCCGTCTTCGGTCTCGGTCTCGGCGAGGACGACGACGAGGGCGCCGGCGGCGGGGGCCCACGCCTGGTTGAAGCCCATGAGCGCACCGACGAGCTTCTGGTGCGCGGAGGTGCCGCGGCGGGCCACGATGAAGCGCCAGGGCTGGAAGTTCATGCCCGACGGCGCCCAGCGGGCGGCCTCGAGCGCGGAGCGCAGCGCAGACTCGTCGATGGGCGTCTCGGGGTCGAAGACGCGGGTGCTCCAGCGTTCGGCGAGCACGTCGAGGATGGGGGCGTCGGTGGGGGCGGTGCGGTCGAGAACGAGAGACATGGGTACTCCTGAGAACAGATGACGGAACCGGGACGCCGTTGACCCGAACCAGTGAACGCCCATCGCGCGCGAGATGTTCCCCGTGTGACGCCGCGCGTCGTGATCAACCTGGCTACCGCACGGTCGCTCGGCCCACTCGCCCAGAACCGGGCCGGTATCCGCTCGCCGATGTCGCAAAGGGAATCAGTTCGACAGTGATTCCCTGGAGAACATCACTGCGATTACGATGTCATATCGGGAATCATCGAGGGGGTTACCGTGCGCGCTCACATCGAATCACCGGCGGACATCGGCCATGTCGTGCGGCGTATCCGCGAATCGCAGGGGTGGTCGCAGAGGAGACTCGCCGCAGCGCTCGGCGTTGGGCAGCGCTACCTGCACGAACTGGAGGTCGGCCGCGCTAAACGCCTCGACGACCACTACCTTGGGGTGCTCTCCGCGCTCGGGATCACCCTGGTCGCGGACTTCGAGGACACTCTCATCCGCCCCCTGGATGGCGGAGAGACCCCCTCCGGGCGGCCCGACCCGACCTCGAGCGTTGCGGAGTGAGCGTCGATCGTCTTCCTGTCGTGCTGTACGGCACGACGATCGGTCACCTGGAGCGGCAAGGCTCACGCGCCGTGCTGCGTTGGTCGCGGGAGGCGGAGCAGCGGTGGGGCTTACGATCGCGAGCCCTCAGCGCGAGTCTGCGCGTGGGCGAGGATTCCGCCGACCTCAGTGAATCGTTCTTCGGGGCGTTGCTGCCCGAGGGGGAGCACATCGCCCGTCTGGCGCGAGAGATCAAGGTCGACAGGGGAGACCTCGTCGGGCTCCTGGCAGAAGTCGGAGCAGACCTCGCGGGAGCACTGCGGGTCGCCGGCACCGGGGGTGCTCCGCGCCGCGACCCCGAAGCGCTTTCGGCCGCGGAGGTCGCCGCCCTCCTCGAGCGGGCCGACGGCTTCCTCCTCGGAGGCGGCGGGTCCGCCCTGCCGGGATTCCAACGCAAACTCACCCTTACGCGCGAGGGCGGCACGTGGATCCGGGGGAACGGACTTCTCCCCTCGACCCATATCCTCAAGCCCGTGGCGCCGGACGCGCGAAGCGCGGTCGAGGCCGAGGGCTACGCCCTCGCGGTGGCTCGAGAGGTGGGGCTGACCACGATGGGTTCGTGGGTGGAACAGATCGGCACGAGGTGGGTGCTCGTGATCGAGAGATACGATCGCCGCCGTCTCGTTGACCGGATCGAGCGTGTTCACCAGGAGGATGCCGCCCAGGCGCTCGGGATCCCTTGGGGTGGCAATGAGAAGTTCCAGCAGAACGACTCGCGCGCGTCCCTGCGCGCGGTGGCGGGATTGCTGGATCGCGGCGGAAACCTGTTCTCTGCGCGGACCACCGATCGGCTGCGGCTTCTGCGGTACTCCACGTTCAACATCGCCATGGGCAACACCGATGCCCATGCCAAGAACTTCTCGCTCCTGCACGACGAAAGTGCAGCCACCTCCCTGGCTCCGATCTACGATGTCGCGCCTCTCGCCCTCTCGTACGGAGCCACGACGCGTCTGTCGATGTGGGTCAACGGCGTCCAGCATCTGCCAGACGTGACGCGGCAAGACCTCGTCGCCGAGGGAGTCGCCTGGGGGCTGACGGATGCCGCCGCGGCCGCCGCCGTCGACGAGACACTGACAGCCATGGAGGAGGCCACGCGCACCTTGACCGTCCACGACAGCATCGAAGCGCACGTGCCTGGATACGTGCGAGCGCAGGCGCAGAACCTGCTCGCCGGCAAGCCCGCGCGAATCGCCTCTCATTTGCCGCTGATGCTGCACGATCGCCTCGGAACCCCGCAGTCTCGCGAGGGTGGTCAGCCCCCACGCCCTCTCTGACGTGTGCTGCCTCGCGCGGCAGCCGCGAAGCGAACGGAGGCCGGAAGACAGCGGATCAGATCCGTGAAATCCGCTTCACGCGTTCCAGGATGCGGGGCCCGCGGTGCCTGCCGCGTACTCGTCGAGCGGTACCTCGTTCTTGCGCCACGCATCGATGACCGGCTGCACGATTCGCCAGCACTGCTCGGCCGCGTCGCCGCGGACGGCGAGCATTGCATCACCGTCGAGGATGCCGGAGAGCACCTCGCCGTAGGCCTTGAGCGCGCCCTCGCCGAGGTCGGCCGCCAGGGTCACGCGTTCGAGCTCGAGGGGGTCGTCGGCACCGTTGACGTTGAGGCCGAGGCTCATGGTGTCGGGGCCGAGCGAGAACACGAGCTCGGACGGCTCGCTCTCGCCGACGAAGCCGCCGGGAAGGTGTCGCACGGGCTGGAAGGTCACGGTGACAGCCCGGTGTCCGGAGCTGAGCGCCTTCCCTGAGCGCAGGGTGATGGGAACGCCCTGCCACCGGGCATTTCGCACCTCCACCGTCATCTCGGCGAGTGTCTCGGTGCCGCGCGCCGCGTCGACTCCCGGCTCGTCGACGTACGACGAGAAGTGGCGGTCGCCGACGCTGCCCGCGGTGTACCGGGCGCGGCGGGAGTTGCGCACGGGATCGTCATCCCGCACGTGGGTGGCGCGCAGCACCGCCGATGTGGCGTCGCGCAGATCGAGCTGAGTGAGGGATGCCGGGGGCTCCATGGTGACGAACGCCATGACCTGCAGCAGGTGGCTCTGGATCATGTCGACGAGAGCCCCCGCCCCGTCGTAGTAGCCCGCGCGGCCCTCGAGACCCAGGGGTTCGGGGTAGTCGATCTCGACCGAGCCGATGTCGTCGGCCGACCAGACGGTCTCGAGGAGGCGGTTGGCGAAGCGGGCGCCGAGCAGGTTGAGCACGGTGGATCGCCCCAGGAAGTGGTCGATGCGGAACACCTGGTCTTCGGGCACGAGTTTCGCCAGCTGCTGGTTGAGCCGGTGGGCGCTGGCCTCGTCGGTGCCGAACGGCTTCTCGAGAGCGAGGACCGTGCCCTCCGGAATGGTCACGTCGCTCAACGCGAGGCACGACTTCTCGGCGACGGCCGGAGGCACCGCGAAGTACAGGGCGGGTCGGCCCTCGGCGTCGTCGAGGAGTTTCTGCAGATCGGCCGGCTTCGTGATGTCGGCCTGCGAGTAGGTGGTCTCCGAGACGACGGCGAAGGCGCCGTCGGCATCCATCGTCTGGAATGCCGCGTGCACGACCTCGCGCCAGTGTTCGTCGGTCCAGTCCTCCATGCCCGCGCCGTGCAGCCGCACCGACCGGCCGGGTTCGCGCGTCAGCAGCTGGCCGAGGGCGGGCAGGAGCAGTCGAGACGTGAGGTCGCCCGAAGCGCCCAGGATGATGAGGGTTGTGTCCGCGGCCATGCGGCCACCGTAGCGCTCCCCTGCGACACCGGTGCGCCGCTTGCAGCGAGCCCATGGATGCCACTAGCGCGATGCCCGGCCACGATGTCGGTGCCCTCTGCCATGATCCGAGGGTGACCACTCCGATCGAGGATTACGCCGTCCTCAGCAACTGCCGCTCCGCCGCACTGGTGTCCCGCGACGGCAGCGTCGACTGGTTGTGCCTCCCGCGCTACGACAGCGGGTCGATGTTCGCCGCACTCCTCGGCGACGAGTCGCACGGGGCATGGTCGCTGCGCCCGGCCGATCCCGACGCGCGGGCGACCCGGCGGTACGACGGCGACACCTTCGTGCTCGTCACGCGGTGGGAGACAGCGACCGGCATCGCCGACGTGTACGACGCGATGCCGATCGACGGGGGTGTCGACGCCCTCGTGCGACGCGTGGTCGGGGTCTCGGGCGAGGTGGACTTCGTCACCGAGGTGCGCTTGCGCTTCGACTACGCCCGCGCGGTGCCCTGGGTGCGACAGATGGGCCACGGCGGTGAGCACGTCATCCTCGCCGTCGCCGGCCCGGATGCCGTGACGATCCGCGGTCCGCGTCTGATCGCCGTCGACACCACCCACCGCGGCCGGTGGACCACCGCGGCCGGCGCGAGCGTCGACTCGGTGCTGTCGTGGGGTCCGTCGTGGAAAGATGCCCCGCCGGCGTTCGACGTCGAGGCCGCCCTGGAACGCACGCGCGAGTGGTGGGCCGCCTGGGCCGACCGCGTGCCGGCCGGCACGCACGCGGCGCTGGTCACGCGCTCGCTCATGGTGCTCCGCGCGCTCACGCACTCCGAGACGGGTGGCATCGTCGCGGCGGCGACCACGTCGCTGCCCGAGGCTTTCGGGGGCTCCCGCAACTGGGACTACCGCTACGTCTGGCTGCGCGACGCCGCGCTCACGCTGAGCGCCTACATCGATCACGGCTACCTCGACGTTGCTCAGCACTGGCGCACCTGGCTGCTGCGGGCGATCGCCGGCGACCCGGCCGACGTGCAGATCATGTACGGCATCGCGGGCGAACGCGACCTGCCCGAGCGGGAGCTCGAGAGCCTGCCGGGGTACGGGGGAGCGGCGCCCGTGCGCATCGGCAACGGAGCCGTCGATCAGTACCAGGCCGACGTGATCGGCGAGGTGATGGTGGCCCTCGAGGCCGCGCGCGACGCCGGGGTCGAGGAGACGACGTTCTCGTGGTCGCTGCAGCGCGCCCTGCTCGACCAGCTCGCGCACGAGGTCGATAAGCCCGACCTCGGCATCTGGGAGATGCGCGGCGACCCGCACTTCTTCACCCACTCGCGGGCGATGGTGTGGGCGGCGTTCGACCGCGGCATCCGGGCCGTCGAGACCGGCGGGCACGACGGCGAGGTCGGCACCTGGCGCACGCTGCGCGATCGCGTGCGCGCCGACATCGACGCGCGCGGCGTGCACGAGGGCGGGTGGTTCACGCAGCACTTCAACACCGACGAGGTCGACGCGTCGCTCCTCGTGCTGCCACAGGTGGGTTTCTGCGCCTACGACGATCCACGCATGCTGGCCACCGTCGCCCGCATCGAAGAGACGCTCATGCCCGACGGCTGGCTGCTGCGCTATCGCACGACCGGGGTCGACGGACTGACGGGCGACGAGCATCCGTTCCTCGCGTGCTCTTTCTGGCTCGTCGGGCAGTACGCGCACAGCGGCCGGCGCGACGAGGCCGTCGCCCTGATGAAGAAGCTCACGGCCGTGGCGAACGACCTGGGGCTGCTGTCGGAGGAGTACGACCCCACGACCGGACGTCAGGCGGGCAACACCCCGCAGGCGCTCTCGCACCTGGCGCTGGTCGCCGCCGCCGACGCCCTGGATGCCACGGCCCCGCACCACGACGGCTGACCCCGGCCTAGAGTCGTCGCATGGACGACGACGTCGAGTTGCGACGCCTGCGCGAACGCGTGTACGGCGCCGGAGGTGCGCCCGCGACGCCCGCGATGCTCGAGCGGCTCGCCGAGCTGGAGGACCGCTCCCGGCCGGCCCTCGGCGTCATCGACCGGCTCGCACCCGCCGACCCGACCGAGGGTCTCCCCGAGCCGAACCGCGTCGATGAGCCGGACCGCGCGGACGAGCCGGGCGACGTCGATGAGCCCGCGGATACCGCCGCACCCGCATCGCGACCCGTCCTGCGCGGAGTGCTCACCGCGGTCGGAGCGGTCGCCCTCCTCGGCGTGGGATTCGCCGTCGGCTCGGCCGCGACCGCGTCGATGCCCGGCGACCCTGCCGCCACCGCCGACCCCGCCGCGGCGATCTACCCCGAGCTGACCTTCCCGCAGACGATCGAGGACGCCATCTCGGCCGATGTGCTCCGCGACAGTGCGATCGATTCCGGCAGCACCCGGTACATCGGCACGGTCAATGACTTCGACATCTTCTTGGCCCAGCCCGCCGACGGCATCGGCCGCTGCATCGTCACGTTCATTGCGATCGACGATCGACCGTGGTCGGCGGGCTGCGCGAGCGGCACGCAGGAGGGCGCCGCGGTCTTCGGCATCGACGACCGTCTCACGGTCGCGATCGGCGATCCCGACGATTCCGAGATCGACGGCATCCCCATCCGCCTGTCCGAGAGCGTCACCGCGTACGTGGCGCGATAACGCGCGATAACGAAGGAGAAAGCCATGTTCCATCCCGACGGTGCCTACTCGGGCCTCGCGGTCGACGACCTCGAGGCCGCCCATCACTTCTATGCCGAGACTCTCGGGCTCCGCGTCGAGGTGCTCGAGGGTTCGGGCTTCCTCACTCTGCACCTGGGCTCGGGCGGCCGGGTCTTGATCTACGGCGAGCCGCACCATGAGCCCGCGTCGTTCACGGTGCTGAACTTCCCCGTCGCCGACGTCGAGGCCGCCGTCGACGACCTGCGTTCGCGCGGCGTCGACACGAAGATCTACGACAATGCCGACTTCCCAACGGATTCGCGCGGCATCATGCGCGAGGGCGGGCCGCTCATCGCCTGGTTCCGCGACCCGGCCGGTAACGTGCTGGCCGTTCTCGAGGGGTAACGGGAGAGGGGATGGATGCCGGTGTGCCCGGCATCCATCCCCTTCATCACTGAGGTCCCTGAGCGTGTCATAGGGACCGCGCCCTGCACGTGGAGGCGGGTGGCTTCGACGGGCTCAGCCACCGTGGTCGATGGTCCCCGAGCGTGTCGAGGAGACCGGGTCACCCGCGACCGCGGTTCAGCCCTTCAGCGCCTCCGCGAGCTTCACGCGCGCGCCCATGCGCAGAAGCGAGTTGCGATAGATCCGCGCCGCGAGACCGATCGCCAGCACGCACGAGGCGATCAGCACCAGCAGCGACAGCACGGGCTCCCACCACTGCGCGTCACCGAGGTACATGCGCAGCGGCATTCCGACCGGCGCCGAGAACGGCACGTACGACATGATCGTCAGCACGACGGGGTTGTCGTTGAAGAAGATGACCAGGAAGTACGGCGCCATGATCAGCATCGTGATGGGGGTTGTGGTCGCCCCGATGTCTTCCTGACGCGACACCATGGCCGCTGCGGCGGCGAAGAGCGACGCCAGCAGCACGAAGCCGAACAGGAAGAAGATCGCGAACCAGGCGATGGGAGCGCCGAGCGCATCGAGCACCCCGGCCTGCCCGGTGACCGCGAGGCCGATCACCGCGACCGCCGCGAGCAGCACGATCTGCGCCATCGCGAGGATCGTGTTGCCCAGAACCTTTCCGGCCAGCAACGCCCGCACGGGGATCGCCGAGATGAGGATCTCGACCACGCGGGTCTGCTTCTCCTCCACGACGCTCTGCGCGATCGTGCCGCCGAAGGTCGACGCGGCGATGAGGAACACCAGCCCGAAGCCGAGCGCGATCAGGTACCGCAGCGCGTCGGCCGCTCCCGCACCCGGATCGAGCATCTGCACCGGCGGGGTCTCGCTGAGCATCTGCAGCAGCGTCGAGGGTACGTCGTCCTTCACCACGACGGTGTAGTCGAACGCGGCATCCGATGAGCCCGAGACCAGGGCGGCATCCACCGTTCCGTCCTCGACGAGGGCGCGCGCGGCGTCGTCGCTGTCGGACACGGTGACCTCGAGGCCGTCGACGCCCGAGACCGCGCTCTGCGTCTGCGAGGTGACGGCGACCGGAGTGCCGCTGCCCGATGCGTTGTTCGCGGCGAAACCGCCCCAGACCACCGAAGCCAGGGCGGCGACGATGAGGATCGCGGTCGAGATGACGAAGGCCTTGCTGCGCAGCTTCGACCCGATCTCGCGCTCGGCGACGAGCCAGATGCTCTGCAGCTCGCCGGGCGCGCGGCGCGCGGGAGCAGTGGTGGTGTTCATTGGATGACCTCCTTGAAGATCTCGGCGAGAGACGGTTTCTGCGGCGCGAAGCTGGCGACGTCTCCGCGCGCGACGGCGCCGCGAAGGATCCGCTGCGCGGTGGTGTCGTCGGCCGCGTCGAACAGGGCGTAGCCGCCGTCGAAGTCGAGCACGGTGATGCCCGGCTCGTCGCGCACCCATCCGGCATCGCCGCCGGAGACCAGCTCGTAACGGTGGGTCGCGTGCTGAGCGCGGAGGTCGTCGCGGGTGCCGGCGGCGCGGATCGTGCCCCCGGCGATGATGACGAGGTCGTCGCACAACCG
>NZ_CAUQWC010000054.1:0-16945 GCF_963521695.1 uncultured Microbacterium sp. | reverse complement strand
GCCCTGTACCGACGCGGCGACGACGCCGAGCGCCGCGGGGTGCTGCGGGGGCTCGACGCGATCGCCGCTCCCTCTCCGGCGTGGCGCGACGCCGGCGTCGACCTGGTCGTGGACGCCCTCCGCGCGAACGACACCCGCCTCGTCGCCGCCGCCCTCGGACCCTTCGCCGCGGCCCACCTCGACGACCACGCGTGGCGTCACGGCGTGCTGAAGTGCGTGTTCCTCGGCATCCCCCTCTCCGTCGTGGCCGACCTGGGCGCCCATGCCGACGACGAGCTCGCCGCGATGGCCGCGCGCTTCGCCGAGGAGCGCCGCGCCGCCGGCCGCACCGTGCCCGATGACCTCACCCTCCTGCTCGCTCGTGAAAGGGCCTGACATGCGCATCTTCGATCCCCACATCCACATGACGGCGCGCACCACCGACGACTACGAGGCGATGTACGACGCCGGCGTCCGCGCCCTGGTCGAGCCGGCGTTCTGGCTCGGCCAGCCGCGCACGAGCGTCGGGTCGTTCCTGGACTACTTCGACACGTTGATCGGGTGGGAGAGGTTCCGCGCCGCGCAGTTCGGCATCCGTCATCACTGCACGATCGCCCTGAACCCGAAGGAGGCGAACGACCCCCGCTGTCGCGAGGTGATGTCGGAACTGCCTCACTACCTGGCGAAGGACGGCGTCGTCGCGGTCGGCGAGACCGGCTACGACTCGATGACCCCCGAGGAGGACGAGATCCTGCGCCAGCACCTCGCGCTCGGGATGGAGTTCGAGCTGCCCGTCCTCGTGCACACCCCGCACCGCGACAAGGCCGTCGGCACGCAGCGCACGCTCGACGTGGTCGCCGAGTCCGGCATCCCGATGGAGCACGTGCTCGTCGACCACCTCAACGAGACGTGCGTGGACGCCGTCGCCGACAGCGGCGCGTGGATGGGTTTCTCGATCTACCCCGACACCAAGATGGACGAGCAGCGCGTGGTCGCGATCATGCAGCGCATCGGGCTCGACCGCGTGATCGTCAACTCCGCAGCCGACTGGGGACGCTCCGACCCGCTGAAGACCGCCAAGACGGGACTCGCGATGCTCGACGCCGGCTTCAGCGACGACGACGTCGATCGCATCCTGTGGCGCAACCCCCGCGACTTCTACGCCCAGAGCGGCCGTGTCGACACCGATCCGATCGAGGGCTTCGCCCCGGCGAGCCAGGGGCCCGACCTGTTCGAGGGCAACTCGGTGCTGCGCGGCATCGCCTCGCGGCAGGGAGCCTGATGCACCTCTCCTATTGCACCAACGTCCATCCCGCCGAAGACCTCGCCGGCATCGTCCGCCAGCTCGACGAGCACGCGGGCCCCGTGCGCCGCGAAGCAGGTCTCGACCGGCTCGGCGTCGGACTGTGGATGCCGGTGGGCGTGGCATCCGTCCTCGCAGGCGACGCGGGAGCCCGTGAGACGCTGGCCGCCGCCCTGGAGCGCAACGGCCTCGAACTGCGCACCGTGAACGCCTTCCCCTACCGCGGATTCCACGACGACGTCGTCAAGCTCGCGGTCTACCGCCCCGACTGGACCACGCCCGAGCGCCTCAGCTACACCCTCGACTGCGCCCGGGCGCTGGCGGCGTTGCTGCCCGACGGCGCCGAGGGCAGCATCTCGACCCTGCCGCTGGGCTGGAGGGAGGGGTGGGATGCCGCGGCCGACGCCGCCGCCGAAGAGGCGCTGACCCGCCTGATCGCGGGTCTCGCCGCCCTTGAGCGCGAGACCGGCCGCACCGTGCGCGTGGGCATCGAGCCCGAGCCCGGGTGCATCCTCGACGACGTGGCCGACGTCGTGGCGTGGCTCGGCGCGCGACCCGCGCTCGTCGCCGACGGCCTGCTGGGACTGTGTCTCGACACCTGCCACCTCGCCGTGTCGTTCGCGGACCCGGGCGCCGTGGTCGCCGCTGCGACCGCCGCGGGCGTGCGCATCGTGAAGGTGCAGGCATCCGTCGCCCTCGAGGTGCCCACCCCCTCCGACCCGCGCACGGTCGCCGCGCTGCAGCCCTTCGCCGAGGAGCGATACGTGCACCAGGTGCGCAGTGCCCACGGCACGCACGCCGCCGACGACCTGCCCGAGGTGCTCGATGCTCACGAGCCCTGGCCGGCGGATCAGCCGTGGCGGGTGCACGTGCACATCCCCTTGCACGCCCGGCCGGCGGCACCGCTGCGCGCCACGACCGAGGTGCTCCTGGCAGCCGTCGACGCCGTCCTGGCGGCGCCGGGCGGCGACGAGGCGCACCTCGACGTCGAGACGTACACCTGGTCGGTGCTGCCCGCCTCCCTGCAGCCCGCGACGCTCGTCGACGGCATCGCCGCCGAGCTGCGCTGGGTGCGCGAACACCTGCCGCACGCGCTGACCGGCGCGGACCCGGATGCCGCGCCGGGCGGCGCCGTGGCATCCGGGATCCATCGCCCTCCCACCCCGGCGCCCGAGAACACACGTTCCGCGCGAGACCACGCGTTCGTGCTCGCCACCCACGTGGGGTCTCGACACGATCGTGTGATGTCGGCAGGGCTGACGGCCGGCCTCCCGGCCGAAGACGGCAGGAGCCGCGCATGAGCAAGGTCCTTCTGCTCGACATCGTGGGGCTCACCCCCCGCGCGCTCGCCGCGATGCCGCGGCTCACCGCCCTCGGCCGTTCGGGCGGTCAAACGGGACTCGACACGATCCTGCCCGCCGTCACGTGCAGTGTGCAGTCGACGATGCTCACCGGCCTCGCGCCGCGCGATCACGGCATCGTCGGCAACGGCTGGTACTTCCGGGGTCTCGGCGATCCGCTGCTGTGGCGTCAGCACAACAAGCTCGTCACCGGCGAGAAGGTGTGGGAGACCGCGCGCCGTTCGCGCCCAGACCTGCGCACCGCCAACCTCGGCTGGTGGTTCGCGATGGGCGCGACCACCGACGTCACCGTCACGCCGCGACCGATCTACCACGCCGACGGGCGTAAGAGCCCCGACGCGTACGTGAGGCCCGCGGCCCTGCACGACCAGCTCGTGGGCGCGCTGGGGGAGTTCCCGCTCTTCCAGTACTGGGGTCCGACCGCGACCATCCGCAGTAGCGCCTGGCTCGCCGAGGCGACACGCGGCATGATCACCGAACGGTGGGGACCCGCGCCCGACCTCGCGATGGCCTACCTGCCCCACCTCGACTACGACCTGCAGCGCCTCGGACCCGACGGCGCCGAGGCCGACCGCGCCGCGCGCGAGCTCGATGACACCATCGCCCCCCTGCTCGACGACGCCCTCGATCGCGGGTACACCGTCGTCGCGGTGTCGGAGTACGGCATCGAGCAGGCGTCGCGCCCCGTCGACGTCAACCGGGCGTTGCGGCGGGAGGGCCTGCTCGAGGTCTACGTGCAGGACGGCCGCGAGCAGCTCGACCCGTGGACCTCACGCGCATTCGCCGTCGCCGACCATCAGGTGGCCCATGTCTACGTGACCGATGCCGCGGACCTCCCGCGCGTCGCGGCGCTGCTGCGCGGGCTCGAGGGAGTCGACGAGGTGCTCGACCGTGAGGCGCAGGCACGATACGGCCTCGACCACGAGCGCTCCGGCGACCTCGTGGTGGTGGCCGAGCCCGGCGCGTGGTTCACCTACTACTTCTGGCTCGACGACGACCGCGCGCCCGAGTACGCCCGCGGCGTCGACATCCACCGCAAGCCCGGGTACGACCCCGCCGAGCTGTTCTTCGACCCCGCCGACCGCCTCGCCAAGGCCAAGGCCGGGGTGAACCTGGTGAAGAAGAAGCTGGGCCTGCGCTACGCGATGAGCACGGTGCCGCTCGACCCCTCGTGCGTGCGGGGCACCCACGGGCGCCTGCCCTCGTCGCGGTCGGACGCGCCGATGGTGGTGACGAGCGATGCGGGGCTGCTCCCCGACGTCGAGGCGGTGCCCGCGGCCGGGGTCCGCGATCTCGTGCTGCGCGGGCTCGGCGTCTGACGCGCCCGCCGGGCACAACGCAGGAAAGAGCCGGCTTCTGCGCGTCTGCGCACCGCAGAGAACGGCGTTGTCGGTGGAAATCTCCTGCGTTGTGTCCGCGGCGCCCGTCGATAGCGGCCCCGGTGGTCCATCCACGTCCCGGGGCCCTGCCGCAGCGCTCCGGCGACGCCGCTTCGGACACGACGCAGGAGTTTCCGTCCCGCATCCGCCCACCATGTGGCCGGGACGGGGTCGCGCGGCCGGATCTCCTGCGTTGTGTCGCGGGGAGGGGGCGACAGTGACTTCGACGGTCTCAGCCGTCGGGAGTGCGGCGGCGGCGCCGAATCTCCTGCGTTGTGTCCGCTGGGCCCCCCGCCCGCGGCGGAGCGCGACGGTTCCGGCGGCTTCGACCGGCGCAGCGACCGTCGCCGCGCCACGGGGAAGGCGAAAGGGCCGGATGCCCCACGCACCCGGCCCCTCCGTGGGTCGCTTCCGCAGCCCCCCCGTTCAGCGCTGGCTGAACGCCGCGTCGAACGCCGCGCCCGACGGCTCGTACGTCGACAGCTTCCGCACGAAGCCGAGCGCCTCGGGCGCTCCAACCAGGCGGTCCATTCCCGCATCCTCCCACTCGAC
Source organism: uncultured Microbacterium sp. (assembly GCF_963521695.1). GTDB lineage: Bacteria > Actinomycetota > Actinomycetes > Actinomycetales > Microbacteriaceae > Microbacterium. The sequence continues at coordinate 12,371 of NZ_CAUQWC010000054.1, read as the reverse complement.
CGACAGCGGACCGTCGTAGCCGATGGCGTTGAGCATGCGGAACGCGTCCTCCCACGGCACGTCGCCGTGACCGGTGGAGATGAAGTCCCAGCCGCGCCGCGGATCCGCCCACGGCAGGTGCGACGCCAGGCGGCCGTTGCGCCCGTTGGTCAGGCGCTTCTTGGTGTCTTTGCAGTGCACGTGGAAGATCTTGTCCTGGAAGTCCCAGAGGAACGCGACCGGATCGATGTCCTGCCAGACCATGTGCGAGGGGTCCCAGTTCAGCCCGAACGCCTCGCGGTGGCCGATGGCCTCGAGCGCCCGCTTCGTGGTCCAGTAGTCGTAGGCGATCTCCGAGGGGTGCACCTCGTGCGCGAAGCGCACGCCGACCTCGTCGAACACGTCGAGGATCGGGTTCCAGCGGTCGGCGAAGTCCTGGTAGCCGGCGTCCACCATCTGCTCGGTGGCGGGCGGGAACATCGCGACGTACTTCCAGATGCTCGAACCGGTGAAGCCCGTGACGGTCTTCACCCCCAGCTTGGATGCCAGCCGCGCGGTGTTCTTGAGCTCTTCGGCGGCGCGCTGACGCACGCCCTCCGGGTCGCCGTCGCCCCACACGCGGTCCGACACGATGTCGCGGTGGCGCTGGTCGATGGGGTCGTCACAGACGACCTGACCCTTGAGGTGGTTGGAGATGGTCCAGACCGAAAGTCCGTTGCGCTCGAGCACGTCGAGCTTCCCCTGTACGTACTCCTCGTCGTCCCAGCGCCAGGGGTCGAGGTGGTCGCCCCAGCAGGCGATCTCGAGGCCGTCGTAGCCCCACTCACCGGCGAGGCGTGCGACCTCGTCGAAGGGCAGGTCGGCCCACTGGCCGGTGAACAGCGTGATCGGTCGCGTCATCGCGGAAGTCCTCTCATCGGTGCGGATCGGGGATGCGACTCAGGATGCCGCGAGCACGCGGTCGGCGGAAGCGAGAACCGGCGCCGCCTCCACGCCCGTCCAGACGCCGTCGGCCTCGGAGCTGCGCGCCACGGCATCCAGCACCTCCTGCACGTGCAGGCCGTCGGCGAACGAGGGCCGGGGGTCGTCGCCCGCAGCTACCGCCTCCACGAAGTCTTTCGCCTGGTGCGAGAAACCGTGCTCGTAGCCGAGCATGTGGCCCGCGGGCCACCAGGCGCCGACGTAGGGGTGTCCGGGCTCGGTGACGAGGATGCGGCGGAAGCCCTGCTCGGTGTCGGGGAGGGTCGCGTCGTAGTACTGGAGTTCGTTGGGGCTCTCGAGGTCGAACGAGAGCGAGCCGAGGGAGCCGGCGATCTCGACGCGCAGGCCGTTCTTGCGGCCGAGGCGGAAGCGGGAGGCCTCGAACGAGGCGAGGGCGCCGGACTCCAGGCGACCGGTGAAGAGGGCGAGGTCGTCGACGGTCACGGCGCCGCGCTCGGTGCCCGCCGAACCCGACAGGCCCGACGACGAAGCGAGCACGGGGCGCTCGGCCACGATCGTCTCGAGCACGCCCGCGACGCGGGTCAGGCGCTGACCGGTCATGAACTCGGTGATGTCGACGGCGTGTGCGCCGATGTCGCCGAGGGCGCCGGAACCGGCGCGGTCCTTCTGCAGGCGCCACGTGAGGGGGGCTTCCGCGTCGCTCAGCCAGTCCTGCAGATACTCGGCGCGCACCTGGCGGATGTCGCCCAGGCGGCCGGCGGCGATGAGGTCGCGCGCGAAGGTGGTCGCGGGAAGGCGGCGGTAGGTGAAACCCACCATCGACCGGATGCCGTTGGCGGCGGCGGCCGCCGCGGCATCCGCCATCCGTCGGGCCTCGTCGACGGTGTTGGCCAGGGGCTTCTCGCACAGCACGTGCTTGCCGGCCTCGAGGGCGGCGATCGCGATCTCGGCGTGCGTGTCACCGGGGGTGACGATGTCGACGACGTCGATGTCGTCACGCTCGAGCACCTCGCGCCAGTCGGTCGAGCTCTCGGCCCACCCCCAGGTCTCGGCCGCGGCCCGTGTGCGGGCGGCGTCGCGTCCGACGAGGACGCTCATCTCGGGGGCGAGGGGGAGATCGAAGAAGCGGGGAGCGACGCGCCATCCCTGGGAGTGCGCGGCGCCCATGAATCCCGCGCCGATCATGGCGATGCGAAGGTGCTGGGTCACGATGAGGTCTTTCTGTGGGGGGAACGAGGACGGGGCGTCCGCGGCGAGCGCGGACGCCCCGAACCAGGTCAGGACTCGAACGACAGATCGATGAAGGACGCCACGTTGTCCTTCGTCACGACCGGTGCGTCCAGCACGATGCGGTTGGGCACGCTCGGGGTGATGAGGTCGCCCGCGGTCTTGCCCTGGGCGATGAGGCGCGCGAGCGCGATGCCGTCGGCGGCCTGCGTCGAGGGGTAGATGACCGTCGCCTGCAGCGGGGTGTCGCCGGCCTCGATGGCCTCCATGGCGTTGCGGCTACCGGCGCCGCCGACCATGAAGAACTCGTTGCGACCCGACGCCGTGATGGCGGCGAGCACGCCGATGCCCTGGTCGTCGTCGTGGTTCCAGATGGCGTCGATCTTCGGGTTGGCCGAGAGCAGCTGCGAGGTGGACGACTCGCCGCCCTGCACGGTGAAGTCGGCGGCGACGCGCGGGCCGACCTCGAGACCGCAGTCCGAGAGGGCGTCGGCGAAGCCCGCCGAGCGGTCCTGGGTCAGCGGCAGCGAGTCGATGCCGGCGATCTCGGCGACGACGGCGTCGCTGGTGCCCTCGAGCTGCGCGCAGATGTAGGTGCCGGCGCTGACGCCCATGCCGTAGTTGTCACCGAGCACGGTCGAGCGAGCGGCGAAGGGGCTGGAGAACTCGCGGTCGACGTTGATGACCGGGATGCCGGCCTCCATCGCCTTGATCGCGACCTCGGTGAGGGCGGCACCGTCGCTGGGCAGCAGGACGATGGCGTCCACCCCGTTGTTGATGAAGGTCTCGACGGCGGCGATCTGCGCGTTGACGTCGTTGGTGCCCTCGGCGACCTGCAGGTCGACGTCGGGGAAGCTCTCGGCTGCGGCGAGCGCGCCGGAGTTGATGGCGCCGAGCCATCCGTGGTCGGCGGCGGGGCCGGAGAAGCCGATCGTGACGGTGTCGCCGGCGGCGACGTTCTCTTCGGTGCTGGTGCCCTGGTCGACGACGTTCTCGGCGTCGTTGTTGGAGCTCGTGCAACCGGCGAGCAGGCCGACCGACGCGAGGACGGCGACTCCGGTGAGAACGAGACGGGAACGCGACTTCATCTGTGAGCGCATGTACTTCCTCCTTGAAATGTGATGCAGCGGGGGTCGTCGCGGACGCGGGTCGTCCCGAAGGAAGGGTCCACTCTGACGCCGCTCACGCTAGCAGAAGTATCGGTTCAGTAGTCAACTTTTGATATTGAGCCGATAAAAGTAGCGGGCGCCCTCGCCTCCGACCGTCTCGCGAGGCGTTCATGCGGCGAGCGTCGGGGTGAGCCGGCGCGCTGTCCCCGCATTTATGCGTGTCGCGCGTCGGAGATCCAGCGTGTTATGTTCGCTCCGTGATCAAAGTTGACCATGCGTCGTCATTACTCCTCGTCCGCGGCGTCACGAAGTCTTTCGCCGGGGTGCACGCCCTGCGCGGCGTCGACCTCGACGTGCGCGCCGGTGAGGTGCACTGCGTGCTCGGCCAGAACGGCGCGGGCAAGTCCACCCTCATCAAGACGCTCGCGGGGGTCCACCGGCCCGACGGCGGTGTGATCACGTGGCAGGGGGAGGACGTCGAGATCGCCGACCCGCAGGCGGCGATCGACCTCGGCATCGCCACGATGTACCAGGAGCTCGACGTCGTCGACGGTCTCACGATCGCCGAGAACATCTTCCTCGGGCACGAGCTCGCCCGCGGCGGCTTCACGAAGCGCTCCGCCGCGGCGCGACAGACCACCGAGCTGCTGCGTCGCCTGGGGCACGCGAGCCTGTCGCCGCACACCGAGGTCGGCTCGCTCAGCGCCGCCAACAAGCAGATCGTGAGCATGGCGCGCGCGCTGTCGCACGACATCAAGCTCATCATCATGGACGAGCCGTCGGCCGTGCTCGACAGCGAAGAGGTGAAGAACCTCTTCGCCGTCGTGCGCGAGCTGACCTCCGAGGGCATCGCGGTCGTCTACATCACGCACCGCCTCGAGGAGATCCGTGAGATCGGCGACCGGATCACGGTGCTCAAGGACGGGCGCACGACCGCGGTGGGACTCCCCGCCGCGGAGACGCCGAAGTCCGAGCTCATCCGCCTGATGACCGGTCGCGAGATCACCAACGTCTTCCCCGAACGCGCGCCGATCGCAGCCGACGCCCCCGTCGTCCTCGAGGTGAAGGACCTCGCGCTCCCGGGCGTCTTCTCCGACGTCTCCTTCACCGTCCGCGCGGGAGAAGTGGTGGGACTGGCCGGTCTCGTCGGGTCGGGTCGCTCCGAGATCCTCGAGACGGTGTACGGCGCGCGCCGTTCCTCGAGCGGCAGCGTCAGCGTGAAGGGGCGCACCCTTCCGCGTGGATCCGTGTTCGCCGCGGTCCGCGCCGGGGTGGGCCTGTCCCCCGAGGAGCGCAAGAGCCAGGGCCTCGTCCTCGACGAGCCGATCTACGTCAACGCCACGCTCGCCTCGATGTCACGGTTCGCCAAGGGCGGGTTCCTCGACGACCGCTCCGCGCGACGGGTCGCCGTGGAGCAGATCGACGCTCTCGAGCTGCGCCCCGCCGACCCCGACCGTGCGGCACGCACGCTCTCCGGCGGCAACCAGCAGAAGATCCTTCTCGCCCGCTGGCTCATCCACGGCACCGAGGTCCTGCTGCTCGACGAGCCCACCCGCGGCGTCGATGTCGGCGCACGCGCGGAGATCTACGCGCTCATCCGCGACCTCGCCGCCGCCGGCAACGCCGTCGTCGTGGTCTCGAGCGAAATCGAAGAAGTGCTGGGTCTCGCCGACGTCGTCCTCGTCGTGGCCGACGGCCAGATCCTCCGCACGCTCCCCTCCCACCAGATCGACGAGCACGGCGTGCTCGACCTCGTCATGAAAGGATCCGCCGCGTGAGCGAGCCGACCACCCCGACCCGTGTACGCACGGTTCCCGCCGAGGCCGGCATGACGCCGGCCTCCCCCTCATCGGCCTCGCCGGTACGGAAGTTCTTCTCCGGTTCCGCCGGCCGCAACATCGGCCTCGTCGTCGCCCTCGTGGTGATGATGATCGTCGGAGCCATCTCCGCTCCGGGCACCTTCCTCACGGTCGACAACATCTTCGTGATCCTCCGCCAGGCCTCGATCACCGGCGTCGTGGCCATCGCCATGACCCTCGTCATCATCGCCGGCGGCATCGACCTGTCGGTCGGATCGGTCGTGGGCCTCGCATCCGTCGTCGGCACCCTCGCGGTCGTGCAGGATCTGGCCGATTCGATGCACTGGATCGTCTTCGTGATCTTCGCGCTCGCCGTGGGCGCTCTCGCGGGCCTGATCAACGGCATCGTCATCGCCTACGGCAACGTCGTGGCGTTCATGGCGACCCTGGCGATGCTCGTGGGGGCGCGAGGTCTCGCCGAGATCCTCGCCGAGCGCCGCACCCTCGTCGTCGAGGACCGCAGCTTCATCACCTTCATGAACTCCGACATCCTCGGCGTGAACATGCTCGTCTGGATCTTCGCGATCGTGGCGGTGCTCGGCTGGGTGCTGCTGAACCGCACCACCTTCGGCCGTCGCACCATCGCCATCGGCGGAAACCGCGAGGCCGCGCGCCTGGCGGGTATCAACGTCAAGCGCCACGTCATGTGGCTGTACGTGCTCGTGGGCCTCGCCTCCGGTATCGCCGGGGTCATGTTCCTCGGGCGCACCACCGCGGGAAGCTCCACCAACGGTCAGCTCCTCGAGCTCGACGTGATCGCGGCGGTCGTCGTCGGCGGGACGCTCCTCGTGGGCGGTCGCGGAACGATCACCGGCACCGTGTTCGGCGTGCTGATCTTCGCGACGCTCACGAACGTGTTCATCCAGAACAATCTGTCTTCCTCGGTCCAGGCGGTGGCGAAAGGTGTCATCATCGTGGTCGCGGTGCTCTTGCAGCAGCGCTTCTCCCGCCCTCCCGGACGGAGCTGACAGACCTTGTGCCGATGGCGGCTGCGTAATGTGCGTAGTCGCCTTCGGCATGTGGATCGAACGCATGTCAACTAATGGTGTACTGAGGGCGTGAAGAGGATGACGACAGATTCCGTGCAGTCGGTCAACGGCGTGAGCCAGTTGTTCCAGCTGCTGCGAGACGGGGTCCCGCGCACCCGCGCGGAACTGGCCAAGTCCACCGGCCTGGCACGGTCCACCGTCGCCGTACGCGTCGACGAACTCATGCGGATGGGTCTGATCACGCCGGTCGCCGACGCCGTGTCCACCGGCGGGCGCCCGCCGTCGCAGTTCGCGATCAACCCCGCCGCCAAGGTCGTCGTCGCCGTCGATCTCGGCGCCTCGCACGGCACGGTCGCGATCGCCGACCTCACCGGAAAGGTGCTGTCGGAGAAGACCGGCGAGATCGACATCGCGCTCGGCCCCGAGCCGGTGCTCACCTGGCTCGTCGAGACGGCATCCGTCCTGCTCACCGAATCGGGGCGCTCGGCCTCCGACGTCGCGGCCATGGGCATCGGCGTCCCCGGACCCGTCGAGCATTCGACCGGGCAGCCCGTGAACCCCCCGATCATGCCCGGCTGGGATCGCTTCGACATCCCCGGCTGGATCAACCGCCACATGCCGGTGCCCGTGCTCGTCGACAACGACGTCAACATCATGGCGCTCGGCGAACGCAGCGTCGCCTGGCCCGCCGTCGAGCACTTCATGTTCGTCAAGGTCGCCACCGGCATCGGCACCGGCATCATCTCCGACGGACGTCTGCAGCGCGGCGCCCAGGGCATCGCCGGCGACATCGGTCACGTGCAGGTCGCGCGCGGCGCCGACATCCCGTGCCAGTGCGGCAATCGCGGATGCCTCGAGGCACTGGCATCCGGTCCCGCCATCGCCCGCGCCCTGCGGGCGCAGGGGATCGAAGCGCACACCGGCTCCGACGTCGTCGACCTGGTCAAGCGCGGCAACATCGACGCCATCCAGGCCGTGCGCCAGGCCGGCCGCGACATCGGCGAGGTGCTCACGACGTGCGTCAGCCTGATGAACCCGTCGGTCATCGCCATCGGCGGCTCGATGGCGCGCGTCGGCGAGCACCTGATCGCGGGCGTGCGCGAGGTCGTCTACACCCGCTCCACGCCGCTGGCCACCGAGTACCTCTCGATCGTGCAGTCCGTGGCGGCCGAGAACGCCGCGGTCATCGGCGCGAGCATGCTCGCCGTCGAGCACGCCCTCGCACCCGAGTCGTTGAACGCCGCGTTCCTGCGGGCTTGACGGGTCCGGCGCGACTCCTGCGGATCGGGCGTCGGATGCCGGTTCGTGGTCGCCGCGATGCCAGATCGCAGGAGTCGTGCGCGCAGCCGCGCGGACACCCCTCGTCCGGCCGCGGGTCACTCGTCGTGGGGCAGGATGTGCCGGCGCAGGTCGTCGAGTGTCTGCTGCATGTGCCGGTCCATCGCGCGACGCGCCGTTTCGGGATCGCCGCCGCGCAGCGCCTCGAGCACGTGGGCGTGCTCTGCGATGGCGTTCTGCTGGATGACGCGTACGCGCGACGTCTGCGCCCGCCGCTCCGACAGCACCTCGGTGAGGGGTGCGAACATCACCGTGAGGAACGGGTTGCGCGAGGCCGCGAGGATGCGGTCGTGGAACGACAGGTCGGCGGCCACGAACGAGACCAGGTCGTCGGAGGCATGGGCGGTGCGCATCGTCTCGAGATCCGCGGCGATCGCCTCGACCTCGTCGGGCTGCGCACGCTCGGCGGCGAGGGCCGCAGCGCCGGTCTCGAAGATGCGGCGGAGCTCGATCAGCTGCTCGGCGGCGGAGGAGTCGCCGTCGGCGGAGGTGGCGGCCAGCACGGCGCTGAGCGACGTCCAGCGGGCGAGCGGCTGGACGAACGAACCACGGCCGCTCTCGACCCGCACGATGCCCCGCGTCTGAAGGACCTTCACGGCCTCCCGAACGGTCACGCGGCTGACGTCGAACCGCTCGCCGAGGTCGTTCTCGCTGGGCAGCGCCTTGTCGGCGAGGAGGCGGCGCGCGACGATGTCGTCGAAGAGCCCATCGACGACCTCGTCGACACGTGAACGTCGCGTCATGGCATCCCCCTCGCCATCCAACCTAATCGCCGGGCCGGGGAACAACGGTCCCCGACCCGGCGTGCGGAGCGAGCAGGTCAGCCCGCGAGCGCGAACACCGCCCAGGTGAGCAGGAAGCCGGCGACACCGAGGATGGTCGTCAGCACCGTCCAGGTGCGGAGGCCGTCGGCCACGGTGAGCCCGAGGTAGCGCGTGACGATCCAGAAACCTGCGTCGGTCACCATCGACAGGCCCAACGAGCCGAAGCCGACGGCCACAGCGACGGCGGCGATCTGCACCGGGCTGTAACCGGCCTCGGCGACGGCGGCCGACAGCAGGCTCGCCGTTGTCACGATGGCGACGGTCGCCGATCCCTGTGCGGCGCGGAGAGCCAGGGTGATCAGGAACGCCGCTCCGAGCAGGGGCACGCCGAAGTCCTCCAGCGTCACCGACAGCGCGGTACCGATCCCCGAGGCCTGCAGCACGGCGCCGAACACGCCACCGCCGGCGACGACCAGCAGGATCGATGCGATCGGGGGCATCGAGCTCTCGAAGACCTCGTTCGTGCGCGCGAGGCCCCAGCGGCGACGAACGGGCAGAACGAAGAACGCCACGATCACGGCCACGAGGAGCGCGAGCGCCGGCGTGCCGATGAAGGTCGCGATGCCGCGCCCGGCGGATCCGGCCGGGAGGCTCAGCGACAGCATGGTGCCGACGAGGATCTGCACGATGGGCAGCGCGATGAGACCGATGACGGTGCCGGTGCTGGGCGGCGCCATGACCGTGCCATCGGCGCGGCGGGATTCGATGACCGTCGTCGTCTCGCCGAACTCGGCCATCTGGGCGGCGACGCGCGGCGCCATGTCGTACTCCCGGCGATTCATGATGCGGGCGACCCAGAAGCAGAGGAAGCCGAGCACGGCGCAGATCGGCAGGGCGATCGCGGTGACCAGGCCCAGGTCTGCTCCGAAGACGCCGGCCCCCGCGACGATGCCGGGGTGCGGCGGCACCGCCACGTGCACGGCGAGCATGAGGCCGAACATGGGCAGGCCGAAGACGATGGGCCTCACGCCGGCGATCTTGCTGAACGCGTAGAGGATCGGAACCAGCACGATCACGCCGACCTCGAAGAACACGGGGATGGCGACGACGAACGCCACGATCGTCAGGGCGATGGCCACGCGGCGGGGTCCGAGGCGTTCGGTGAAACTCTCCGCGAGCCGCTGCACACCGCCCGACACCTCGATGAGGCGGCCGAGGATGGCGCCCAACGCGATGATGATGAGCACCTTGCCCATCGTGGAGCCGACGCCGTTCGCGACGAGGGTGAAGACGTCGCCGGCCGGGATCTGCGCCGAGATGGCGACCACGACGCTGGTGATGAGCAGCGCCACGAACGCGTGCACCTTGAACAGGATGATGAGCACCAGCAGCAGGGCGATGCCCGCGGCGGCGATGGCCAGCAGCGGGCCGGTGCCGAACTCCACCGCGGGGGCGATGGGCGGCGTGTCGGCCGTGAGGATGAGAGGCATATCGGGATCTCCTTCGATTCCTGAGGTGGGCGGCGTCAGCCGTGGCGACGGGCGGGGGCGACCGCGCGGATGACGGCGGAGTCGTCGTGGGAGCCGAGACCCTGCGAACGACCGCTGAGGTAGAGCTGCTCGGCGGCGGCGGCGACCGGGGTGGGAAGACCGAGGCGGCGCGCGGCGTCGCCGACGATTCCCATGTCCTTGACGAAGATGTCGAGCGCGCTGAGCACCTCGGCGCCCTCGTCGTCGTAGGCCTGCAGCATGCGGGGGCCGCGGTTGCCCAGCATGAACGACGCTGCCGCCCCGCCCATCAATGCGTCGAGTGTCTTCTCCGGATCGAGGCCCAGGGCGTCGGCCAGGGCGAGCGCCTCGCCGGCGGCGGCGATGTGCACGCCGCAGAGCAGCTGGTTCACGGTCTTCAACGCCTGGCCGTCTCCGGCGTTGTCGCCGACGACGGTGAGAGTGGATGCCAGGAGCTCCAGCACGGGTGCGGCCTTCTCGCGCGCGGCGGGGGAGGCGCCCACGACGATGAGCAGGTCACCGTGACCTGCCCGCACGGGGCCGCCCGACAGTGGCGCGTCGACGAGGTCGATGTCGGACGCGGCGAGGCGCTCGGCGACCGGGCGGACGCCGGCGGTGCCGACGGTGCTGGTGAGGATGACGACGGAGCCCGGTCGGAGCGCGGTCGCGATGCCGGACTCGCCGAAGAGCACGTCGTCGAGCTGGTACTGGTCGCGCACGGCGAGCAGCACCGCGTCGGCGTCGGCGACAGCCGCCCGCGCGGACGGGAACGGCGTGACGCCCTGCTCCTCGGCGAGGGCGAGGCGGGCGGGGGCGATGTCGAAGCCGTGGACGGTGAGGCCCGTGGCCAGGCGGGTGGCCATGGGCAGCCCCATGGCGCCCAGGCCCAGAACGGTGACGGTGTAGTCGGTGGTCATGCGGAAAGCTCCTTCGCTTGCGGGGTCGAGAGGGGTCAGCGGCCGGTCGTGGCCGCGCGGGTGAGGGTGGAGACGACGTGGGCGAGCGCGTCGTCGTCGCCCACGTTGCCGGCGAAGACGACGTACGGGATGCCGGCGGCCGGGCCGTCGACCGGCTCCCACAGCGAGATGATCCCGGGCAGCATGGGTCCGCGGACGGTCGCGCGGTGCATGGACAGCCCGTGGGCGGCGACGTCGCTGGAGGTGATGCCGCCCTTCGCCACGACGAAGCGCGGACGGGTGCGGCCGGTGACCTCTTTCACCACGTCGACGACGGCGGCCGATACGGTGCGGGCGATGTGGAGGCTGTCGTCGGCGGTGGCGGCGGTGGTCACGGTGCGGGTCGTGCTCACCACGACGTCGCCCGCCTCGAGCTCACCCACGACCCGGTCGGCGATGCCGTGCAGATACGCGGGCGCGTCGGCGGGGTCGAGCACTCGCGCGACGTCGATCTCGACGTCGGTGAGGTGGGGGGTGCGCTCGCGCAGCCGAGCGAGCTGCCGGGTGGTCACCGCGACGTGGGAGCCGACGACAATCAGCCCGCCGCGGTCGGCGCCGCTGTCGGGGAAGATCTCCGCGGCGGTGAGGGGATCGCGGCGCTCGGCGCCGATGCGGGCGCGGACGAAGGGCGGTCCGACGCGAGAGAGCAGCGTCTTGCCGCGCCGACGTGCCTCGATCAGACCGAGCGAGATGAGCCGCAGGTCGTCTTCGGTCACGACGTCGCACACGATGGGCGTGCGGTCCACGGCATCCTGGATCGCGTCGGCCACCGCGTCGGCGCCGGAGCGGACGACGGCGAGGTCGACGACGATGACCGAGTCGGCGGGATACCGGCCGCCGGACTTCTCGTCCACCCAGGCCGCGAGTTCGGAGCTGCGGTAGCCGAATGTCGCATCGCGGGCGAACTCGGTTTCGCCGATCGGCTGCAGGTCATCGCCGTCGCGCATGTAGTGGACGCCGCCGATGGTGACCCGGCCCGCATCGGGGAAGGCGGGCACGATCACGACGCCGTCGACCGCGCGGCCCCCGGCGGCGACGATCGCGTCGGCGAGGCTGTCGGGTTCGAGCGGGAAGTGGCCGCGGAGGGTGGAGTCGCCGCGACTGACGAACTCGACCTCGATCCCCGCGTCGGCGGCGGCGGAGAGGGCGTTGCGCGCCACCTCGAGATTGCGGGCCCGGGCATCGTCTTCGCCCAGGCTGCGGGCGTTCGTCAGCACGTAGACGGCCGGGGCGTCGGTGGCGAAGACCGCGACGAAGTCCTCGGTACCCCAGCGCGTGAGAACGGGGAGGTCGGCGACCGACTGCGTCCCGGTCGGGTCGTCGTCCAGCACCACGAGGCGGGAGCCGAGTGCCAGGGAGGCCGAGCGCACGTCGGCGGCGTCAACCGACCGGTTGGCAGGGAAACCGCGGAGGGCGTCTTCGTCGTTCATCGTCTCACTCCTTCGTGGATTGACCATCAGTGGTCAGGTGTCAGCCATCATATGGCTTGCACGAAGATGAGGCAATGTTCGGTTCGGTGCGGGCGACACGCCACGCGGCGGTCACGCCCACGCCGCGTGTCGGAGCCGGCCACGCCGCCGCGCGCGACCACGGGCGAGGTGGGGAAGGGCCCGCCCCGTCGCCGACGGATACGACGACGCCCGCCGTGCCGGAAGCACGACGGGCGTCTATGTCGTCACCCGCGGCGCGAGGTGTCCCTC
>NZ_CAUQWC010000053.1:0-17200 GCF_963521695.1 uncultured Microbacterium sp. | reverse complement strand
GCGCTCGCGAACCTGGGGCTGATCGACGAGTACACGTTCGTCGTGCACCCGGTGGTCGGGGGTGGGGGGCCGCGGCTGTTGGAGGGGATGGGGGAGGAGATGGCGTTGGAGTTGGTGGAGCGGTGGGGGTTCGGGTCGGGGGTTGTGGTGCAGCGGTGTCGGAGGAACGCGTAGGGCTCGCGGGCGGCACTGTCGCCGCGGCGGGGCTTACCCCCCCCCGTGGCCGTCGTGACACGGTGCCGCGGGTTCTAGAGTGAGTTGAGTTGTCTATACGCCACGCGGGGGACTCTTGCTCAATCACGCCACGTTCATCTGGAATGCCGCCGATATCCTGCGAGGCACGTACAAGCAACATCAGTACGGGGATGTGATCCTTCCTTTCACGGTGCTGGCGCGCCTTGACGCGGTGCTCGCTCCGACAAAGCAGGCCGTGCTCTCCGCGGCGGAGGGTTTCGGGCCCGACGATGAGCCCTCGCAGGCAATGCTGCGGGCGAAGGCGAAGCATCCGTACTCGTTCTGGAACCGCTCGCGCCACGACCTGAAGTCGTTGCAGGGCGACCCCGACAACCTCGAGAAGAACCTGCGCGACTACGTGCAAGCGTTCTCGCCGAACGTGCGCGACATCTTCGAGAAGTACAAGCTCGACGACACGATCATCGACCTGGCCTCGCACGACCTGCTGCTGCAGGTGCTGCAGCACTTCGCCAGGGCCAATCTGCACCCCGACGCGGTAAGCAACGAGCAGATGGGCCACATCTTCGAGGAGCTAATCCGAAAGTTTGCGGAGGCGTCAAACGAGACCGCCGGTGAGCACTTCACGCCGCGCGAGGTAATCGAGCTGATGGTGTCGCTACTCGTCGACAGCGATGAGAGCCTGGCGACGCCGGGGATCGTCCGGGAGGTCTACGACCCGACAGCCGGCACGGGTGGGATGCTGTCGGTCGCCGCCGACCGGATCCACGACCACAACGCGAAGGCGCAGGTGAACCTGCTCGGGCAGGAGATCAACCCCGCCTCCTACGCGATCTGCAAGGCCGACATGGTCGTGAAGGGCCAGCCGATCGAGAACATCGTGCTCGGGAACACCCTGACCGATCCGGCGTTCGAGGGCCGCACGTTCCACTACGGCCTGTCGAACCCGCCGTTCGGGGTCGACTGGAAGCAGTACCGGACTCAGATCGACATCGAGCACCGGGTCGCGGGATTCGCCGGGAGGTTCGGGCCGGGGCTGCCGCGGGTGTCGGACGGGTCGCTGCTGTTCCTCATGCACCTCGTGTCGAAGCTTCGTGAGCCTCAGCCCGGTGATCCGAACGCCGTCGCGGGGCGCGGCGCGATCGTGCTGAACGGCTCGCCGCTGTTCACCGGCGGCGCGGGGTCGGGCGAGTCGAACATCCGCAAGTGGATCCTCGAGTCCGACTACCTCGAGGCAATCGTCGGGCTGCCGACCGACATGTTCTACAACACCGGCATCGCCACGTACGTGTGGGTGCTGAACAAAGACAAGCCGGCCAAGCGGCGCGGCAAGGTCCAGCTCATCGACGCAACCGGCATGTACGAGAAAATGCGCAGGTCGGTGGGTTCTAAGCGGCGAATGCTGTCGAAAGTCCACATTACCGAGATCACGCGCCTGTTCAGCGCCTTTGAGGAGTCGAAGCATTCGAAGATCTTCCAGACGACCGATTTCCTGTACCGGACGATGACCGTGGAACGTCCGCTGCGTCTGAACTACGCACTGTCAGAGGCGCGGGTGGAGAAGGCGCTGGCGTCGCGGGCGCTGTCGAAATGGGATGCCGCGCAGCTCGCCGCGTTGCGTTCGATGCTGCTCGCGTCGGCGAACGGAGGGGCCGGCGAGCAGGTTGATACGTCGCGAGCAGCGTTCACCAGCCGCCTCACCGCGAGTCTGAACGACGCGAGCCTTATGCTCTCCGCCGCTCAGCTCAAGACGCTCGTGTCGGAGCTTGGCGCGCCCGACGACGAGGGCGAGCTCGTCATGTCAGCGGGCAAGCCGGTGGCGGATACCTCGCGCCGCGACACCGAGAACGTGCCATGGGACGATGAAATTTACGAGTACCTCGAGCGCGAGGTCAAACCGTTCGTGCCGGACGCGTGGATCGACGAGTCCAAGACGAAGGAGGGCGCCGAGATCCCGTTTATGCGCCACTTCTACGAGTACGCGCCGCCGCGACCGCTCCAGGAGATCGACCGCGACCTGGACGAGGTGCTCGGCCGGATAAGGGCGCGGCTGGAAGCGGTAAAGGCGTGAGTTGGCGAGCCTGGCCCCTTGACGTGCTGGCCTCCGTGGCAGTCAGCACAGTAGACAAGAAGCAGTACGAAGGCGACACGCGGGTTCGGCTGTGCAATTACACCGATGTCTACTACAACGACGTCATCACGGCGGAGATGGACTTCATGGAGGCGACCGCGACGGTCGATCAGATCGAACGGTTCGCTGTTTCTGCAGGCGATGTCGTGATAACGAAGGACTCGGAGACATCGGACGACATCGGTCGGCCGGCGTTTGTGCCAGAGGACCTTTCGGGGGTTGTCTACGGCTACCACTTGGCTGTGTATCGCCCGTTCGACAAACGTTACGGGCGGTTCCTTAAATATGCGTTTGACTCCACTTCCACCCGCGCGGAGTTCGCTCGGCGCACCCCGGGAGTCACACGTGTGGGGCTCAGCCAGGACACTCTGCGTAACCTGCGGATCCCCGCGCCCAGCGCAGACGAGGCGCAGCAGATCGCGAACTACCTCGACCACGAGACAGCCGAAATTGACGCCTTCCTCGCCGACCTGGGGCTGTTCCGACGGCTGGAGGACGAGCGGCTGGATGCAAGCGTCGATATGGCGTTCCGGATTTCTGATGTGCAGTACGCGCCCCTCAAACGACTTGGCATGATTCAGTCGGCTGGCGTGAGTGTCAATGCTGCCTCCTGGCCTGCCGAAGTGGGTACGCCCGGTGTCTTGAAGACGGGCTCTGTCTCGCAGGGCGTCTTCGACCCAAATGAGAACAAGGCAGTCATCGACGGTACGGAGATTACTCGATTGGCTTGTCCCGTTGTCGCCGACTCGATCATCGTCAATCGAGCGAACACTCCAGACCTCGTCGGTCGAGCTGTTTATGTCAACACGGAGCACCCGACTTTGTACCTCTCCGATCTCCTCTGGCGCGTGAAGTTTGCTGGCGGACTGACGGAGTACATCGGTGCATGGATGTTGACGCGGGCTTATAGAGACGCGGTAAGGGCTATCAGAGTAGGAGCGAGCTCGACGATGCAAAAGATCTCGTTTGAGCGCTTTGGCGGTATCGCGATTCCGCTTCCAGAGGAATCTGCACGGCGATCGGCTATTGAGGATGTGAGACGTCTGACGGCCGATCGCGCGGCGATGAGAGCTGACATCGACGGGGCGATCGCGCTCGCCAAAGAACGGCGCGCCGCCCTCATCACCGCCGCCGTCACCGGGCAGATCGACGTAACTGCCAAACAGGCGCCCGTGGTCGACAGCATCCAGACCGCCATCGAGGAGGCGCGATGAGCACGCTCTATGCCGAGACGGAGTTCCAGAAGCTCATTGTGCAGCACCTCGCCGACCACGAGTGGGAGGTCGGCACGTCCGAGGGGTACGACCGTGAGCGTGCGCTGTATACCGACGACGTCCTCGCGTGGCTGGCGCTCGACGACGAGAAGAACCTTCGCAGGATCTGCAAGAGCGAAGAGGATGCGCAGGGTCGCGAGCGCATCCTGAAGCGCCTCGCCGACACACTCGCCACCGACGAGCAGCAGGGCGGCGGGACCCTCTCTGTGCTGCGCAAGGGCTTCGACGTCGTCGGCGCCAAGCGGTTCCGCATGCTGCAACAGCCGCCCGCCGACGACCGCAACACGGCGATGTCGGCGTTGTATGAGCGGAACATCCTGCGGGTCGTGCCGGAGCTGCGCTATTCGACGAAGAAGGACGACCGGCTCGATCTCGCCTTCTTCGTCAACGGCATTCCGGTGGCCACCGCGGAGATTAAGACCAACTTCGCGCAGAGCCTGGCGCACGCGGTCACACAGTACAAGCACGATCGCCATCCGCAGGGCGAACCGCTGCTGACGGTTGGGCGTGGCGCGCTCGTGCACTTCGCGCTCACACAGGACGAGATCGCGATGACCACGCGACTCGCGGGTGAGGCGACGTCGTTCCTGCCGTTCGACCGCGGCAACAATGGCGGAGCCGGAAACGCCCCGAACGGTGACAAGCCGCGCACAGCCTACTTCTGGGAAGACGTCCTCGACCGCGATGCGTGGCTGACGATCCTCACCAAGTTCGTGTATACGAATCACGATAAGCAGACCGATCCCCTGACGGGTCGGCCGATCAGGCGGTCGCAGGTCCGGTTCCCGCGTTTCCACCAATGGCGTGCAGTCACCGCCCTCACGGCCGCGGCCCGCGCAGACGGACCGGGGCATAAGTACCTGATCCAGCACTCAGCCGGCTCGGGCAAGACCGACTCGATCGCGTGGACCGCCCACCGCCTCGCGTCGCTCCACACGCCCGAGGGTGAGAAGGTGTTCGATTCCGTCATCGTGATTGCCGACCGGCAGGTGCTCGACCGGCAGCTGCAGGACGCGGTCGACCAGCTCGTCACTGCAACCGGCACGTTCCAGGCGGTCACCCGGGGCTCCGACGGGTCTAAGACCGCTCAACTAGCCGGGGCCCTGGCCGACGGCATCCCGATCATCGGCGTCACCCTGCAGACGTTCCCGCACGCGCTCAAGCAGATCCGCGAGAAGGGCGGGGCGCTCGCCGGCAAGCGCTTCGCGGTGATCGCCGACGAAGCGCACTCGTCGCAGTCGGGGGCCGCCGCCGGTGCGCTCAAGACGCTGCTGTACCTAGGCGACGCCGTCGACATCGACGACGACGAGCCCGGTGCCGACCAGGACGCCCTGGTCGCGATGGCCGCTCACGCCGATACCGACCACCGGCTGAGCTTCTTCGCGTTCACCGCCACACCCAAGGCGAAGACACTCGAACTGTTTGGAACCCCGGGATCCGACGGCAAGCCCCGCCCCTTCGACCTGTACCCGATGAAGCAGGCCATTGAGGAGGGCTTCATCCTCGACGTGCTGCGCAACTACACGACCTACGAGATGGCCGCCCGGATCGCGAAGGGGGGGACGGGTGCCGCAGCTTCCTACTCCTCCGGCACCACCGCCAGCGACGAGATCGACGTGCGCACCGGCACGCGGGCGCTCATCGGGCTCGTTGAGCTGCACCCGACCAACATCGCCTCGAAGGTGTCGGAGATCATCACGCACTTCCGCGAGGTCGTGCAGCCGCAGCTCGGCGGGCGCGCCAAGGCGATGATCGTCACCTCGTCGCGGGCCGCCGCCGTGCGCTATGCGAGGGCGTTCGAGAAGCTCGCCACCGAGCGCGGACTGCCGCTGCGGGCGCTCGTGGCGTTCTCGGGCGAGGTGCCCGACCCCGATGTCGCGGCACTGCCCGTCGTCACCCCGCCGACGGTCACCGAGGCATCCATGAATCCGACCCTCAAGGGACGCGACCTCGCCGACGTGTTCGCCCAGCCCGACCATCACGTGTTGATCGTCGCGAACAAGTACCAGACCGGGTTCGATCAGCCGCTGCTGGTGGCGATGTACGTCGATAAGCAGCTTTCGGGGATCGCCGCCGTGCAGACCCTGTCGCGGCTGAACCGGGTGATGCCCGGCAAAACCGGGACCTACGTACTCGACTTCGTCAACGACCCGTCGATGATCAAGGCTGCGTTCCAGGAGTATTACGAGGATGCCCGCGTCGAGACCTGCTCCGACCCCGACCTCGTCGCGAACCAGCTCAACAAGCTCGACGCAGTCGGCGTTTTCACCTGGGCCGAGGTCGATCAGGTGTGGGCGGACTGGACTACCGTCTCGCGCACCCCGGGGGCCGTGCACAACGCGCTGTCGTCGCACCTCGACCCCGCGGTCGAGCGGTTCAAGACACGGTGGCTTGCCTCGACCAATGACGAGGAGGAGCGTGAGCGCCTGGCTGACTTCCGCGCCACGCTCGCCCAGTACGTCACTTCGTACGCCTTCTTCTCGCAAGTGCTGCACTTCGGCGATCCTCGTTACGAGAAATTCTCGGTGTTCGCCGACCTGCTCGGCCGGCGAATCCGGGCTCTGGATGCTAGCGGCAGCGAGATCGTTGACGTTTCGGACGTTGTGCTCACGCACTACAAGCTCGAGAAGCTCAAGCAGGAAGACATCGCGCTCGCATCCGGTGAAGCCGACGGCCTGCGCGGTGTGACGGAAGCTGGCATGGCCAAGTTGCGCGAGAAGGAGCGTGCGTCGACATACGAGCTGATCGAGAAGGTGAACAACTACCTCGGTGATCTCGCCGCGAAAGACGAGCACAAGGTCGGTGCGATCGAAGGACTGCTGATCGAGGCCGTGGAGGATGCCGGGCTCGCGGAGCAGGCGCGCAATAACACGAAGGTCGACTTCTCGAACTCGCCCGCGCTCCAGGTCGTGCTCGAAGACGCCCTGTGGTCGCACGAGACCGCGAGTGCCGAGGTGCTCGCCGCGATCCGGAAGCTCGAACCTGGGCAGCTGGTGGAGCTGGTGCTCGACTTCGGTTTGTATGAGCGGCTGCGCGGCCGACAGACCGGTTAGGGGGCTTCGCTCTCGCCCTGGGTTGACTTTGCCGGCTCACCCCGGAGAGCTTGGTGGGAACTACTCGACCAAGTCGAGGCCGCCGCGGTCCGCGCGGTTATCGCGGCACCGGTCGATACTCCCAGTAAAGGGCTCGACCTCTAGCCAGATTGTAAATAGCGGTCCGTCACCGACGGCGGCCAGAAGGAGTCACACGTGTACGCAATCGTCCAGCCGAATTATCATGCTTTCCCACACAATAGGCCCTCCTTCACCGTGGAGCTCTTCGATGACGACGGGACCCGCATCGGCTCCCGTGCGGTGATGAAGAGGAACCTCCCGCCGTTCACGGCGGAGGAGCAAGCGATCTCTATGCTGGGAAGCTTCACGGCTGATGTCGAGGACGTTCATCGCGACGGCGAGGGGTATCGCATCAACAACCTGAGACCGTTCTAGTCTGATCGCCCCCGCGAAAGCTGCGATTCACTCTCGACATCGGCGGGTTTACAATCCGTTTTAGGCGTGCCTACCAGCGACCAGCATGCGAACTCAACGGTGCCCTCCGCGGTCGGCATCCGCCTGTCCTCGTAGTGCTGAAGAGAGAATCTGTCTCGCAAGGGTTGGATGATCGAAACCGCGCGACGGCCGTACACCGTCCTAATGGATATCATTAAAGCACCGATGACCGGCCGTCGCCTGGTCGCGCTGCGTTTCGGCGCGAAGATCGCGGACATTCGGATTATCGCGTCGCATCGCGAGAGCTCCACATCGCGATAGTGGCGGTACGAGAAGATTGGCGCCAGCAGGGCGAGGCCACGGCACTTTTCGCGCAAGCGCTTATGAACATGGTGCGCGACTCGGAATGTGTCTGCTCGAACAGAGCGCGGCGCGAGAGCACGACGTTGTTGCGGTTCTTGTCGAGCTCGAGAATCTTGGCCTCGATCTCCTGACCGAGGTACGGCGTCAGGTCGCGGACACGGCACAGCTCGATGAGCGAAGCCGGGAGGAAGCCCCGTAAGCCAATGTCAAAGATCCTTCCCACCTCGCACGGCCAGGGGTTCACTGGTCTTGACAGATCTTGGCACCCGTCAGACGAGCTTGACCGAGATGCCGCTACCAACCTCAGGCAGTATCGCGAAGCTGCCTGGCGTGGTGGAGTTGTCACGCAGGTCCGCCAGCAGAGCCGCCGGATCGGGGCGCGTGCCGATTTTGGCATCGGAGCCGGCTCGCGGATTGGCGGAGTGGCGCGCACGGTATACCTCGATGGCGCGGCCCTCATCGACCGCGCGACCGCCTACGGCGCGCGCGTAGTAGGCGCCGAACTGCCCCGCAGCGAGGCGTTTGGCGGCAGCGGTCGCGTTGACACGTGCCCCGTTTGCCTGCTGCGTCGCGAGCATCCCTGAGAATTCGATTTTTTCGGCGAGCCAGTCGGGATCATGCTGAGCGAAAGCTTGTCTTTGGGCGTCGAGATATTCGGCTTCCCGCCCGGGCGTGACCACCGCGCTCGGGAGTACGGCGCCGCGGGCAGCATCTGACTCGAACTCCTCCAGCATGCGGCGCCGGGTATCGTCGTCCAGATCTGGGAGGTTGTATGTCATTAGCACAATCTAGCCCCACGGTGCGGATGACATTGATGCGCTTTGACCTTTTGGCTGCCCCCGTGATAAATCCCCTGCCGCTTCGACACCAATCCATCGGCGGTTGTCCGTTCTCAGACGTCGTTCGATACAGGTGGCGCTCCACACACCCGCGCAGATCGGTGGTTCTCGCGGCTTGCGGTGGTCAACTTGAGCCATTTTCTGCATCCGAGCCCTTCCAAGGGTCTCGAGTTAGTGCACGGAATGCGGTACCGCTGAGTGAAGGCGCATAACGCATCCGCTGCGTACGAGTGAGACCTCAACGTGGCCGCCCCACGTCTGAAGCAGCGGCCCGTCCGGGCGATATCGCCGGGTTCGTTTAGCTCGCAGCGGCACTCTCCACGGCCGGGCTCATCACAAGTACGCCTTCGTACTTCATCAGATGGTCACCCGTCGTAGGCGACGCCAGCCGATGGCTTCCGGAATGAGGCGCGGTTCAACCTCACACAGTGGCGACATTTCCGCTCTTGCCCCACGATGCGTCGACACCGCCCCGATCCGCACAGGCCGTCGCTACTCCGAACCCTCCCCATCTCGATCGCTTGTGCGCGAAGTCGCGACGATCGCCACCCCCACGGCGAGCACGGCCGCATTAGACCAAAAGATCGCCACGAGCCCGAATGGCCCGGCGACGAGGCCCACGCTCACCGGGATCAGCACCTGCAGCACGCGGTTGGCGGTCAGGCGCAGGCCGAGGGCGGCGCCGTGCACCGCGGGAGGGGTGATCGCGGTCGTCCAGGCCATCGTCAGGGGTTGGGGGAGGCCGAGGGCGATGCCGAGAGCGATCATCACGGGGATCGCGCCCCACTGGTTCGCGAAGGGCAGGGCGACGAGACTCGCGACGCCCATGAGCATCGCCGCGACGAGCAGGGTGCGGCGGCCGAATCGCGCGACGAAGCGGGCGAGGCCGAGGCGACTCACGACCGAGACGACGGCACGGAGAGCGAGAAGCAGGCCGACGGTGACCGGGGCGATGCCCTTCTCGACCGCCCACAGCGGTACGAAGGTGTAGAGCAGGTCGACCGTCACGAGTACGGCTCCGCTGACGGCGAGGGCTCGCCACAACTCGGGGGCTTTCATCACCGCCGAGAGCGGAACGCGCGGGGCCTTCGCGGCGGTGGTGCGGCGGTGCGTGTCGCCGCGGCGCAGGAAGAGGATCAGCGGTTGAGCAAGCACCGTGAAGGCGAGGCAGACGGCGAAGCCCGCGGTCGTGTCGGGCTCCTCGCGCGCGGCGAGCGTCGCGGCGATGGTGACGGCCGGGGGACCGATCAATTGACCGATGGATGCCGCGGCGCTGAGGGTGCCGAAGCCGCTGTCCATCGAGCCCCCGCGACTCGCGTGCGCGACGAAGGTCTGCTGGCCGATCATCACGCAGAGGTGGCCCAAGCCGATCGTCAGGGTCGCGGCGAACAGCAGCAGGACGGTCGACGGCAGGGTGAGCACGACGATCGCACCGGCCGAGGCGATGAGCAGGCCGGCGAAGGCGACGGTGCTGCCGCCGACGCGGTCGCAGATGCGACCCGCGGGAAGCGCCGCGACGATCGTCGGGACGGCGAAGGATGCCGCGAGCGCGGCGAGCAGTAGCGGATCCCCGCCCAGCTCGAGCGCTCGGTAGCCGACCATCAGCCGCACGCCGACCCACGAGGCTTGCGACAGTGCCGCCTGGGTGCTGAGTGCCGCCCGCCAGGCGGGGCCGGTCACGGCCGGAGGGGGATCTCGTCGGTGCCGCCGAGCATGCGGGTGAGGCCGTCGATGTCTTCGCGCACGGCGTGGTACCGCTCGGAGTCGAGGTGATAGACCGCGAGCTGGAGCGCGTAGCAGATGGCCATCGGCACGAAGAGGGTGCGGTACTCGCTGTCGGCGCTGCGGAGGGCCGCGATCAGGTGGTCGGGCGCGGGCCGGAACTGGGCGCCGGGCACGTCGGTGATGAGCAGGCTGCGTCCGCGTCGGCGCTGCGCCTCGGCGATGAGGGCGGGGAGCATCCGCGGCGTCTCGCGCAGCGCGAAGCCGATCAGGATGCTGGTGGAGTCGAACGGCACGAAGCGTTCGGCGAGGTCTTTCGCCTGGGGCGAGAGGGTAACCACGACCATCCCCAACCGGCGGAAGCGGCGGGCGAGTAGTTCCTGCAGCGAGCGGGCGTCGCCGTTGGCGAAGATGTAGACGACCCCGGCACCGGCGATGTCGCGGGCGGCGGCGTCGATCGCCGACTGGGGGACGAACTCCGACAGGCGTTCAAGTCCCGCTCGCTCGTCGGCGACGAAGGATGCCAGGTCGGCGCCTGACTCCTGCCGCATCGGCGCACCGGAGAGCGCGGGGTTCACCTCGTCGGCGCGCAGGTCGCGGCGCAGGTCGGGGTATCCGCGGTAGCCCAGCTTCTGCGCGAGGCGCACCACGGTCGATTCGTGCGTGCCGGCCTGCGCGGCTACGTCGGCCGCCGTCGTCGACGATGTCGCGGCGCTGAGCAGCACCGTCATGACCTTCTGCTCCGTGGTGCTCAGGGCGGCGGTGTTGCGAGTCGCGACGGCGCGGAAGCTCATGTTCTCTCCTTCGAGGCACGACGCCGATCGAGCGGGTCGGTTGTTGACAAGTCTGGACCATCCTGCAATCCTGTGCAAGTGCGCAAGTTGCGATAACGGTCTTGCACACACACCTAGCACGAAACCCGCAGAGAGGCGGATGACGATGGCGTCTGATGTGGTGCAAACCTCGTCCCCGACGAGGGCACGGCAGTACCTGGAGTGGTGTGTCGTGGCGATCGGTGCCGTCGCCGGCATCGCGGTTATGGTGTCGGGCTTCGGCTACGGCCTGACGAACGTGACCGGGGTGGGCGCCGGGTTCTTCCCGGTCGTCGCGGGAGCCACGATCGCCCTCGGCGCGGTCCTCTGGGCGCTGCAGCTGCTCGGCGCGGCTGCTACGCAGCGGCGCGAGGCGAACCGGTCGGAGCACGACGCACGGACGCCCTTCGAGGGCAACCGCGTCGACCCGCCCACCGACACCGCGATCGGCGTGCTCGTCGTCGACGGCATCGATGAGGAGGATGACGACATCGCCCTCCCCGACCGTCGCGGAGTGCTGCGCGTCGCCATCGTGGCGGGATCGCTCGTGCTCGCGGCAATCCTCCTGCCGGTGCTCGGGTACCTCCTCACCATGACGCTTCTCCTCCTCAGCGTCATGACCCTCGTGAGCGCTCGCCGCTGGTGGGTCGCCCTTCTCATCGCGGTCGGCGTGGCCGTCATCAGCCGGTTCGTCTTCGCCGACCTGCTCGGCACCGGCCTCCCGCACTCGAGCATCACCGTGCTCCGGATGATCGGCCTCTGACATGGAATTCGGCGCTCTCTTCCAAGGACTCCTCACCGTCCTCACCCCCGAGAACCTGCTCTTCGCCCTGCTCGGCTGCGTGCTCGGCATGCTCGTTGGCGTGCTGCCCGGCTTCGGGCCCGCAGCAGCCGTGTCGCTGCTCATCCCGGTCACCTTCGGGCTCTCGCCCACGACGGCGATCATCATGCTCGCCGCGATCCTCTACGGCGCCGCCTTCGGCGGCACGATCACCGCCGTCCTGCTGCGGATCCCCGGCGAAGCCTCGTCGGTGGCGACGACCCTCGATGGCTACGAGCTCGCCAAGCGCGGCCGCGGCGGCCCGGCGCTCGTGATCGCGGCGGTGGGCTCGTTCATCGGCGGGCTGGTCGGTGTCGTCGGGTTCGTGCTCGTCGCCCCCTTCGCGCGGATCGCGCTGGAGTTCGGCGCCCCCGAGCTGTTCCTCGTGTCGTTCCTCGGGCTGCTGCTCATCACGAGCTTCGCGGGCAGCAACCCCGCCAAGGCGCTCATCAGCGCCGGCGTCGGCCTGGCGATCGCGACGGTGGGCCTCGACCCGGGCGTCGGCATCGTGCGCTTCGGATTCGACATGCCGCAGCTCTTCGACGGCATCGGCCTCGTCGCGATCGTCATGGGCGCCTTCGGCCTCAGCGAGATCCTCGCCCAGGCCCAGCGCGGCCCCGCGGGCATCGCCAAACCTCTCTCGATCGGACGGCTCTACCCCACCCGCGACGACTTCCGCCGCTCGTGGAAGCCGTTCTTCCGCGGCTCGATCATCGGCTTCTTCATGGGCCTGCTCCCCGGCTCGCCCGGAGCCGCGACCTCGCTGGCCTCGTACGCCGCCGAGAAGCGCTTCTCAAAGAAGCACCGCTCCGAGTTCGGCCGGGGCGCCATGGAGGGCGTCGCGGGACCCGAATCCGCCAACAACGCCCTCGCGGTGTCGTCGATGATCCCGCTGTTCACCCTCGGCATCCCGACATCGGCGACGGTCGCCATCATGGCGGGCGCGTTCACCGTCAACGGGCTCATCCCCGGACCGCTGCTGTTCCGCGACAACCCCGAGGTCGCCTGGGCCATCATCGCCAGCTTCCTCGTGGGCAACGTCATCCTGCTGATCCTCAACGTGCCGCTCGTGCGCGTCTGGATCGCCGTGCTGCGCCTGCCGTTCGCCTACCTGATGGCCGCGATCCTCGCGTTCATGTTCCTCGGCACCTACTCGATCAACGGCAGCACCTTCGAGATCTTCGTCATGGTCGCCGCGGGCGTGATCGGCTACGTCTTCCACCTGCTGCGCGTGCCGCTGACGCCGCTCGTGCTCGCGATCATTCTCGGCCCGATGCTCGAGGAGAACTTCCAGCGGTCGCTCGCGCTCTCGCGCGGCGACTGGGGAGTGTTCACGAGCAGCCCGATCGCCACCGGCCTCCTCGTGGTCTGCGCCCTCGCCGTCGCGCTCGGCGCGATTCGCCCCGCGCTCGCCGCCTTCATGCGGTCGCGGTCGCGGTCCCGCGCACGGGTCGACGCCTAGTCCCGTCCCCGCACATTCGGCATCCGCACACATCCGTCATCCCCACTTATTCGTCGTCCCACCAGAAGGAGAAACAGCATGCGAATCCGTTCCCTGACCCTCACCGCCGTTGCAGCCCTGGCTGCCGTGGCCCTCGTCGGATGCTCGTCCGCCACCGGATCGGCCTCGGGCGGCGCCGGCGCCGACGAGGCCTGGCCCGCCGCCGGGACCGACATCGAATGGATCGTCCCCTCGGCAGCGGGTGCCGGCAACGACATCCTGGCCCGCATCGTCGCGCCGGCCATGCAGGAGTCCCTCGGCGCCAACATCCAGGTCGTGAACCTCGAGGGTGGCAGCCAGGTCGTCGGGCTCAGCAAGCTCGCCACCTCGGCACCCGACGGGACGACGTTCGGCTACACGAACATCCCGTCCATCCTCGGTCGCTACCTCGACCCCTCGAAGAACGCCACCTTCGATCGCGAGAGTTTCCTGCCGGTCGGGTCGTTCGCCACGAACTCGGTCGTGATCGGCGTGGCCGCGAACAGCCCCTACAAGACCATCGACGACCTGTTCGCCGCCGTCGAAGACGACCCCGGCACGATCACGGCGGGAACCGACTCGCGCGCCGGCGACGACCACGTCAACCTGCGCATCCTCGAGAACGAACTCGACCTGGGGTTCAACATCGTCCACTACAACAGCGGTGCCGACAAGGTGGCCGCCGTGATGTCGGGCGAGGTGAACTTCGCTCTCGGCGGGGTCTCGAGCTTCTACGGCCCGTACAAGTCCGGCGACATCCGCCTGCTCGCGATCGTCGAGGACGAGCAGAGCGAACTCATGCCCGACGTGCCCACGCTGTCCGGCGAGGGCTACGAGGTGGCGCCGATGAACAGCCGCTTCACCCTGTCGGTGCCGGCGGAGACGCCCGAGAACATCCGCTCCTCGCTGGAGGCCGCCCTCAAGGTCGCCGCCGAAGACCCCGCGGTCGTCGAGAAGCTCACCAACGCCGCCACCGTCGCATCCTGGATGCCGGGAGCCGAGGTCGCGAAGCTCTGGGAAGAGCGCGAAGCCACGATCTCGCCCATCATCGACGAACTGCTGCAGGTCTCGCCGTGACCTCGGCCGTGGCGACAGCCGTCAACGAGCGCGCTCCCCTCAGCGCCTCCGAGCGCGAGCGCCTCGCGCCCCTGGCCGCCTCGGCGGTCGTCGACTCGATGCAGCGCCTCGGGTCTCCGGATGCCGGCATCTCACCGACGTGGGTGGGTGCGCGTCTGGTGGGGCCGGCGCTGACCGTGCTCACGGCTGCGGGCGACAACCAGATCGTGCACGCGGCGCTCGACGTCGTCCAACCGGGCGAGGTCATCGTGCTCAACGGCTTCGGCGACACCACGAGGGCGCTGATCGGCGACCTCATCGCCGAGCGGGCGCTGAGCCTCGGGGTGGCGGGCTTTGTCGTCGACGGGTGCGTGCGTGACGTCGACGCCATCCGCGAGCTCGGGCTCCCCGTCTTCGCCCGCGGGGTGACGCCAGCCGGTCCCTACAAGAACGGTCCCGGGGTGATCGGCGGCGCAGTCGCGATCGGGGGCGTCGCAGTGCTCACGGGCGACGTCGTGGTCGCCGACGCCGACGGCGTCGTGTTCATCCCTCGCGCACAGCTCGACACGATCGTCGACCTCGCGGAGCGGAAGCTCGAGAGCGAGGCCCGGAAGCGGGCGAGCATCCGGGCGTCCGTGGGCTGAGCCCCACCGGGGCCGGCGTCACCGGACACGAGGAAGGGCCTCGCGCGAACGGCATCCACCGTCCGTGCGAGGCCCTTCGACGTGACTCAGCCCTGGAGGAACGGGTAGTCCGTGTAGCCGCGCTCGTCGCCGCCGTAGACGGTGGGCTGGTCGACCTGGTTCTCGTCGGCGCCCTGCTGCCAGCGCGTCACGAGGTCGGGGTTGGCGATCGCGGGGCGACCGACGGCGACCAGGTCGGCGATTCCCTCGTCGACGGCCGACACGGCCTCGTCGCGCGTGGTGACGCTCGAGAAGCCGGTGTTGACGATGAACGTCCCGCCGAACGCGCGGCGGAGATCCTGGATCAGCTCGCCTGCGGGGTCGGCGTGCAGCACGCTGAGGTAGGCGAGTCCGAGGGGCGCGAGGCCGGCGACGAGCGCCTCGTAGGTGGCGCGGGTCTCGGCGTCATCCTTCTCCCACACGTCCTGAATGTTGTGGGCGGGCGAGATCCGGATGCCGACGCGACCAGCGCCGATCTCGGCCACGACGGCCTCGGCGACCTCGATCACGAAGCGGGCGCGGGCCTCGGGCGATCCGCCGTAGCCGTCGGCGCGCTGGTTCGAGGCGGGGGAGAGGAACTCGTGCAGCAGGTAGCCGTTTGCGCCGTGCAGTTCGACGCCGTCGAAGCCGGCATCCACTGCCTTGCGGGCGGCGGCGACGAACTCGTCGCGGACGGTGGCCAGCTCGGCGGTCTCGAGCGCGTGGGGGGTGGCGTAGGCGACCTTCGTGCCGTCGGCCAGGCGGGTCTCACCCTCGATCGCGATCGCCGAGGGAGCGACGATGCGGTCGGTTCCGGTGATGTCGGGGTGCGTGACGCGTCCGCCGTTCATGAGCTGCATGAAGACTGCGCCGCCCTCGGCGTGCACGGCATCCGCGACCTTCGCCCAACCCGCGGCCTGCGCGTCGGTGACGATGCCCGGCTGCCCCGGGTACGCACGCGACTCGGCGCTCGGGAACACACCCTCGGTGACCAGTAGGCCGATTCCCGCGCGCTGCGCGTAGTACTTCGCGACGATGGGTCCGGGAACGCCGTTGGCGTCGGCGCGGAGGCGGGTCATCGGGGCGAGCGACACGCGGTTGCGAACGTCGACATCGCCGACGGTGGTGGGGCTGAACAGGCTCACGGGGGTCCTTTCGTGGGGAACGGGGGCCACGCCATCCCAACGAGGGGTGGTGGCTGCCTATTCCACCGGGGTGGCCTGCGCGTTCTGGGTGGGTTGACGCGCGAGGGACATCGGCTTCGCCGCTGATCGGATTCAGAGGGCAGGCAGCACGACGTCCGCGAGGTACTCGCGGAGCCGCGGTACGTCCCGCGTGAGGGTCCGCCAGACGCGGTGCGGGTCGAGGTCGTCGTACTGATGCGCTGCGAAATTGCGCATGTCGATGATCTGCCGCCACGGCTGGTCACCGAAGCGCCCGCGAACGGACACGGGGATCTTCGCGACGGCTTCGCCGATCCGGATCAGTCCCATCTCTGCCGCCCACTGCGCCTGCACATCAGTCATGAAGTGGTCCTCGCCGCGCGCGACGATCTGCGCAATCACTTCGCATACCGCGACGACCCGTGCCGCGGCATCCCGAGTCTTCTGACGGTCGGCGGTCACAGCGCGACAGCTTCGCGCAGCACTCGCTCGCGAAACTCGCCACGCAGAGTGTCGG
This sequence comes from uncultured Microbacterium sp., assembly GCF_963521695.1. GTDB lineage: Bacteria > Actinomycetota > Actinomycetes > Actinomycetales > Microbacteriaceae > Microbacterium. The sequence continues at coordinate 681 of NZ_CAUQWC010000053.1, read as the reverse complement.
ATGCCACGACATCCACCTCGACGTGGAGAAGGTCGGCGAGGGCGAGGCGTAACCCGATCTCGTCCAGAAGCCCGGCCTCGGGGGTGAAATCCACGAGCAGGTCGACGTCGGACGACCCGGTCGCCTCGCCGCGGACGACGGACCCGAAGACGCGCGGGGCGGTCGCGTGATGCTCGGTGACGAGGCGGTGAATCTCATCGCGGTGACGGAAGAGCCGGTCGTTCAGATTGCCGACCAGGGCGCTCCGAATGCGGTCGAGGACCTCGGCGCTGGGCTGACGACGGCCGTTCTCGTAGGCGGAGATGTTGGGCTGCGGCACACGCGCGGCGCGCGCGAGCTCGGCCTGGCTCATGCCCGCCGCCTCGCGGCCCGCTCGGATGTTCACTCGACCAGTGTAGGAGAGGGGTTATCGGGGGCGATATAACGTCTTGGTTCGAAAGGCACTGAGCCGCGCCGGCGCCTCGCGGGTCGATCTGCGTCTCGCCGGCGATGGTGCGATCGCTGCCGTCGTGGGTCGCTGTCTGGATCCGTACGGCAGCATCATGGGGCCCGACGGCGACCGGAAATCGCGACAGCTGATCTCGACGGAGGGGAGGGGATGGCCACCCCCCCCCGCCACCCCGCCCCCCCCGCCCCCCCGAACCCCCCCGGCCGCCGCGGAGCCGACGGACACCCCCCCCC